>JBJKQM010000048.1:0-3469 GCA_046705365.1 Thermoplasmataceae archaeon
TTTCCTGAGGATATTAACTACGTCATCGCTCGAACAACCTCCCATTGCGAGGAGAAGGTGTTCAGTTGGGGAGAAATTCTGCACATTGTTGGCTATAGAGTTCTTTAACGTTATGGAAACTTTTTCGAAAACATCCGTCTGAAAGCCTCCGTCTTCGACGTACTTGAATGAAACATTCATGGGGCGATTTATTTCAAAATAATATTTAGAGTTTGGGCGAAAACCAAACTCTTTGTCTAATTTTTACTCCTCTGGAACTTTTTTCAGGGCACTGCCCATCGCTTTTAGCGCATTTAGCACTGCCGTAAGGCCCGCAGATATGTCCGGATCCTTGATCATTGCGTAAAGTTTCAGGAGTGAAGTTGCTTCGGGGTTCTTGGCCCCGGACACCATTCCATCCCATATGTCGTCACTGTTATACATTATGGCCTTTACTACATCAGATGCCTTTTCATTTGACATTGCATGAGCAAGTGCTGAGACTACATTCACAGTCTTGACAAGTCCATATACAAAGTCCTTTGAAGTAAGGAATGTTGATAGAAATTCTATGTCGCTTGGGAGAAATTCACCAGAGAGGTTTTCAAGTGCCTCCAGCATCCCAGAATTCTTAAGTTTGCTGAAAAGGCCAAGCATCGGGGCAAACGCATCAGTGTTGTCCAGAAGTCCCTTTATCAGAGGCTCCAGATCATCCTGTTCAACTTCCGGTTCTTTCTTCATCTTACTTTCTGTATTTCCTGTCATCGTTTACACCATCCCTCTGATTATGGTTGAAAAGTATGTGTCATTGGAGGTCCACCTCAGCATGAAATCCCCCTTGTTCTCTGAAATATGCTTCGACCCGCTGTTCTGCGAACCAAGATATGAGAATGCTCGATCCTTTCCAGTTATGATAATCTGTGGTACATGTGATGTATATTGCGTGTCAGAAAGGCCCCCCACAGCGTCCGAGATTATTTTCGAAGCTGCAAAGGAAGCCTGAAGATAGCTTGTGGCTGCGGTTTTCTGCTCCTTAAGGTTGTTGGCATCCCCAACTGCGAAGACTGTTTCAAGGCCTTTTACCATCAACGTTGAAGGATCGACTTCAATGTACCCGGACTCGTCCGCAAGGCCCGATGTAACCATTGCCTGCTGACCTCTGTGAGGAGGAATCAGGACAAGCAGACTGTATTTGTGCTTTGACTCATCTGTTGCCGACACTTCCTTGTTCTTCTGCCCAACCGAGTTAACCATTACATTCTGATGCAGTTCTATGTTCTTTTCAGCAAGCTTATCCTCAATAAATTTTGAAAGCACTGGATCCGAAGCAAGTTTCTCTGAAGGTGAAAGGTAACTTATCTCGGTCTTCTCTCTCAGGCCCCTTGCTTCAATGTAGGAGTCAAGGAGGAAAGCAAACTCATAAAGCGCCTGAGGGTACTGGATGTTTTCGCCTGCACTTCCAATAATAATATTCCCGCCATTGAACGAACTGAGAGTTTCTTTCAATTCAAGAGACCTCTGGAGATCGTAAAAGTGCTTTGCCTCTCCACTGTATCCCGGGATCTCTTCGGACGCGAACCTGTTCCCGGTGGCAATGACAATATAATCTGCCATGTAACTCTTGCCGGACTTGAGAAAAACCAGATGTTCTTCTGGGTTGATCCTGGTCACTTCATCCCTAACGTATGTGATCCCTCCATTAAGGAGGAATTCCACAGGTTTTACACTGTACCTGTAATTCTTGTATCCGAATGGGATAAATAGACCATCTGGTTTGTAGAAATGCCTGGTGGTATTTCCAATTACCATAATTTCAAGTTCTTTTTCAGTTGCATGGAACCTCAGCTTGTTAGCCGCGACAAGTCCGGATGAACCGTCACCGACTACAATGACTCTCTTAGGAACTACCATTTTTATCACTTTTCCAGTTGTTAGAATAATTTGTCTTCCGACCTTTCAGGGTATCAATCAAAGCTAGATTGCTTTCAATCTTCCCGGCATCTCCACCAGAAATTTTTTCGTGTAAAGTGGCAGAGTAAAGGTCTGAGAGCACCATAAATTATCGTTACTTGTTATTAGAATTTTTTCGTTGAACAATGAATAATTATGCCACTATGCAAAATTCCTTTTTAAAATTCAAAAATGTAAAAAATATATAGTGATCTCCAATAAACCTCCATGGACTGCCAGATGAGGGTTCTTAACAAGGAAAAGAACACAAAAACCCTTGAAATGCTCAATTAAGACAACACAATCCTTAGGCCTCTTATAGATGAAATACTTAAGGATGATCAGGTGGAGGAAGCCAGATACTACATCAAACACCCGATTATTGATAACCCTGAAATTTATGTAAGGGTAAAGACTGGCAAACCACAGGCTGCAGTCAAGAGATCAATAAAGAGGCTTAGCAAGGTCTATGAGAATCTTGAAGCCGATCTTGTCAAGGAACAGAAAAGACTCGCGGAAAGCAGCTAAACCAATGCCTGATGAATATTTCGTAGAACTTGTTCAGGATATACCGGGGGCCTCGGATTATGAGCTGGAGGTACTTGGTAAATTACATGGTTTTTCAATTATTCAGAGTGATCAGAGATTTGCCATAATTAGTGGCGACTGGAACTCACTGAAGGATGCAGCCTTTGTAAGAAAGGTTTCCAGGATTCTGTTCAGGGCGAAATCGTTCGAATCCCTTGAGATCCCTGAACTCCCGGAGGGAAAATTTTACGTCAGATTTACTGACAGCAGCGACTGCCATGATGCTAAAATAGAGCCGCAGATAGGAACTATGCTCAAGGGGCAGGGAAGAATTTCTTTCAAAAACCCTGATTTTATCATAAGGGCTTACCATCATGGGGAATGGTTCCTATGCCTCGAAGTCCATTCTGGGAACTCAATCGATTTTGAGAAGAGGCGTGCACCCATGAGGCCTTTCTTTTCACCAATATCTATAGACCCGCGTCATGCAAGATTCATGGTGAACTGTTCCGAGACCGAGCCCGGAGACCTGATTTTCGACCCATTCTGCGGAACAGGGGGAATTCTGCTGGAGGCAGGGTTGATGAACAGAAGAATAATGGGCAATGACTGGGCACTCCAGATGTCAACAGGAGCCAGCCTCAACCTGAAATATTTTGGAATAAGGGACTTCAACATAACCAATGAGGATTTCCTGAAATTAGACATAGAAGGGCCAGTTGACGCAATAGTCACTGATTTGCCTTATGGGAAAAATTCAAGATTATCACAGAAAGATATTGCTGAACTCTACAGGAACAGTTTCAAGAAATTTCAGGATATCCTGAAGGACAACGGGGTCTGCGTAGCCGTTGTGTCAAACCGTGCTATACTGGATGAGGCAGAACCGTATTTTCAAATAACAATGGTGTTTCCTTACAGGGTGCACAGGTCATTAACGAGGTATTTTGCCATTTTGCGAAGAAAGTGAGAGGTGACTAGACTGGTGTATTTATATAGAAGAACAAATTTA
>JBJKQM010000049.1:0-23733 GCA_046705365.1 Thermoplasmataceae archaeon
TAAGGTGACTAAAAATGGACATCTCTAGCACAGGGAAAGCGCTGGTCATGTTTGTAGCCGCCGCCATGGTTCTTTCAGCACTAGCTGTGCTGTATGAAAATCCCCAGAGATCTACTGGCGAGCCTGCAGCCAGCCAGCCTGTACAAACCATAAGTGGGAACAGTCTGTACTCACCTTCTTTGTCTTCAGCACCGCTGAATCAGGAACAGATACTTGCGCTGCTGAATGAGTACAATGTTCCTGCAAAATATGCATACCTGCCTAGTCTGCATTTCAATGCAAGCAGCAGCACTACAGATCCTTCATACGTGCGTTCACCAGCACCAATGGGAATATCAGATTTTGGATACTCCACTAACAGCGGTGTGTACACAAAGTACTCCTACACCACCAGTGGATTTCTAGGTTCAGCAATGTTCGAAGGAATGGAGCCATTCTCCTTGCAGAGTCCTGCACAGAAAACAGTTGCAATACAGCTTAACACTGTTCTGAGCCACGTTACGGTGAATGGTGTCACGAACAATGTGTTCTGGATTCAGAATGTAATGCTTTACACACCTTCTGAAGGAACAATGCAGTTTGTTTCAAACATATGGAGCCTGTCAAGCCCTTCAATGGAATTACAGCCAAATTCAATACTCTCAGGGAATGGCATAGTTGTGCCTAATCTCTTCTACTACTATGCTGGACCCACCATCAGTGTTCCTGCCACTTTTACAGCCATAGTCTATGTGGATTCAGTGATGAATGATCTAAACAATGCTGTTGCCTTTTCCTATGAAATCACTGGAACAGAAAGCTCATCCACAGTTCCACAAACTTCGTATGACATTGTAACATTCAATTCTGTATTGCCAGGAACAGTAATTCCAGCTTCTCCTGCAGTGTTCGCAGTAAATGGCAATGAGAGAACGCCAGCCGGGCTCCTTTATGACTCAGAACTAATGGCAACCGGTCCAGGTGGAGGAAGCTCAACATCAATATACTTCTCAAATGGCCAACTGAAGCTACAGTACAAGGGATCCACAGGCACATACAGCAACGTGCCTGCAGCGTTCAATTATGGAGCCAACACCGGAGAAACAATACAGGGACTCTCGGTCTGGTGGACTTCTGCTCAGTCTCCCATAGCACACATGAGCCTTGGCCCTTCCATACTTGTTCCAATGTGGGGATCTGATGTCTCAAGGTCTGGGGGGACAAACATCCAGGGAACTATAGATCCAGCAAACGCGTTCTTCTTCATAAACGCCGGAACCACTTTCAACAGTGAAACGGCCGGATGGGGCGCAATTAGCGCAAACGGATCCTATGTATATGCCCTCCCTGGAGGACTTGATTATTCCGCGGCAGTACTGATGAGTGAATTCCAGAAACAGATTTTCACCGCAGCTGACATAACGGGAGAGGAAACAAACGAGACTGAAGATGGTGGACCACCTGCAAACACGTCACAGGGAGGTGGCGGTGGAGGAGATGAGAACGAAACCGCAGCGTATTTCAACGTATCTCTTGACTTCGACAGAAGCACCGGGGTTTATACTCCACTTTATGCCAATGGCAATGACCAGTTGAAATACCTTACAGTGGGCAGCTCCAACTTCACCGGCGTTGTAAACGTTAAGAACCTGACGCCCAAAGTATTCGTAGGTGACGGCTCAACGGGTGACCCATACATCGTGGAGAATAACCAGTATGGACAGATGGATCAGTTGTTCGCCCGGACTAACGATTACATGTTCCCGTCATTCACAGGAATCAAAATTACAAATACCAACGCTTCGGTCCAGATAAGTGACCCTTCCAGCTTTGCAGTGAAATACCCAACCTATATGGCATCCTTGCTCAGTGATTTCGGGCTTCCGTCTTTCAATGCACTTGGCTTCCAGTTCATTAACACGACCAACATTGCCTTCACAGATGCGCAGTCCATAACAGGGTGGTTCGCCAGCACAATGTCAGGCGTACCTGCAGCCAGTGTCATCTTCTGGAATTCAGGCGACTTCATTGTGGCTTCAAACAATTTCAATATAATGGGTACCGGCCTGATGATCTATAACGAAAATAGCGGAAGTTCAGGTGGAACAGTTTGGGGAAACCATTTCCTTGCTGATCCCATAACAGAGTCTTCCTATGCGGCAAACTTACTCAATGGGGCTGATCCGGTAAGCGTACTCCTGATGGGATCTGACAATCTTGTCTATAACAACTACTTCGGTCTCGGGGCCTCTGCAGTGAGTCCTTCATATGATCAGTTCGCACAGGTTCCGGCGACTTACAGTAACTCTTGGGACCTTGGCCAGAAGTATAACCTGTCTTACATCAACACAGTAATGGGATACGAACTCACAGGGTCTATAGTTGAGACAAGCTATCAGGGAGGAAATTACTGGGAAAACTTCAATGGGGCCATACCCTTTAGTGACGGTGGCAAAATAGCCGTTGGGGGAGACTTCTATCCCTTAGTGCCGCCAACATACTCGGTGACTTTCAGTGGACATGGGCTTCCAGCAGGATCCACCTGGGCAGTTACATTGGGACAGAGCACAATCAGTACTTCAGCAGACCAGATCCAGTTTGAAGTCAAGAATGGCACTTATAACTACAAGATCAACAAACCTTCCACTTACTCTGTAACTCCATCTACTGGCACAATCTACGTCACAGGTGACACCATTGCGACCGATGTGTATTTCTCTCTGATACAGTACCAGCTTACCTTTACACAGTCTGGACATCCCTACGGTGAACTCTGGTCTGTAGATCTCTCAGGTACTCAAAAGACCTCCACAGGCAACAACATAACATATCTTCTGCCAAATGGGACTTACAACTTCGATGTGTCAGGCAACACATACTATCTTGCCAGCCCTGATTCAGGAATAGCGCTGGTAAATGGTGAAGATACTGCAGTGGTGATACAGTTCGTAAAGGGCTATTATCCAGTGACTTTCACTGAAGCTGGCCTGCCATCTGGCAGCGCATGGTCGGTTTACATTAACGGAGTACAGCACACAGCTTCCGGCAGTTCCATTACAGTTGAGCTGACAAATGGAACCTACGCATACAGCACCAGCGCACCAACCGGATACAGGCCTGTTGACGGATCGGGACTGATCACGGTATTTGGCCAGACTATGACCGAACCGGTACAGTTCGAACAGGAGATGCATACAGTGATCTTTAATGCAAATGGCCTCATCACAGGAATTGAGTGGGGTATCAATTTCAATGGGCAGTTGGTGAATACAACAACTGCTACTTTGAGCTTTGAGGTTGCCAACGGAAACTACACTTACGAGGTTGCCCAGGTAGCCGGATACTCTCTTGCACAGAATTCATCATACGTCCTGGTCGAAGGAAACAATGTCACAGTGAATGTGAACTATTCCGCAAATCCCAACCACGCCATGAATGCCGGCCTGATTAGCATAGGCGCAGTTGTGGGAATCGGTGCAGGAATAGGAATAGCATACATGTTCTGGAGAAAACCCTGAAAATATTTTATAATTATAAATTTTTATTTTCCCTTTTTTGTTTTACTTTAAAAAATACTTTTGCATTTTTTGATTCAGGAAATATTTCTTCTTATAAGATCATAGGTACCAGCCTAGCTATAAACACTATGTATAACTGGTAATAGACAAAGGATATACTTGGATTGCAGATAAATTGATGATCAATATGAGGCACCTTAGCAAGCGAGGACTTGCGGCACTTATCATGTGTGTTACGGTGGTGACTTCTTCCCTTATTTTTATTTTTGACAGCAACGGTGTTGAAGCGACTGGTGTCCGTTCCGCATCGGTATACCCGGGCTTATCTCTGACCTCACAGCAATCATTACAGATTGGCCAGAATGATGGTAATGCAATAGATATTGCCATGAATTCAGGCGTTCCAGGGAAATTTGTATACCTACCAAACATTTATGCACAGAACCTGGGACAACAGGGAGTTTCACCTTTATACAGCAGGGGACCGGCACCAATGGGCCTGACAGATTATGGGTTCATGGAACCGTCCGGTCTGAAGATACCTTACACCTATCAGACTAGCAGCTTTTTGGGCACTGTAATGTTTGAAGACCTTAATGCACAGTATTTAATGAACAGCAATCCGGATACTGTCGCTGCACAACTTTCTGCAGTGCTAACAGTGAGCAGCGGACAGGGAAACCACACAGATTACTTCTGGGTAAAGAATATAATGTTGTATACTCCTTCAACTGGCGAGGCTCAGTTCATATCAAACATCTGGGACCTCTCATCAGCATCTCTTGCACTGCCAAATGGCATAATTGAGTCAGGGAATGGTTCCCTTATTCCCGGGATCATGTATTATTACGCAGGACCGGTAATACAGATGGTCGAGGAAAATACAGTTGGCCTATACATCAATTCAGTAGAGATTAACGGCCATGACGCTGTTGTTTTCCAGTATTCCTCCGGCACAGGTGAACATGGGGAGGTACCGGCCGGCACAACATTTGACACTGTCATTCTTTCCACATCAACATACGAGCAGACAGGTTCAGATGCTAAATTTGTAGTGGATGGATTCAGCAAGACCCCATCAGGCCTGCTGAAGGACGTTGAACTTGCCATCACAGGCCCTGGAATGGGCAGTACAAGCAGCATATATTCAGCCAATGGTCAGCTGACCCTCAAGTTCCTAGGCCCAGATGGTACTTACACCAAATTGCCTGCCGCCTACAATTACGGTTCAAACACTGGAGAAACAATACAGGGTCTCTCAGTCTGGTGGTCATCGCAGATGAAACCCATGGCCCACCTAAGCACAGGCCCTTCACTTCTTGTTTCCATGTGGGGTTCCCAGGTTAGCCATTCCGGAGCAGTCAACCTTCAGGGTAAAATCGATCCGCCAAATTCATTTGTTTTCATCAGCATGGGGACAAAATTCGATAACAATACCGCCTCGTGGGCACCAATCAATGAAAACGGCACATACAAATTCTCCTTGCCGGGAAGAATTTCATACACAATTGAGGTCATGGCGAGCAACTTCGAGCCACAATATGTAACCATAGCCACAGCAACAAATGAGTCTGAGGAAGAGGGCACAGGAGAACCCCACGGTGGAGGTGGCGGAGGTGAGGGTGCGGATACGACTCTTGCCTGGACTAACTTCACCCTTGATTTCAATGGCGCGAGAGGAGTTTACACACCACTTTACGCTAATGGAAATGAACAGTTGGTAAATCTCACACAAGGGCGGTCATCAAATGGCACTCCAGTGGGAAACGGAACCCTTGCTGATCCATATCTTCTGGAAAACAACCAGTACGTGAGAATCAATGAACTCTTTACAAGAACCAACAATTTCCTATACCCGCAGTTCTCAGGAATTCTCATCCAGAACACAAATAAGACTGTCAGGGTAGATTCTCCTCCTTCATTCCAGTACAAATATCCAGTTGATCAGTATATGCTTCTCAACTCAATGGGCCTCCCGTACTTCAACAACCTGAACATGATCTTCCAAAACACATCCGGCGTGATCCTTTCCAACGCTACTTCCATAACCGGATGGTTCCCCAATACCATTCTCCAGGAGAACATTGCAAACGTAATGATCATAGATTCGTCAGATTTCCTGGTTGCATCGAACACCTTCAGGAGCATGGGCACATCACTTTCGATCTATTCCGGGAACAGTGGATCAGATAATATCACGGTCTGGGGAAACACCTTTGTAAGGGATGTTTTGATGGACAGTTCCTATTCTGCGGCATTAATGCATGGCACTAATCCACTTGCAGTCTCGCTTTTCAGCTCTGGCAATCTGATATACAACAACTACTTCGGACAGCAGACTACTGTGAGGAGTCCTCTACATGACCCTTATACAATGGAGCCGACAATGTATTGGAATTCCTGGAACCTGCCTGACAAAATGGGACTGTCATTCACCAATACGGTCAATGGCATAGGCCTCAACGGCAGCATTGTTGAATGCGGCTATCAGGGAGGCAACTACTGGGAAGATCAGAATGTGGACCAAGTTCCATACAATGTCAATGGAGAGATAGCGTATGGTGGAGACTTCATCCCACTACATCCGCCTGCTTTCGAAATCAGCTTCAACGCACTTGGAGATGTTCCCCCCAGTGGATGGTATGTCCAGTTTGACAAGAAACCCATGAACCATTTCATGGGCCCGCATGGATCCGGTAAACTTCTGAATGGAACCCATGAATACAGGGTGATAACCCCATCATCATACTCTGCCTCCCCATCTCAGGGAACAATTGGCGTGAACGGGTTGGCCCATACAGTGAACATAACATTCACAAAGGTAACTTATCCAGTAACCTTCACCAGGTCAGGGATAACTGACGGATCTGACTGGACACTTTCAGTGGGCGGAATGGTGAAGGAGACAAGTGACAATTCTGTCACACTCTATCTCCAAAATGGCAGTTACCAGTATTCTGCAACAGTGAATGCGAAACACCAGTTTGCCCATTCGTCCGGCAAAGTACTTGTCCTTGGGAAGTCTGTAAATCAGGCCATTGCTTTCAACAACAGGCTACATGTGGTCTCATTTGTGCTTAATCAGGAACAGTTCCAGGGCCAATGGAGCATAATGGTCAATGGCACAAGCTACAGCTCATCCACGGCAAGCATTCTTTCTGACCTGCAGAATGGTGTTTACCAGTATAATGTAACGGCGCCGGAAGGATACGTTGTTACACCCTCATCAGGGACTTTTGCAGTCCTTGACGGTAACGTGACCTTATCGCTGGACGTAAAAACCCAAACCTACAAGATAACCTTTGTAGGGAATGGGCTTGAAAGCGGCACCCAGTGGCAGGTGAAGTTTGGCAATGAAACGATACATTCAACTCAGTCAGAAATTACATTTGAGGTCCCTGTGGGGAACTACACATATTTTGTCCCGGACGTTAGCACATACACCACTGACCAGGCAAACGGATACGTGATAATATCGGACCAGAATATGACCATCAACATTGAATTTCAGCCTCCTGTAAACTATTCTGAAGATGGGGTTGCAGTCCTCATAGGGACAGTAGCTTTCGGAACTGTCACTGCCCTTGCAATATATCTGGTGGACAGGAAGAAATAAACCATCCACCTTCTATTTTTTAAAACATTTTTATAATTAATTATACATTTGTACAATAACCTGCTTAACTATGGTTTTCAAAACAAAAAAAGGAAAGGTAAAAACAGCCGTTGTTTTCTTACCCTCTTAATAACAATGATTCAGTATTAAATCTAACTTGACACAGGTTATCCTAAGGGATTTTATAGTGCTGATGAGCTTATTAATTATAGGGGGTGAAAGAGTATGGTAACATACGAAGTAATTGAAAACTACAAAGACAAAATACGGGCTGAACTGAGAACAACAGAAAGGTTCGCAAAGGATGCTCGAAAGGAACTGGGAAAAGGCAACTTCAATGTGGCTATGACCCAGGTGCTGGAAGCTGAAGGACACATTCAGGAAACAAAGAATCTCCTTAAGGAAATGAACAAACTGGACGAGATGGACAAAACAAACACTGATGTTAGGAGAGACATCACTCTGGCAAGGGAGATCAACGAAAACAACCGCCAGCTTGAAGAACTTGAGAAGCAGCTTACTGAAGTTAAGGAAATGGCCCAGAAGGAAGCAAAGCCTGAACCTGAGAAGGAAGAGGAGGAGAAATACCACATTAAAGTGTGAGGAAAAGTCCTTGGCAGTAACCTCTGAATATTGCCCCTCACACCATTTTTTCGTTTTTGTTCTTTTTTCTCTTCTTTCCTGCATTTCAACTTTTGACTGCAGTTTTTTTAATTTTGATGAATGGGATACAATTCATTAGCCTCCAAGTCTTGTTTAATGAGGTGAATTTAACATGGCCAATACTGTCAAACCCCCATCACTGAAGCCGGGCGATGAAATCAGGATTATTGCACCGGCAAGTGCTCCGGACATGAACAACCTTTCTAAGGGCATCTCACGACTCAAGAACTGGGGCTACAAAATTTCACTGGGAAGGAATATCAGGAAACTGGTCCAGAGAAATGCTTTGGCAGCACCTGATGTGGACAGAGCCGCCGAACTCATGAATGCATTCAAGGATGATTCTGTCAAAGCCGTATTCTGTGCCAGAGGCGGATACGGTTCCATACATACCCTGCCGTTGATTGATTATGACGTGATCAGGGACAACCCAAAAATCTTCGTTGGGTACAGTGATATTACTGCACTCCACCTGGCCATTAACAAGTTTTCAAACCTGGTGACTTTTCACGGCCCCATGCCAGGTTCCGATCCTGATGAAATAAGGAAACCATCGTTCAGGAATTTTGCAGAAATCTATTCTGGACAATCAACCGATATTGGAGGTTACCTGGACAAAGTCATAAAATACATAATTCCCGGGAAGGTCGAAGGCATTAGCATAGGCACAAATATTTCTGTAGCAGCTTCTCTCATAGGTACTAAATATATGCCTGATTCCACTGACAAGATTTTCTTTATCGAAGACACAGGGGTTACCAGCGGTGACATAGACAGATACTTCTTCACCATGAAGCTTGCTGGAATGCTGGAGAAGTTCAAAGGCTTCGTATTCGGTGATTTCAAGGCAATCTCAGAAGTGGAGGAACCCATGCCTTTCATTGAAGATATTGTTCAACTATACATCAATCAGTTACAGGTCCCGTCCCTTTACGGGCTTCCTTTCGGGCATGGCGAAGAACAGATGCTTATCCCGCTAAATGCAAGAATCAGGGTTTCCACGGAATCCCCATACGTAGAACTCCTGGAAAATGTGGTTGACTGAATGGAGTATCGGTCCTGTTAAGATACGGAATCAAACATTTAAAATACAAAATAATATTTTTAAAATGTGGACACACCCACAAAAAATATTGAAACCCCTTATCAGGATTATATCTTCAGATCTGGTAAATTGAGTGACAATTACACTGCTGCGATAGTCCTGTTTGGCTTCATAGAAATTGCCACAGTGATAGCTTCATTTTTCCTTGGCACAACAATCCCCGGGTACATTGTCTTCGTATTTGTCGGGCTCTTTTTCATCCTCCTTTTTTACTATTTTATATATAATGCAGAAAGAAAATACAGGAAGATTACAGCCTCATACGGCTATTTCATTAAGAAATCCCCTGTTTCCATGTTTGTACTTGTTCTTTCTGTCATCTATTACATCACTATTTCATACCCGATAATCTCAATGTTTTTTGCGCAGGAGACACCAGTAGTTATTTCCGCAGCAGTGTTCATCCTCCTTTTTACCCTGATTTTTTCAAACCCCTGGGCCAGAGTACCCAGGAATGAAGTTTCCAGAATCGAGAGTGAGTCATTATTGGAAAAGCTAAAGGCATCTTCGGAGTCCTCTGGAATGAAGTTCATCGACCCCAAGGTCTTTCCCGGAACGAAAATGAAAGTGGCAAACGCGTTCTGTACCGGCTTATTTCATCCAAGGGTCTACATAAGTGATTACTTGGTGCAGAATCTGGATGAGGAGGAGATATTGTCAGTTCTACTGCATGAATACGGCCATGCCCGTTATCACCATATTCTGAAGCTCACTATACCCTTAGTTGTGCTTTACCTGTTCATTCTCATTACCACAGTCTATACATACCTGCAACCTGACCTGTTCCTGCTGCAGGGATACCTCACGCTTTCCATTTTCCTGCAGTACCCGTTTTTTTTCTACAAGAGGTGGCTTGAACTGAGGGCTGATCAATTTGCGGCGAAGATGTCAGGAGCGGAAAAAGTCTCGAAAACACTGGCAAAGATAACCATGATGAATCTAGTCCTCCCAAACAGAGGGTCATTTACTCACCCGTCACTTGAGTTCAGACAGCAAAGGCTTACGAAGCTGGAGCGTAAAGGGAAGGTCCCATCCTGAAAAATTCCGGAGTGCAAATACCAAAGGGGTTCAGAGTTTCTCTATTTTTTTCTTCATTTCCCTGACTTCTTCCTGAAGTTGCTTATTTAATGGGCTTTTCCTTGCTTTGTCCTCAAGCTCGGATAGCTTTTCTTCAAGGCTCTTCTTCTTTCGGGTAATATCCCTTTTGCTCAGTCCCATAGATGTCAACCACTTATGCCTATGAGAATTTTTCTGCATCTCAATTTTTTGGGATATGGTTGTTTAAAAATTTTTATAATATATTTGATTTTATAGTTATGTCTTTTCGCGACTTCATTACTGAAAAAAGCCCATCTGAAGCTTTTTCCATTGCTCAGGAAACCATTCACGACATGAATTTCAACATAAGGCATCGCGTGAGGGATTCACACCTCAAAGCCACAGGTCTTAGGAGCCTCAATATCACACTTTTTGCGCTGCTGGGATTGGCAGATATTGTTTCACTGGTTTACTCATTAGTGGTTCCGCCTTTTCTGCTTCTGTTCATTTTCTTCCTCATATCCAGTGTTATAGCATATTATACGACACCTTTCAACACATTATACGTGGATATAATAAGCAAGGAAGAAGGCAAATGCCAGGTGAATTTAACTTCGTATGGAAACGGGGCAGCAAATCTTGAAAAGATGATTTCCAGCAAAATCTCAGGGGGAGAGGATTGAATGCCTTTTCATCCGCTGGAAGATATCTTGACCTCTTTGATTTCGAGTTCCGAGAACCTCCTTTTGTAAGCACCTGTGAGAAGAATGAACATCAGAGCAACGAACATAGTTCCAATTGCGATGTAATTCCAGTAAACTGAACTGAAACTTCTAAATATATACAGAAGCCAAAGTCCAAGCAGAGCCCCGGAAAAAGAACCCAGGCTTATGAACAGATTGTATATTCCAATATAAGAACCCTTCAGATGATCCGGTGCAATTGTTGTTACAATTGTCTGTGTCGTTGGTGATACAAAGTCCTCGCCAACAGTTGATACTGTCATTGAGAGCAGCAGGATGCCAAGTGTTGGTACAAAAGAAAGCACTACAAATGAGAGGGCATAAAAAATAGCCCCAATACCGCGCCACATCATCGGATTGCCCCAACGTGTCATTGCACGAAGCGCGGGAAGCTGTAATACAACAACAAGGAAACCATTCAAAGCCCATATATATCCCAGATAAAGGAAGGGCAAATTCTGGAGCACCACGGTGTAAACTGTAAGGGAAGTACCGCGTTGCCTTGTAAAAAATCCCAGCAGAATGCCGGTTATTATGAACAGGATGAAAAACCTGTCACTCCTGTAGACATCCTTAAGTTTCTTCCTGACACTTGTTGCGGAAACCGGAGGCACGTAAGTCTCGTTCATCAGCCTATACAGCATCACAACTTCTACCATGGTCGCAAAACTTGCAATCAGGAAGATATACTGCAGTCCGTAGCCAGCCAGATATGCACCTACAAGTGGCCCTACTGCAATCCCGAGATTTGCTGTAAGCCTTATGAGCGTGAATCCGGATAGCCTGTCCTGGACTGAAGTGATATCTGCCACTGCCGCCTGAACAGCGGGGTACTGAACCGCATTGATCACAATTGTTGAATACCATGAGAGCACAGCCAGAAGGGCACTTACCGGGAACGCGACAGTAAAGAAAAGGGCAAGATAGGCAAATATTCCAGGAATTTGTGAATAAATGAGAATGCTCCTTCGGCCAATTCTGTCAGTCCACTGCCCTGCAAAATACTGAACGGATGACATTAGTAGTGTGGCTAGGCCAAGTAGAAGCCCTGCCAGCAGGAAACTCATGTGATAAACACTTATGAAAACAAGCGGCAGGAATATGAAGGTGGATCCCCTTCCAAATGCCCTTATGAACCTTACAACAGCCAGAATCCAGAGTCTCCTGTCGAGATTCCTGAAATTGTATCTGTATTCCACGGGCATCAGGGTGGTAATCACAGGTTCGATATTTACATAATGCCGTGAAATTCTGCTTCACTCAGTAAAGTATACAATTCGGTTTCAGTCCACCAGGCAAAATTTACTTAGAGGCAAATTAATAACAGATGCAATGCAGCAATATGTATTACAGGGCCGGCAGGTAACTCTATCCAATGACCTCAGAACTGAATACGCGGAAGAACTGGCATCACAGGCAAACAGCATGCTGGTTTACAAAAATCTTGCTGCACACTCATTCCCTCATCCCTATACCAGAGAGAGCGCAGTTTTCTTCCTTGAAAAAAACCGGGAGGAAGGTGAATCCTTCTTTGCCATAGACTTCCTTATCTGGGTTGACGGGAAAATAGCTGGAGCCATAGGACTAAGCCAGATTGAAAGGTTCGACAGGAAAGCCCACATAGGTTACTGGCTGGGGGAAAAATTCTGGCACAAAGGTTATGCTACTGAAGCGTTGAAACTGATGGTAGAATTCTCAAGGAATGAACTCAACCTGGTGAGGCTCTATGCCAAAGTTCTGGACTATAACCTCCCCTCACTGAGAGTGCTTATGAAAAATGGTTTTGAAATAGAAGGATATGAACGGAAGGCGTTCAAAATGGATGATGGTTACCACTCCTTTATACTGACTGCCAGGATATTTGAGGAGTAGCAGCCCGGGGTCCTCAGTGGTGATGGTGGCTTCCTGTATGTGTTGCCTGGAGCAATTCAGTTAGACTTTTTTCACTTGATGGTTTTGCCAAATCGTCCAGGGTCAGTCCCGAACCATTGTAGACTTTCATCCTGCTTATTGCATAAGAGAGTGCGTGTTCACCGATACCACCTACTACCAAACCTTCGGCTTTCCTGTCTATGGCAGAACGTACCATCACAATACCTCTCGCAGAAGTGGCCGTCAGAGCCGGGTTCGAATATCTTTCAGTTACCTTTCCCTCTGCAGTGTCAACAATAGCTATTTCTTCGGCTTCTCCTGGCCCGGAGGTCATATTTCCCTTTACTGGAACAGCTAATATCATTAGCCAAAAATAACCTCCATTTTCATAAACCTAACTGCTAAATCGATAATAAAAATCAGATGATTCAAACTTGTATATTTTGTCAGAAGAAATTCGGCAAAATGATAAAAATTACATTGAGTAATTGAATATTAGACAATATTATTATTAATTAACACCTTGTAGCTTGGATGAGAAGTGTCACTGCAGTGTCATATTCCTCTTCTGCAAATCTTGGTCCAGGGTATGATACTCTGGGCATAGCCCATGATGCTTACTTCAATAAAGTAACTGTGTCTGAAGCTCACAATATGGACTTTAAAGACTATGTCAAGCTGGAAGTTCATGGTCTCCCGGCAAGCCCTTATGAAAACACAGCCGGACTTGCGGTAACAGAACTCCTTAAAGATTTACAGATAAACGATAAATTCACTCTGTCCATAGAGAATGGTATCCCCACCGGCCTGGGTTTGGGCAGCAGTGGAGCGTCAGCAGCTGCGGCAGTTGAAGCCTTGGACAAAATGCTCGACCTGAAACTGCCTATGGAGCAGAAAGTCCATTATGCCATGCTTGGAGAAGCAGCTTCTTCCGGTACTCCACATGCCGATAATGTTGCTGCAAGCCTTTATGGGGGCATGGTGCTTGTGAAGTCCCTTGACCCGGTCAGGGTAAGCCAGATAAAGATAAAGGAAGATTTGACTTTTCTAACCATAGTGCCTGAAATGGTTATCAAGTCTAAAACTAAAACATCAAGGGAACTGGTCCCGAATACTGTTAGCCTGAAGGAACACGTTCAGGGTGTAAGATATGCCTCATCCCTGATTTCCGGTTTGATTACGGGTGACCGTGAAATGGTCAGGGACGGGATGAATGATGATATCGTTGAAAGGGCCAGAGAGCAGCTTTATCCATTCCTTCCAGAAGTAAAGAGAATAATGCTTGAACACAATGCTGTCGGTGCATGCCTAAGTGGTGCCGGACCGAGCATTCTTGCAGTTATAGACCAGTACACGCATACTGAGAAAATCATCTCAGCTGCCGGCAAATTAATTTCACAATATGGTTATAAATTCAAGACAGCCATTTCCAATGTGGCAGGTGGAGCAAATGTCGAGACCGGAATTACCGATTAAAGAATCTGTTGACCCAGTTACAGGAAGCCTTTCCTTTCCAATTCATCAGACCAGTGCGTACCTGATGCCTGAAGGCGAACGGTACCGCTACTCAAGGGAATCAAATCCCACAGTTGAAGAACTCAGCAGGGTTCTGAACCTGCTTGAAGGCACGGAATCTGCCACCTCTTTCGCTTCAGGTATGGGCGCAATTTCAACCACACTCCTGGCACTCAGCAAACCTGGTTACAGGATAATGGTTCACAGGGACAGTTTTGCAAGAAGCTACAAACTAGTGACCGAATTTATGAAAGCATGGGGATGCGTGCCCATAGTTCCGGACCTGGGTAACGAAGCTGCGATAGAACAGGCCGGGAAAGCAGACATCGTTTTCATAGAGAGCCTCTCTAACCCCATTCTCAGGGTCTTCGACGTAGACGAAATAGCCAGGGAAGTGCATGCCAATAATGGAATCCTCATAGTAGATGGAACCTTTGCCACACCAATTAACCAGAGGGGCAGTGAACATGGTGCAGACGTGGTCATACAGAGCCTTTCAAAGTTCATTTCTGGCCATAATGACACAATAGGTGGCAGCGCAGCAGGCAGGAAAGACCTAATTGAGAAGATTGACAACTTCAGGAGGACGCTGGGTACAACAATGGACCCAAATACTGCCTTTCTTACACTGAGGGGAATAAAAACGCTGCACACCAGAATGGCGCAGATCAACACAACCGCATTGGAACTTGCCAGGGCACTTGCGGATGACCCCATGTTCGAAAATGTCAGATATCCCGGCTTACCGGACCACCCGGATTACAGGATAGCAGGAAAAATGCTTGAGGGATTTGGAGGCGTTGTGACATTCGACCTGAAAAGTGCAGCGAATCCGGTAAGCGCAATGAAAACATTGAAAGTTATTTCACCTGCAAATACCCTTGGAGGGGTCAATTCCACAATTTCGCACCCTTCATCCATGTCCCACAGGTCGCTCTCTGCTAATGAAAAAAAAGTTCTGGGAATCGGGGAAAACACCTTCAGGCTTTCTGTTGGCCTGGAAAAAGGAGATTCCATCCTGAACGACGTGCGCAGCATGGTTAGCTAACCTCCGCTTCCTTCCCTTTTTTCGCCTTCGTCATTATTGCCAGCATTGCGGGGAAAAAGAACGTCCTGATTACGAATGTGTCAATTATCAGCGAGATGAAGAAGGCAATACCAAGCTGCTGGAGGAACCCGGATTTTATGAGCCCCAGCGATCCAAGAGACAAAGCCAGTATCATTCCAAGAGAAGTGACCACGCGTCCAGAGCTTGCCATTGCCCTGGGCAGGCCTTCCTCGAAACCAAGTTCACCGGAGTATTCCTTCACCCTTGAAATTATGAAGACTGTGTAGTCATTGCCCAGGGACATCAGGATTATGAACAGAATGATAGGTATGAGGTAGATGAGTCCTTCCAGCAGGAAGAACTTCGAAATCACGTATAGTATGAATGTTGTCCATGATATGCTTATGAAAACCCCTGAGATCGATATTATAGGGTATTTTGGGGACCAGAATGAAACGAGCAGTATGACGAAGATCACACCTATAATCAGGGCTTCAAGCTCCGAATAGTGAACGTAATTTTCGTGCTGCTGATCTATAACACTTGAGGTGATTCCGCCGACTATGAGGGTGCTGTTTGACCTTAAGCCATCAACTATGTTAATTGCATTCTGTGAGTAGGGGTCGTGTGATGTGTAAATCAGGTAATATGCATACCTTCCATTCTGCAGTATGTACTGAGATGCCCCCATGCTGAAGTTGTACGAAGTGCCATTAGAGTAAGGGCCTATGACCTTTGTCACCCCATTGTATCCGAGCAGCATCTTTGTTGTGGAGTTCAACAGGTTAATGTCCCCCTGTGAAAGGGCGGGATTGTCCGGATTAAGTTCCACAATCACTGTTGTCGGGTATAGGACGTTTGAACCAAATTTCTGTTCAATCATATTGAGTGCCTGAACAGACTGCAGATTCTGCGGTAGTCCAGTATTGAAATCGTATGTTGTGGGAACAGCAAAAAAATAGTAACCGGCGGGTATTCCAAGAAGAAGGATAATTCCTGCCACTGCCCACTTCCTTTTCATGGAAATTCTGGCAGCACGGTAGAAAACAGATTTCCTGTGATATCCTTCGTCCACGGGAGACCGACCTTTCCTGGTATAGAATTTTGGCCCGAAATAGGATAAAATTGCAGGGAATAGGGTTGTTTCAAGTGCAACAATCATAAGGATGCTGAACAGGAGAACCAGCCCCCAGCTCTCGAACCCCGGTATTAGAGAGAAAGTGGCAAGGCTGAAGCCCACCGTCATTCCACTGATTAAAACAGCTTTACCGGCCTTGCCTGTTGCGTTCTCAAGTGCTTCTTCCTGGCTCTTTCCTTCCCTGATGTCCTGCCTGTACCTTGAAGCAATGAATACCAGATAATCTGTTGATACCCCTACAGCTACGGCGGTCAGTGTATAATTGACGATATAACTGACATTATGAACTATCAGACCAGTGAGGTATATTGCCACGTAGCCAAGTGCAGTGGCCAGGGAAACGAAGATGAGGGCGATAATACTGCTCTTCCAGGAAACAAGTGTAATTGCTACCGCCACTGCAAGCACAATGAAAAGCAGTGCGAAAACAAAGCCATACTGGGCAGTTATCTGCTGTGTTTCATAGGCTATTGCCCCATTCCCGGTCAGAAGTGCATTGCTCCCGAAGTACTGATTGGAGATATTCTGTATAACAGGGGTAGCAGCAGAGGCCGGTTGGAAACCCCCAGAACCCACGTATCCGGAAGGCACGTTAAAGAGCACATTGATTATGAAAGAGCTGTGGTCCGGACTTATGTATTGATCTGATATGAATTGGGGGATTCCAGTGAGCCCATAGTTCAGGATATAATTCTGCCCTATGTTACCACCCATAAGGATAGAGCTGATCATTTCAACAGTCAGATTGTATCCCGTGAGGTCTGTTATATAACTGGACAGCCCCTTTTCAAGATTCGTTGTATAATTGAGAATGCCAAGGTACTGGTGCGCAATATCCAAAAAGTAGAAGTTCCCTCCTAAGAGAAAGTAGTTCTTGCCAATTGACTGGTTTACGATTTCTGTCGCGTTAGATACTATGGTATTGGAAGGATAGGTGGAGTTAACTGTGGAATTGACTGTTTCTATGAAAGCAGACTCATATGTGCTTGAGCTGTTGTATCCCGAGGCTGAAGCTGCCATGTAAATCTGGCTGGAGTTGTAATTTAGCCTGGACCAGTTCATTAGAAATTGTGCCGGGAACTGGAAGATGGAAACTGAAGCGTTCTTCAACGAATAATACGAATTTGTGACACTTGAAGACTGGTTATCAAGCACAGAATTCAGGAAAGATTCGTAAGCAGTAAATGGGGAACTTGAGGTCGACAGATTAGCAATGGAAGTGTTCATCAGAGCATTCTGAAACTTCAGAGTGCTGATTGCAAGGGTTGTGCTGTTGTAGGGATTGGATGTGACAAGCAACAAAAGCGTCGAATTATCCTTGCTTGCATTAGTCAATATATTCCCTGCAATCTGTGACTCTGCCGAACTGTTTGTGGATGAAGAATTTGAGTAAGATATGAAATGGCTGTAACCCATTATTGCCGGGGTGGAAGCCAGCAGTATAACAGCCCACACCACAATGACCAGTAACCTTCTCTTTATGATCAATTTGTGTAATTTCACAAAGATAAATTTTAAAGTAACTTATAAACAAATATCAAACCTTTTTTGAAATTTTAGCCTTCACTTTCTCTGATAAATCCGATCCGGAGTACTGCATAAAAAGCATTAACACCATCACAATTAAAGTTGGATGAAGCTTTATGGCCTGAACGGTCAGCAATGGACTAGCATTATAGCAGCATGGTCCGGTTGGTTGATGGATGGATATGTTTCCATTGCCTACGTCTTGATGGCGAGTTATATCTCCAAGGTATTTTTCCCGGCACATTTCACAGAATCGCTGATATTCACTGTAGCCGGCCTGGCAGTGGGTTCCATAGCAAGATCCGTAGGATCTCTGGCCTTTGGGAACTTCTTCGGCGACAGGATTGGCCGAAGAAACATGCTGATGATTACCGTCATAGGTTTCTCGGTATTCAGCTTCCTAATCGGATTCCTTCCCACATACCTGAATATCGGGTATGCAGCTCTCGTTATGCTTTATGCTCTACTGTTCTCCGTTGGCCTTTTCGCTGGTGCTGAGTATGGAGGAGGCACAGCCCTCTATGCAGAATCAGTTCCTGCAGAAAAGAGAGGGTTTGTTGGTTCATTTGTCCAAAGTGGATTCGGAACCGGATTCTTCCTGGCAGCCGGTGTTTATGCTATCCTTGGACTCTATTATTCCACTGCAGATTTCATTAACTTCGCCTGGAGAATAATGTTCTACACGACCCTGATACCTGGAATTATTGCAATAATCTCAAGATTTGGCGCGAAGGAGTCAAAAGTCTTCACCGAAATGGTCGAGAAACATGAGATTGTAAAGACCCCTATAGTAAAGATGATAGTGGAGCAGCCTCTCCCTGTCCTTTTCGCAATTTTCGTCACTACAGGGCTTCTTTTCATAAATTCCGGAACTTTCAGCTTCTACCCCATTCTGATGGGCGTTGATATTAACAATATACCTGCTACAACTAGCGGACTGATCCTTGTGGTGGTCAACCTCATCTCCCTGCTTGGAGTATGGATAGGAGGTGCACTCTCCACAAAGATCCCTGGAAGAAAACTGGCCATGATCATTTACTCCATTATTTTCCTTGTTGCACTGTATCCTCTAACACTTTATGGCGTCAGGACTGACCCGTCCATTCTTTACGTGGTGTACAGTTTACAGGCATTCCTTGAGGCAATGATATTCTCCACGCTTCCATCATTCCTGGCTGAAAAATTCAGCAAGAGGTACAGAACCACTGCTGTAGGATTCACTTACAATGCAGGAGCAATAATTGGAGGATTTGCACCCACTTTCATACTGCTGTCTGCCAGTTCTTTTGGGCTGCTGAACGGGTGGTTCGTAAATCTTGCACTCGCAAATATACTGCTTATTGTTGGACTTGTCTTTTCAGTGGAAACCTGGTCCAAGTCCAGGACGAAGGATGTCATAACAGATTAATCCCATCCACTTATCCCCTTTTTGACGGTGTTTAATTCCCTCCCAAAAAAAATTCTTTTTATTCTATCAGAATTTTAATCAGGGCTCATGTGGTTTATATTCACTACCAATTGGAAAAAGCCGTGATAATAATCATCAAGGACTATTTGTTATGGATGATTTATAAATAGATTGTAGCAGTGGTTAACTGTGGATAGATGTACGAGATAAGGTTCCATGGAAGGGGCGGTCAGGGTGCTGTCACTGCTTCAAGAATACTGGCGCTGGCTGCTTTCAAGGAAAATAAGTATGTTGTATCTTTCCCTTTCTTCGGCACTGAAAGGCGTGGCGCTCCAGTCACAGCCTTTACGAGGATAGATGAAGAGCAAATTCTGCTCAAAACCCAGATATATAACCCGGATTATGTGATAATCCTTGACCCCTATGTTCTCAAAACTGGGGACGTCACATCGGGTGTCAGGGAAGATGGCATGATCATTATAAACTCAGGCAAGCCGCCTGAGGATTTTACTCTGAACAGGAAAACTGCCACTGTTGATGCTACTTCGATTGCAAAGTCCCTCGAACTGGGAAGCAGAGCCAATCCAATTGTAAATACTTCCATGCTGGGCGCCTTTGCCAAAGCAACCGGGCTTGTTTCACTGAATACAGTTGTGGATGCCACAATAGAAAGTTCACCGAAAAAGCAGGAACAGAATGCCAGAGCTGTGGAAATGGCCTATGACCTTGTGAGGATGGGGTGAACAAGGTGATTGCACCTATAGCTGAAGTCAGTTCCAGAGCTAACAAAACTGATAAGTGGAGGACACAGAAGCCCATAATTGACTACGATTCCTGCATTCGCTGCATGATCTGCTGGAAATTCTGCCCTGACAGTGCGATTTCATATTCTTCTGAGGCAAACTACGGATCCCCCAATGAAAGAATATCCCGAATGGAGGCCCCGGTTATTGATTACGATTACTGTAAGGGCTGTGGCATCTGCTCTTACGAATGCCCGGAGAATTCCATTGAAATGTTACCAGAAGGAGGTGAATAATACGATTAAGACTGCCCGGAAATACAATTCAATAATGACC
The DNA here is from genome assembly GCA_046705365.1 of Thermoplasmataceae archaeon. Taxonomy (GTDB): domain Archaea; phylum Thermoplasmatota; class Thermoplasmata; order Thermoplasmatales; family Thermoplasmataceae; genus JAJZOM01. Next base: position 20,250 of record JBJKQM010000049.1, read on the forward strand.
GGCAATGAAGCGGTTGCGACAGGAGCCAAACTTGCGAGAGTGCAGTTCATTTCAGCTTATCCCATAACCCCGCAGACCACAATAGTGGAGAAACTTGCGGAAATGGTGGCAAACCGGGAACTTGATTCCAGGTATGTTGAAGTAGAAAGTGAACACAGTGCAATGGCCGCGGTCATGGCCAGTGAACTAGCAGGTGTTAGATCATACACCGCCACAAGCTCCCACGGCCTCCTTTACATGCATGAAATGCTCCACTGGGTGGCTGGGCAGAGATTGCCCCTGGTTATGAGCGTAGTGAACAGGGCAGTAGGACCACCATGGAATATCTGGACTGACCAGACAGATACAATGAACCAGAAGGAAACGGGGTGGTTGCAGGTATATTGCGAATCCAACCAGGAAGCCCTTGACACCATAATTATGGGGTACAAGATAAATGAGAACAGAGAAGTCCTTTTGCCCCTGATGAGCATGGAGGATGCCTTCATTCTTTCCCATACCACTGAACCCGTAAACGTTCCTGAGCAGGCGGAAGTTGATGATTTCCTACCAGAACTTGATCTCGCTTACCGAATCGATATAGAAAATCCAATGGGATACGGATCCTATGCAACACCTGATGGGCCATTCATGGAACTCAAGAAGGACATGTATGACTCCATGTTTAAATCTAGAAAGGTAATCAAAAAGGTAACCGAAGAGTTTGCCTCCAAATTTGGAAGAGATTACTCCGGCCTCATTGAACAGTATATGATGGAAGATGCAGATTATGCACTAATTGCATCGGGAACCCTAGCCTCAACGGGAAAGTACATAGTCAAGAAAATGAGAGAAAAAGGCCAGAAGGTTGGTTTGATAAGGATAAGGTTCTTCAGGCCCTTCCCGGGAGAAGAGTTGAGATCTGCCCTGAAGGGCTTGAAAGGTGTGGGGATTATTGACCGATCCATTTCCTTTGGAGAAAGAGGAAATACGTTCCTCGAAGTGTCAAGTGCACTTTACGGTTCAGCCCACATCCCACTCTTTGGTTTTATTGCAGGACTTGGTGGAAGAGACGTCAAGATTGAGGATTTTGAGGAAATGTTCAGAATTATGAGAAATAGCGAACCCGGAAGCTACTGGATTAATGTCATGCGGGGTGATTAACATGCCATTTTCAATACCAACCCAGGAATTGATGGAGCCAGGCAACACCGCTTGTCATGGGTGTGGAGCCACATTATCCATGAGATATGTACTGAAAGCGTTGGGTAAAAATACAGTGGTTTCTGTCCCTGCATCCTGTTGGGCAGTGATTCCAGGCGAAATGCCAAACAGGAGCCTTGACGTACCGATGGTCTACACACCTTTTGCTGCAACGGGTGCCTCTATTTCCGGACTGAGGGAAGCACTCGACATACAGGGAAAGAAGGATTTCAATGTGGTTGGCTTTGCCGGTGACGGAGGTACTTCAGATATAGGTCTGCAGTCTCTGAGTGGCGCCATGGAAAGAGGGCACAATGTCTTCTACATAATGTACGACAACGAGGGTTACATGAACACCGGGGTCCAGAGGTCTGGGAGCACACCTTACGGAGCTGTTACCACCACGACACCTGTTGGGAAGGAAAGGAATTTCAAGAAACAGAACAAGAAGATGATAGCTGACCTGATGATTGCACAGGATGTACCATATGTGGCAACCGCAACAGTAGCCTACCCTGAAGATCTTATTAGAAAACTGCAGAATGCCAGGAAAATGGAGGGCCCCAAGTTCATACAAATCCTGTCCCCATGCCCGACAGGATGGTATTTCTCCCCTGAGAAAACTATTGAAGTTTCAAGGATGGCGGTTCAGACCCATATGTTCCCTCTCTATGAGTTCCAGAACGGAAAATTGAGCCTGAATAAACCAGCTAAACCCCTTGGGGTGAGATCCTATCTTGATTTGCAGGCAAGATTCTCCCATCTGACAGATGAAGAAGTGGATAAAATCCAGGCATACATAGATGAAAAGTGGTCTGAACTCCTTGAAAGAGAAAGAGACTCAAAATGATCTCTTTCGCTGCCATTCTCTACTAAATTCAGGGATAAAGAGGTAGTGTCTCAGCTAGTTAAATAAACTTTAGATTTCACCCACTCATCTTATGGCAATTAATTCCAGGAAATCTGAATTACATTAATAATTCGCCTTAAGTACGGATCTACCTTTGTAATATTGTAAAAATGGGAGTAAATGACTGGCTATCCTTGGAAGAAATTCTAAGACTGGATTTTCCATATTTTGAGCTTCAGGCCTGGTGGGGGAGTTCCAAACACCTGGGCGGAAACAAGGCAACAATAGAATTGCTGAAGGGCTGTAAAGTGGTCAAAGGCAAGAGAGCCCTTGATGTGGGGTGTGGTGTTGGAGCCACCGCCTGCATGCTTGCAAAAAATTACGGGTGTAATGTTACAGGCATTGACATTACGCCTAGAATGGTTTCCAGGTCCAGAGAAAGGGCAGCAAAAGAGAATTTGTCACAAATTGCGACTTTTCTGACAGCGGACGTAAGAAATCTTCCTTTTGAAGATGGTTTATTCGACATAGTGATAGCAGAATCCGTCCTGATATTTGTGGACGACAAGGAAAGAGCCATCAAGGAGATGCTCAGAGTTACTAAACCTGGCGGATACATTGGTTTAAATGAAGCAAGTTGGACCCTTCCAGATCCTCCGAAAGAGGCTGTCGACTTCACAATTAGCACCTTTGGTGCAGGTGCGGAAATGCTGACTTCTGACGACTGGATAAAATTGCTGACGCAAGCTGGCCTGGTTGATATTGTTGCCCAGAAGCACAAATTCAGAGGTGGCGTTGTTGACTTCGTCGAGGTAATCAAGCATGTAGGATTGGGCTACGCTTTGAGGGCACTCTACAGATTTGTGACAGCATATTTCCTCAACTCTGCATTCCGGAAATATCTTCATAATCATTACATACCTTATTCAAAAACCCTGCATGGCCTTCTTGGATATGTCACCATTACGGGAAAGAAATCATAAGAAAGCCCGTATTATAGACACTGAAAGACAAAAATGCGGACGCCGGGAATTGAACCCGGGTCAAGAGCTTGGGAAGCTCCTGTGATAACCCCTACACTACGTCCGCCTGACTCCTGGTTCTTCAAGCGATTTATCGCGTTAGAAAGAGAGTATTCGACGAACCTCGAAACATTGATTCCCACTTCTCGCGCTTCTTCGAGAACCTTTTTCTCTAAATAAATTGTTACATTTTGTTTCAAGATTATCAATCCAAATAATCACACATGGAATTATAAATTTCCCTTAGCTTGATCTCTCACCTACAATACCTCTGTACACTCTCAAAACAGCCCAAATTTAATCGAAAAATGATCCCGAAAGCAAATACTGCAAATGAAAAAGATTGTGAATATCTCTCTCCGAGTCGTTCTTTGCAGTGTCATAATTTATACCTAAAATTTTTGCTTTATAAGTCTAGTTATCGGTATAG
>JBJKQM010000050.1:0-5402 GCA_046705365.1 Thermoplasmataceae archaeon
AGGGTGAATGCAGAACTGATTGACAAGTACGGAAACTATGTGCATCGCCTTGTGAGCTTCATAAATAACAACAGGCTCAGCATATCTTCGTCAGAGACTTTCCTTGACGGGAGAGACAGGGAAGCCATGGAATATGCCGCGGAACGCATCAGGAATTACCGGGAATTAATGGAAAAGGTTGAGATCAAGAAGGCCATGGCGGAATGGCTCGAGCTGGTGAAGTATGCTAACAGCTACTTCAACGAATCTGAACCGTGGAAACTCATCAAATCCGACCCGGAAAGGTGCAAGTCCAAACTTTACACATCGCTTGTGCTGGCACAGTACATTACAGCGCTTTCGTATCCACTTATGCCGTCTGCTGCTGAAAAAATCATGAATATAATAGGTTCATCCAAATTCACAGATGTAGGGTTCAGTGATGATCTGTTCAGGAGAGAAGGCTCCGAATTCAAACCCGCAAAAACTGATCCACCGTTCCAGAAGATGGACATAATAAAGGAAAATCCGAACTTCGTTGACCTGAGGGTTGGCAGAATTGTAGAAACCAGACCACATCCCAATGCAGACAGGCTCTATGTGCTGAAAGTGAATCTTGGAACCAGTGACATACAGCTGGTTGCAGGCCTCAGGAAACACTATACGGAAGAAGAACTGAAGGATCACTACATCATCGTGGTGAACAACCTGAAATGGGCCAAGCTTAGGGGCGAAGAATCACAGGGAATGCTGCTTGCTGCAGATGACGGGGAAACAGTTGCACTTATCACTCCAAAGGGTAACGAAATCAAGCCCGGAGACCAGGTGTTCATAGGAGAATTCGGTTACAACGACGGGGGAAAGATAGAGATAGACCAGTTGAAGGACCTTGACATAAAAATGTCCAGGGATGACGGGAATATCATTGCAACCGCTGTGCTGGAAGGTAAAAGAATGCCCCTGAAGATTGGCCTGCTTGACCTTGCAACATCTAGGGAAGTCAAAGAAGGGGCAACTGTAAGGTAAAGTCAGAGGATCAGAACGTCAGGCTTATGCCCAAATCGAAGGGAAACGAGACGGATATGGTGAATGAAACGGCTCCCAGGGCCTTCTTCACCTTGGTCATAACTGAAATGAACTTATCCACATAGTGTTCAAGCAAATCCACCAGGGCAGGCTTCTTCCTGGCGAGATGCCCTGCCACATTTGCGATTTTCACTACTCTGCTGTATGCTTCAGCGGGATTGGATTCAGAGAGGCTGTCAGCATCGCTCAGTGAAGTATCCACGAAGTCTTTAAGGTCATCAAGCTCGTGTTCACCGATCTCAAGTTCATCCTCCAGCCCTTTCATCCATTTTTCCGCTCTTACCTTGAATGAATCATCATGTTCCATCCTGAAATCAACTCACTTTATTGCATGATTTTTGGTGTTTATATGAAAAATGTAGACTTTCACTTCATGTAAGTTTATTATATCTGGTTTCATTACCTTACGATTCTGATTGATCTTTATGTCACCTTACACCAAGTTTGAAAAAGCAAGAATAATTGGGGCCAGAGCTTTACAGGTTTCCATGGGCGCACCCGTTATTATTGACGTTCCCGCATCGCTAATCGACCCGGTTGATATTGCCATGCTTGAATTCGACAACGACCTTATCCCAATCACCATAAAAAGGGAATCTGAAGTTTCCTAAGTTTAACCTTAAGGAAATACCAACATTTTTTTGTATATCGACCCTTTTCCTGCGGTACCTGAGAGATTCTGTCACACCTTCATGTACCATAAGGGCTTTATAGGCAGGTTAAGCTGAAAGCCGGATGAAGTCCACAGCAAAAATAGCTGTGATTGCAGTGGTAATACTTGCTGTTGCAGCGGGGACACTCACGTACATGACGTACTTCAACAACAGGGGGACACTGAACGTATACGTGCAGGATGCCCCCATCAGCAATGTAAGTGCGGTGTACATTACCTTCGATGCAGTCTCAGTGCATGGAAACCAGACAAGCTGGACGAACTATTCTGTCGGCAACACAACAGTGAACATCCTCAACCTGACGACCACCAATGCTTCCCTGTTGAAGTCAATAACCCTTCAGGCGGAGAGGTATACAATGATCAGGCTCTACATAACGTCGGTGATTGTCACTGAGCAGGGCAAGAATGTCAGCTTCACGCTGCATGCCCCTTTCGCTTTCATCAACCACCCTTTCGTTGTGTCGCATAATTCAGCAACGAACATCAATATAGAGTTCAACCTGAATCAGGACCTGAACATGCAGTCCAAGATGTTCACCCCCAACATAGGAATGGTAGTTAGCTGAGCAGTGAAATTAAAACAGCAGACAGATTTTTTCAGGGCCGGCATAAAGGTCCTATATTTTCTCAATTAATTTTAAATGATAAGCTACCCACATTTTCAACCGGATAATGAAACCAAGGCGGCTTTTAACTCTTCTGAGCGGGGATTCCCCTTCCGAAAGGGAGGGGATGAAAACGAACCTATTTGTATCAGAAAAAGATAATATTTCTGTCCGCTGGCAGACAGAAGTGAAAGTGGTCGGATCGCATATTGCTCCATGCATGCCTGCAATCCGTAAAGTCAATTGGCTCAGCATGGAGGACAAAGTACCTTCGGGACGAGGGGAATTCAAGCCTGTGGAGATTCCGCCAACAACCTTTGAAGCAGGAACCCCCTTTCGGAAGATAGGGGAGGAGGTCACCGGATTGAGCTATCGATAAAGACAAATAAAAAATAAATGGAAGTTGGGGAAAACCAGTTCCTTATTCCTGGACCCAAACTGTTTTTATATTTGAAAATTCGAGCAGGCCATATCTTGAAAGTTCCCTTCCGATTCCACTTTTCTTGACTCCGCCGAACGGCACTCTGGGGTCGGAAGTGACAATCTTGTTTACGAACACCATTCCTGCATCCACTCCGGGTACGAGTTTCTCTGCCTCTTCCGCGTCTCCCCATATTGAGGCGCCAAGCCCGAAGGAAGTCTCGTTGGCGATTTCCAATGCCTGCCCGGAATCCCTGAATTTCTTCAGTATTGCCACAGGCCCGAACACCTCTTCCATGTATGGTTTGTCTATGGCCGCAATAACCGGCGGAACAATGTTACCTTCAGTTGATGCAAATTTCTCCACTTTGCCTGAGCCTTCCAGATCTTTTATCTGGCCCCTCACTGTGCTGGCCTGCTGGCTGGATGATAGCGGCCCAAGGAATGTCTTCTCATTTGACGGGTCGCCTATTACTATGTTCCTGAATTCTTCTGAAAGCTTGGACCTGAAATCGTCATAAACATCCTCATGAACGAGGAATCTCTTGGATGCTATGCAGCTCTGCCCGTTGTTCTGCATTCTTCCGAAAGCTGCATTCTTGGCAGCCTTGTCGAGGTCGGCACTCTTCAGGACAATGAACGGGTCTGATCCTCCAAGTTCCAGTACTGCTTTCTTCATTTCCTTTCCAGCTTTCTCAGCAATCTTCATGCCCACATTTGTGGAACCGGTGAAAGAGACGCCATCAACATACTTTATAGCTTCAAGGGCAGTGTCTCCCCGGCATATCATGGATTTGAAGAGACCACTCGCCATGGTTTCCTCTATTTTCTTGCTCGATCCAGAGACAATGGAAGCGTGCTTCAGGATGATCCCGTTCCCAACAGTCATTGCAGGAATTGCTGCCCTGAATACCTGCCAGAGTGGAAAGTTCCATGGCATAACAAGCTCAACAACGCCAATTGGATCAAACCTCACATACGATTTCCTGGCCTCAGTCTTGATCACGTCATGTTCCAGGAACTCCGGGAATTTCTCTATTGCATAATCCACCAGTGTTATGCACTTTTTCACCTCTGCGATGCTCTGTGTGATGGGTTTGCCCATCTCCAGGGTCATCAGGGATGCAATATCGTTCAGGTTTCTTTCAAGATTTGGCTTCAGGATATTCCTGAGATAATCGATCCTGGTGTCCAGGGACTTCTTCCATTGAACCTGTTCTTCTCTTATTCCTTTTATCTTGTTCTTTATATCTTCTATGCTTTCTTCGGAATATTCTGAAATTACCTCTTCCGTGAAAGGGTTCTCAGTTCGGATCGTCATAGATTACAATAAGGTTCAGGTACCTAACTGTTACTGTCTCTTATTCAGGACCAGTGCATGCCCTTAGAGAGGATGGCAGAGCTTTGAATTAAGGTGGTTCAGCCGGGGACACGTATATCCTCCATAAGTCCTGGGCCTGGCCTTAATGGCTCACAACGCAAAGGATTCATTTTTTTAAGGAAAAATATATATATTTAAAATATTCTATCTTTATCAGGCGAATCATCTTGAAGGACCCCAGGGCGAGGATTCGAAATAAAACCGAGACAGCCTTCTCTCAAAGGAAGCGCAGATTCTACGTGGTTTTCAGGAGAGACAGAAAATTCCAGGTATCTCTCGCGTTGGTTGTTCTGTTTGTAGTTTTCATTTTATTGTCGATGTTCATATTACCTGTGTCAAGCTTCAAGTCCAGCAATCCTTTTGCATTCATGAGCAATGGTGCCGAGACTTCAGTTTCCTATGGCGCCCAAGTTATAATGCTGCCGCACAGTTATTTCAACATGAGTTATCAACTTGGCCCGGGCCTGCACTCAAACTTCTCTGTCACCCAGAGATCGTTTTCTCCATTTGGGCTCGGAGCAGCCAATGTGGTCCATGAGGGAAACATTTCAGGCTCCGGCACATATTCCTATTACAATTCCAATTCAGCCGAACAGGTAGAAATTGTGGGAATCATTAAACCCGGTACATACAATATCTCTTCATATGATGCCTACGTCAACATTACCGCAACGAAGACCTACTCCTCGACCAGTAACCCTTATTTCCTTATCGCGGGGATACTGACACTCGGAGCTTCCAGCGCAGGTATTGGTGGCAGAATAGTTTCGATTTCAAAGAACCCGGAAGCTTATTTCAATAAAATTGACAGGGACCCCCTTATGAACAGGTCCCACAAATGGTACAAAAAAGTCAACTTCCGGGAAAAACTGAAGGATAGCAAGTATCCAAACCCCTTCTTTTTCATTGCCGGTGGGGTAGCGTCACTCATAATTGCCGGATATCTGAGTTTCCTTTCAGGCATACCCTTGTTTTTTGGCTATGTACTGCAGGTACTGGGGCTGGTTCTTTTCTTTGCGGCTGCAGTATTTCTGGGTTTGATACTGACAGGTGAACCCGGATGAAAAGTGGAGCGCCTGTAAACTGAGTAAATACGCCATAATTCGCTGCAGACTAATATATAACAGCGATTTCCACGAAAGTGTTAAATACGGTTTTGCCATAACACAGATTACGCACAAAACGGCAAATAGCCGAATAATACCAGTTTAAAGGCGAAAGGGGGACGAACCCATTTGGGGCGTATGAACTCTTC
>JBJKQM010000051.1:0-5925 GCA_046705365.1 Thermoplasmataceae archaeon
AAGATCTCGATTCCGGTTTCTGTTGGTTTCAGGCTGATCTTGTCACCTTCATCATAAGAAATGTAGATCCATTTCAGGTCTCTCATGAACTGGAGTATTGAAAGTGATTTTTCCTCCCCATATACATTGAAATCCACTTCATCCAGCAGCTGATACTCATCCTGTGGAATGAGGTATTTCGCAAGCATCTTTGTTCCTGGAGGTGCGGCAATGTACATAGGTATGCATCCCGTTATGACATCAGGTTAAAAAAATTAAGGTGATGTGGGGTGCATGCATGAAAATTTCGCTACTATGAGACGAGTCTTCTAAGCACGAACTGAAGTATGCCTCCAATTTTCATGTATTCCTCTTCCACTGGAGTGTCTACCCTTATTATGAGTTCAGTGGATTTTTCGGCACCTGTACCCTTTTCATGATATTTCATTACAGCGCGTCCACTCGCTTTAATTCCTTCCCTGAAGACCAGATCAATAGTCTTCTCCGGGTCAATCTTCAGGGTTTCTGCATTCTCTCCATTCCTGAACTGGAGCGGGATAACACCCATGCCCACCAGGTTGCTTCTGTGTATTCTTTCGTAACCCACTGCAACAACCGCATCGACTCCAAGGAGATATGGCCCTTTTGCTGCCCAGTCCCTTGAACTCCCTGTCCCATACTGGTCGCCTGCTATGACGATCAGTGGAACCTTTTCATGGTCGTACTTCATTGCTGCATCAAATACCGTAGTCTCTGCTTTATCCGGGTAGTGGAGTGTAAAGCCTCCCTCTTTGGATACGAGGCTGTTCTTTATCCTGTTGTTGGCAAATGTGCCCCTCATCATAACCTCATGATTTCCCCTTCTTGCACCGTATGTATTGAAATCATCAGGATCAACACTGTGCTCCATCAGATATTTTCCAGCAGGTGTTTCCTTGCTGAAAAGTCCAGCAGGTGAAATATGGTCCGTGGTAATTGAATCACCCAATACGAGCAGAGGCCTGGTTCCCTCCAGTTCCTTTACTTCTCTTACTGCCTTCGGATCAAAATTGTCAAAGAATGTTGGTTTCCTGATGTATGTGCTCTCAGGATCCCATGAGTACCTCATTCCGCCTGGTGCCTCCAGGTTAACCCACTGTTCATTGTATTGGTCCAGGTTGCTGTACCTCTCGATGAACATTTCCCTGCTGATTGACCCCTTCATGGCATCCTGGATCTCGGAGGAACTTGGCCATATATCTTTCAGGAAAACATCTTCCCCGTTCTTTCCCTTACCAATGGGTTCAGTGTCAAGGTTGGTTGTCACTTTCCCGGCAAGTGCAAATGCCACAACCAGTGGTGGGGACATGAGATAGTTTGCCCTCACGTTCCTGTGGATTCTTGCTTCGAAGTTCCTGTTTCCTGACAGGACAGCTGCTGTGCTCATATTCTGGTTTACAATTGCATCCTCTATGCTTTCATTGAGTGGCCCGCTGTTACCGATACAGGTCGTGCATCCAAAACCCACCAGGTTGAATCCCAGCTGGTCCAGGTACGGCTGCAATCCTGATTTCTGCAGATACTCTGATACAACCCTTGAACCAGGGGCAAGGCTTGTCTTTACTTTCCTGTTCACCCTGAGGCCTTTCTCAACCGCTTTCTTAGCGAGTAAACCAGCAGCGAGCATTACGTAAGGATTGCTTGTGTTTGTGCAGCTCGTAATAGCGGCAATTACAACGTCTCCCTCAGTTAGCTTATGCTTTTCGCCGTCCAGATCAACAGTGGCTGTCTTGAGGTAGACCTCACCAGACTTCTGGTGGCTTTCCCCATCGCTGATGCCGCCCTCGTTCTCGAGCCTCCTGACACCTTTATGGTTATCAGGCTGTCCATCTTCCATGAATTTGAGGAAACTGTCTCCTATATTGGCCAGGTTGACGCGCTGCTGGGGAAGTTTTGGCCCTGAAACGCTTGGCTTAACTGTGTTCAGGTCAAGTTCTACAACCTGTGAGTAGTCCACGTTTTCCTGGGAACCGAATATTCCCTGGGCCTTTGCATATTCCTCCACAAGCTTGACGTGATCTTCAGATCTTCCCGTTAACCGAAGGTACTCCAGTGTCTTTTCATCTACAGGGAACAGGGCAACGGTCGCACCGTATTCAGGGCACATGTTGGATATTGTGGCCCTGTCAGGCAATGCAAGATCCTTAACCCCATTTCCGAAGAACTCTACGAACTTGCCTACAACCTTGTTCTTCCTCAGAAGTTCGGTTACGGTAAGCACCAGGTCTGTGGCGGTGACTCCAGCATTCAGTTTTCCTGTCAGGTGTACGCCCACCACTTCCGGAGCCTTGAATGTTACAGGCTGGTCAAGCATAGCAGCTTCAGCTTCTATTCCACCCACACCCCAGCCCACTACGCCAAGGCCGTCTATCATTGTAGTGTGAGAATCAGTGCCAACAACAGTATCCGGATATGCCCACAATTTACCATCAATTTCCTTTGACATCACAACTTTTGCCAGGTATTCCAGATTCACCTGGTGGCATATACCAACAGTTGGCGGTACGATCCTGAGGTTCTCAAAGGCATTCTGTGCCCATTTTAGGAACCTGTATCTTTCTCCATTTCTTTCGAACTCTTTATCCCTGTTCAGTTCCACTGCATTTGGAACACCGAAATAATCAACCTGGACTGAATGGTCAATCACAAGGTCTACCGGAACCTGTGGCTGGATTATTCCAGGTTCTTTCCCGAGATCATAAGCGGAGTCTCTCATGGCTGCAAGATCAACTACAGCCGGCACTCCAGTGAAATCCTGCATCAGGACCCTTGCAACCTTGAAGGGGATTTCAAAATCTGCCAGATTTCCAGAACTCCATTTGAGAAGGTTTTCCACATCCTTTTCATGCACAACTTTTCCGTCAAGGTTGCGGATGAGGGATTCCAGGATCACGCGAATAGATACTGGAAGGTTGGAAATATTGTAGCCATCCTTTTCAAGTTCTTTTATTGAGAAGTAGTTGTATTCCCTGCCATTTATCTTAAAAGTCTTGATAGTCCGGAATTTTGAGTTCATGAATATCGGGTCATAATCACGTCTCAATAATTATGTTTTATCACATTCCATGCCAGTAAAATTTCTGGTCAGTTTCAACGGGAGAATCATTTATGAGTAAGTCATATATCTCCCCCTATTCCATTAACTGATTGAGATGAGTGCTGTCCGCCTGTGCAAGATCAAGCTTCGTGATTCATGGAATGCGTCCGGTTCTGCCATTTTCGGAAAAGCTTCCATATACTTCAGATCCGGAATTATCTACCTTCCCCTGCCCAGGGAAGAAAAGGTTCTGAGAATAGATACAGAAAGCGACAAGCTACTGGAACCGGTGGTGAAAACCGGCTGGGTTTCAAGCGTAATGGTTTGCCAGGACAGAGACCTGATCTTCACCCTCTCCAGTGATGAGAAGGAAGTGAAGACCTTCAAGGCCACGGGAGAAGACGTCCGTTTCTCACTTGACATTGGACTTTATCCGGAGGAGGCGGCATTTGACAGCGACCGGGATATGCTTGTAATTCGTGGCACAAAGGAACCTCCACCGAATCCTGAAAAAGTGATAGACCTTTACAGGTTCCCCGAGTGCAAACATCTCGGCAGCATACCTGTTGAAGGAGAACCGGTTTCTGTTAAATATGACGAACTTGAGGACAAATTTATCCTGCTTTCAAGAAGACCGTCCGAATTGATCATTCTGGATCCCTCCCAGGAAATGGGAAGGGAATTTTCAGGGCCCATTCAAGATAGTGAACCTGTCTGCATGGAAATTTGCCCCTCGAAAAAGAGGATAGCCATAGGGACTTCCAGCGGCAAAATAATACTCTTCCAGGGCGAATCGCCAATAGCCAGCGAAATAACTGCATTCAGGGAACCAGTATACCTACTGGTGTACAACCCGCTTCTTGATCATCTCTATGTTGCCTTTGAAAACAGCAGGAATCTCACTGTTCTGGACATGGAAACCATGAAAGTGAGGGAAAACATCAGGTGTTCCTCAGAGGTTTCTGACATTGTTTTTGATCAGATGCACAACAAATTTTACGTACTTATGGAAAAAACACAGAGCATTGAAGTCTACCTTGATCAGGGCAGGTAGTTCCCTCATCTTTATATAATGTTGTTGATAAATTTAAGTAAGATAGAACCCATTTAGATTCATGTCATCCAAAATCAAACAGGTGGATATATTAGAACTTGGGGAGAAAAATAAGGAAATATCTAGCCCATGGAGTTCCACCATCCTTCTTGTAAGGCTTACATCAGAGGATGGCCAGGTCGGGTACGGAGAAGCTCCAACCACATTCATGACCCTGCCCGTGAAGGAAAGCATGGAGGAGGTAAAGAGAATATTTCTCGGTGCAGATTTCTTCAATGTTGAGAAGAATATCAAGGACTTCTACAGGAATTCATTCTATCTGTCCAAATCAATGGAAGCGACATCTGCGCTGAGCGCCTTCGAAATAGCAAGCTGGGATCTCATTGGAAAAACATTTGGAACCCCGGTGTATAAAATGCTTGGCGGCGAATATAACAGGGAGATGAGGGCATACGCCAACGGATGGTACTCTGACTGCGTAACCGCCGAGGATTTTGTTGCAAAGGCCAGGGAAGTGGTGGCGAAAGGCTTCACGGCCATGAAGTTTGATCCCTTTGGAAACAATTATGATACCCTGTCAAGGGAGGGCCTGAACAATGCTGTAGACATAGTTGGTTCCCTGAGGGAGGAATTCGGGGACAAGGTTGACCTTCTCATTGAATGCCACGGAAGGTTCTCAACTAAAGCAGCCATAGATGCTGGGACTGCACTTGACCAGTTTGAACCTCTTTTCATTGAGGAGCCTGTTCATCCTGAGCTTGAACTGGGACTGGCTGATGTTAAGAGATACGTCAGGACTCCTATAGCACTGGGTGAACGCCTTCTGAACAAGACGGATTTCGCCAGGTTCATTTCTCAGGGGCTCGTAGATATAATACAGCCGGATATCACCAATTCCCTTGGAATACTGGAGGCAAAGAAGAACGCTGCAATAGCAGAATCCATGGGTGTCCCCGTGGCATTCCACAACGCATTTGGCCCTGTCCAGACCGCTGCAACCCTTAATGTGGACACCACCCTTCCAAATTTCCTCATTCAGGAGAGTTTTGAAGCTTTCTGGCCGGACTGGAAGCGAAATCTTGTCAAGTCTGGTTATAAGCTTGAAAATGGCAAGTTTAGACTCTCTGGCTTGCCCGGCATAGGTGCAGACATTGATGAAAAGATTCTTAACAACCATGTAGTTGACGGCATGGAACCTTTTGATCCCAAGGAACCGCCGTGGGTAGTTTCAGGGACTTACAGGCCCCCGAGTGAAAGGAATAATGACTGAAGAGAACGGTGAGGAAAAAATCGACAGGCTTCAGGAATTGATCAACCTTAGAAGCAAGATACTTGACGATATGGAAAGCAGCCGGAAACTGCTGTCTGAAATCGAATCAGAAATAGCTGCTGCACATCCTGTCTCTGTGGCCAGGATAGTCAGGGACCCTCCAAGCCATATAAATGTAGAACTTGAAAACATCAGCACGGGTATTCAGAGGCTGGATGATCTCATGAGCGGTGGATATCCCGAAGCTTCCAACATCATGCTCAGCGGCCCCCCTTACAGTTCAAAGTACATGGTTGCTGATCATTTCATTGTCAATTCGCTCGCCTCCGGTTACCCGGTCATAGTGGTCTCGCTCGACAGGGATGTGCGGAGCCTCAGGTATGATATTTCAAGGCTTGATACCCCCGTTGAAACCTACGAGGACCGGGGCCTGCTGAAATTTGTTGATGCATATTCCAAGAATATTCAGATGGACAGTGACAGCAGGAATGCAACTGTCATAGACAGCGCAGCAAACGTGAGCCTTTTCCTGAAAACCATGGACAA
>JBJKQM010000052.1:0-7444 GCA_046705365.1 Thermoplasmataceae archaeon
AACCTAGAAGGAAGTTTATAGAGGAAAATGCAAGGTTCGTTTCCAACATCGATGTGTGAGGTTTAAGAATGGAAAAAAGACCAATTGAAAACGAAATCAAACAGTCTTATCTCGAATACGCAATGAGCGTAATTGTAGGCAGGGCACTACCAGAAGTAAGAGATGGGCTCAAACCGGTTCAAAGAAAAATTCTATACGCAATGAGTGAACTTGGTTTCACGCATGACAAGCCATACAAGAAATCTGCAAGAATTGTGGGAGAAACCATGGGTAAGTATCACCCGCATGGGGATACTGCCATATACGATGCCATGGCGAGAATGGCTCAGGATTTCTCATTCAGGTACCCTCTCATTGATGGGCAGGGAAACTTCGGGTCAATAGATGGAGATTCACCTGGCGCTATGAGGTACACAGAGGCCAGGATGGCAAGGCTTTCGGAGGAAATGCTTCAGGATATCGACAAGGAAACAGTCCCTTTCACCCTTAATTTTGACGGGTCCCTGGAAGAACCTGAATATTTCCCAACCAAGGTTCCAAACCTTCTCATAAATGGCAGCTCGGGAATCGCTGTGGGTATGGCTACAAACATGCTCCCCCACAACCTCACTGAGGTGTGCAATGCCATCATCTATGGCCTGGACCATGATGAGTATGAAGTTGCAGACCTTCTCAAGATCATCAAGGGCCCGGATTTCCCGGGTGGTGGAATCTCTTTCTACACCCCGGAGCTTGTGGATGCTTACACCACCGGCAGAGGAAAAGTGATTACGCAGGGCGAAGTTTCTACTACCGAACAAAAACGCATACTCATTACAAGCCTTCCTTATGGTGTGAACAAGGCAGTATTCATACAGAATGTTGCCGAGCAGGTCAAGAATGAGGTTCTCAAAGGTATAACGGACATCAGGGATGAGAGTGACCGCAATGGTATGAGGATCGTGATTAAGGTCAGGGACGAAGATATGAAACCGCTCATACTTAACCAGCTTTACGAACACACTGAGCTTGAGTCTTCCACTGGAATAATAAACCTGGTTCTTGTAAACAATCAACCCAAGACTCTGAACCTTAAGGAGCTAATTCAGACTTATATTTCACATAGGCTTGAAATCATTGTCAAGAGGTCAGAATTTGACCTTAGGAAACTCAAAGAGAGAGAGCACATCCTTCTTGGCCTAGCGAAAGCCCTGGAGGACATAGACAAGGTCATAGAGCTTATCAGAAAGGCAAAGGATGTTCCAGAGGCAAGAAAATCCCTCATGGCAAACTTTGATCTTGATGAAATACAGACAAATGCAATCCTTGACCTTCGATTGCAGAAATTGACCACACTTGAAGTATCGAAAGTGCTTGACGAACTCAAGGAAGTACGCTCCAAGATTTCAACCCTTGAGGGCATCCTGGCAAACGAGGGGAAGAGAAAGGACATAATCAAGGCCGAGGTTCAGGATCTTTCGAAGAGATACGGCGACAAGCGGCGCACAAAAATTACCTTCAGGCAGGTAAAAGGACGTTCCATTGAAGATCTTATACCAAGGGAAGATGATGTGCTTATCCTCAGCGAAGGCAACCTCCTGAAGAGAGTATCCCTTGAAGAATACAGGGCACAAAGAAGAGGCGGGAAAGGAATCATCACCTCAACCAGGCGGGAAGACAGCATTAAAAGTATAGTTTCCTGTAGTTCTCATGATGAGATATTCTTCTTTACCAACACTGGGCGTGTTCTAAAGGCAAAAGCCTATGAAATTGAAAAGAAGTCAAGAAAGTCTGTTGGTGTTACTGCCTCCACTTATCTTTCTCTCGCTGAAGGAGAAACTGTCAAGCAGATAATGAAGGCATTCGAGGACAAGAAAGCTGATCTCGTCATTCTGACTAGAAACGGTTTCATAAAGAAAACCCCGTCCGCAATTCTTTTCGGAATGAGGGCCAGTGGCCTCAAGATAATTACTCTTGGAGAAGATGACGAGGTAGTCGCAGTTGAGGCAACAAAGAACGCCTCCAACGTTGTTGTGATATCAAGCCAGGGAAAAGCATCCGTCTTCAAGCTTTCTGAAGTGAGATCCACTGGCAGGTCATCCAGGGGAGTCAAGGCTATGAGCCTGAAGAAGGGGGATTATATCATAACCGGTTTTGTTTCACAGGATCACCAGGAAATACTCACCATATCGGAGAATGGTATTGGAAAGAGAACTCCTCTGGACCAATTCACTGTCCATCACCGTGGTTCATCCGGAATTCTTGTGTTCAAGCAGAATGAAAGAACCGGAAGGCTGGTGAAGGCAATACCTGTAGCTCCGGATGACGATGTGATTGTAGTGACAAAGAACGAGAAGACAATCCGCCTGAATGTTTCAGGAATTAAGAGCCAGTCCAGGGTGACATCTGGAGTCAAGCTCATTGGCGTGGACGAAGGAGACTGGGTTATAGAGCTTTCAAGGGTTGAACAGTCTGATGAGGAAGAGTGAAACACAGTGAAATTTGCCATACTTGGGCTCGGAAATGTAGGCACCAATTTCCTGAGTATCCTGGATGAAAGCAGAGACCATCTTGAGGCATCATGTGGTACTAAACTCGAACTCAGATACGCTGCGGATTCCAGGCATATGGTAAAACTTGGTCCGGGAGATTCCATAAAAGAGCTTCTCGAAGCAAAATCATCTGGAGATATTTCTTCAAGGTTCAAGAAAGTGGATCTGCAGGAAGTTCTTGAATCCGGCATCGATGTTCTTGTGGACATGTCTTCTGCGTCCAAAGATGGCCGGAGGGAAACGGAGATCTACAAAGCTGCACTGGAGAAGGGAATTCATATAGCAACTGCCAACAAATCGCCTCTTGCTCTTCACTGGAGGGAGCTAGTTCCATTGGCGAAGAAGCGAGGATTACAAATTCTTTATGAATCCACAGTAGCTGGTGGGGTACCCCTTTTCAATTTCGTAAGGTACAGTTGTGGCCCTTCACAGGTCAAAGCTTTCAGGGGCATAGTGAGCCTGACCGCCAACTTTGTCCTGAAGATGATGCTTGATGGAAAAACATTTGCAGATGCCGTAAAGGTTGCACAAGACATGGGAGTGGCTGAAGCTGATTATACGGACGACACATCAGGTCTTGATGCTGCTAGGAAGTGCGTTATCATAGCCAATGCATTATTCGGCGAGCAGCTTTCACTTAACGAGATAGAGTATTCTGGAATTCCAGAACTCAGTGATGCAGACATCAAAAACCACGGACACGAATTGAGATTAATCACCGAAGTGAGGTATCTGGGAAGTAAAGTGTCTCTTAAAACCGGTTTCCAGAAGCTGGATCCGGATGATTACCTGCTTACTCTTGGAGAATCATCACTGGGGTATGAAATATTCACAGACAACAACGGCACACTCAGGGTGGCAAGCGCACATGACGGTCCAAGGGAAACAGCATCCGGAGTAATGAATGATGTTCTCATCCTTGCAAGGGAAATCAGGACAGTGTAAAGTATCATTGAATTTTTACACAAAGCCACAATGAGGGTCTGCATTGACATCTGTAATCCGGCATGAAGTTCCAATAGCGATCAGAGCACTGAAAACTGCGAACATTTACGAGATCAAATCCGACAAACACATACTTGTAGACACGGGAATGTCTCCTGCATCCAGAGATTTTCTTTTACAGGAGGGAATGGACTTATCCAGTCTCGATCTCATCATAATGACTCATCTACATGTTGATCACATTGGTGGTGCAGAATCAATTAAGGGAGACAGTGAAATACCACTTGCAATTGGCAGAGAAGATGCAGCCAGGGTTAGACTGATACAGGAGGATCCTGAAGGATTCAAAAATTTCCTCGTATCACAACTGGGCTCAAACGGAACTCCATCCTCATTAGTTTCTCAGATAGTCGGGAGGCACTCAGTTCTAGACAACGTCGGCCTCTACAGAGACATCGATTTCGATTTGGAACTCAAGGGGGGCGAGAAGATTGCAGATAATGTATCAACAATTAGTAACCCAGGTCATTCACCAGGCTCTATTTCCGTCTCTCTGAAAGATTCAGGGAAATTACTTACAGGTGACCATCTGCTCCCAGGGATCACTCCCAACATCAGTTTTTACGACAAGGATTCTGATATGCTTGGGCTTTATATCAACAGCCTGAAGGAGACGAGAAAACTCGACGCCACTATGATTCTTCCCGGGCACAGGGATCCTTTTGACTATGGCAACGACAGAATAGACCAGATTCTCAATCACCACAAGGATAGACTAAACGAAATACTTTCGAAGTCAAAGGATTGGAGCACCCCCTATGAAGTCGCATCGAGGATCACATGGAGTAAGGGCCGTAACCTTGATTCCATGAATCTTATGGAAATGAATTTTGCAATAGGGGAAGCCATCACTCACTTAACTTATCTCCACAATTCAGGGCATGCCGAAAAGAGAGAAGCTGGCAGCTATGTTCAGTACCGTTCAAACGGTCAGCTGCTCAAAAGCCTGTAATCTTCCTCTTTAAGATCAATTTCGGCCGACTTCAACAATTCGTCGAGGTGGTCTTTGTTTGAAGTTTTTGGAATAGGCAGGGCTCTCTCCATTATGTATCTGAGTGCTACCTGAACCGCAGTTGCGTTATATTTCTTGGCAACCGTTTCCAGAACCTGGTGGCCTTCTGTTCTCCCTT
This sequence comes from Thermoplasmataceae archaeon, assembly GCA_046705365.1. Classification (GTDB taxonomy): domain Archaea; phylum Thermoplasmatota; class Thermoplasmata; order Thermoplasmatales; family Thermoplasmataceae; genus JAJZOM01. The sequence continues at coordinate 4,667 of JBJKQM010000052.1, forward strand.
TCATGATCGGGGTGTATGCTATTACGTCCACGCCATTCTTTTCACAGTAAGGTATAACATCCTTTTCTCCACTTCTGTTCCCGTAGTTGTATTCTATCTGGTTGGCACAAATGTGAGTAGTTTTCGCAGCAGACATTGCTTCCTGCATTTGTGACACACTGAAGTTGCTCACCCCTATATTTCTAACAAGTCCACTTGATACAAGTTCCTCCATAGCCGAGATGGTCTCCTTTATGGGAATAGCAGGATTTGGCCAGTGGATAAGATAAAGATCGAGATATTTTGTGCCGAGTCTTTCCAGGCTTTTTTCAGCTGACTTTAAAACCGAATCATGGTGTAGATTTGTGTTCCATACCTTGGATATAATGAATAATTGTTCTCTTCTGTAAGGCGAAATAGCTTCACCGACAACTTCCTCAGTGTGTCCTCCTGCATACATTTCGGCGGTATCAATCACATTAATGCCATGGTCAATTGCATACCTTATTGCCTCAATGTGGACCTTTTCGTTTCCCTTTTCCGGGGACATTCTGCCACCCATGCCAAATGTTCCCAAACCAATTTTTGAAATAGAATTGCCGCAGAGAGTATCCTTCATGCATTCCTAAGGAAGGATACAGTTAAAAAGTATTTTGCAGGCAGTTTAATTTGCCAAAAGACTACTGTTCCTCCGCATATGAGTGATCAGGCAGGTTCGAAATATCCAACTCAGGGTGCTGGGTTTTCCATTCATTCAGAGAGAGTTTTTCCAGGGATTTAATCGGATCAAATTTCTCTTCACCACAATAGGGGCATCTCATTCTTAATTGATTGAATATGTGCGGTTTCAGGATATCCGATGCTACAAAGATATGCTGGAAGTTTTCTCCACAATTTTTGCACTGCACTTCCCAAATATGGACTTTCTTCTCCATGAAATGTTAACATCTGAAGATGTAAATATTTTTATGGATGCTAATAAGGAATCTATGATAAAAGAATAATAACTTGCGTTCATTCCATTGGAAGTATGTACAATCCCTCTCCTTTCAAGGTTTCCAACAGGGAAGAAATAAAAGAATTCCTCGCAGCGCACAATTTTGGGACGATATTTTCCTCCAGATCAGGAGAGATGAGAACAGTAAGCGTACCGCTTATTTTTGATGAGGAATTGAAGTCCCTTTCAGGTCATTTCGCAATAGCAAATCCCATTTGGAAAGGATTGGATAATGAACATGTTCTTGTGGTTTTCATGGGTCCAAACCACTATATTTCTCCCTTATGGTATGAAGAAGACTATGCTGTTCCAACCTGGAACTATCTTTCTGTTTTGGTAAAGGGACAGCTCAAAATTCTAAACGGCGATGAAGACAAGATAAGAATCCTGGACCAACTTTCAGACTTTCATGAACAAAAGCTAAATCAGGACTGGAAAGCTGACTGGAACGATAAGCGTTACATTGCACAGTTGAAGGCTATTGTGGCGTTTGAGGTCAAAATAGAAGAGGTAGAATTAAAGAAGAAACTAAGCCAGAACCATCCAAGAGATAACACTTACAAAGTTTCCCAAAAGCTTAAGAGAGTTGGTAACAAAAGTGCCGATGAAATAGCTTTACTTATGGAGAAACTCTAAAATTTGTGCCTGGCAGATCTCATTTACTCATTTGTCAGACAGATAAAAAAGATGATATGCGGAAAAAATCTGCCAAATTATGGAATTCCCGGCAAAAGTTGGAAAGAAATTTGTCATACAGATCCCTAAAAACATTCGCGATTTTGAGGAGCTTCTGGAAGGAGACACAATCGTTGTTTCCGTGCAGAAAAAGGATAGCATTGAAAGGGCCAAAGTGAGGCTTGAGAGTATTTGGGCTCATAGATAGAGGTCCCGTTGATCCTGCATTATTTTTAGTTTCCGAATTCTAATTTTTCACTTGGAAATGCAGTAAGACCAGTTGCCCCCAGCCATCAGCAGCAACAACTGTATAAATTCCAGCAGGAAATGTAAAAAATTCGTGAGCATTGGAATTGCCGTTCCAGTAGCCAGAGAGATTAAGGTTTTTATCCAGAGTTTCTGTCATTCCAGGGGGAAGGCTGGTGACATTGGAAAATACCTTTGCCTTGCTGCTGTGTGCAAAGAACTGGTATTGAGAGATAGGGAATTCAGCGGGACAAAAGTAAGTTCCTGGTTCGAAAATCTGTAATGGATTTGCAGACCAGAGGTTATTGGCGCTGTAGTTGCCAAAGATCACCGCAATTCCGAATGGTTGGTCAGAACATGGTCCCGCAGAAACTGGAATTGCAGGGTAGTTTCTTTCCACATTGACGCTATTCATGAAGTCTAGTGCGTTATACACCTCGAAATTTATTTCTTCGCTCTGGCCCGCGGTTATTGTCAGATTTCCAAGGTTAAGCATCAGTTGAAGTCCAGTACTTTGACTGTAAACTGAAGTACTGCTGCTGTTGTTATACACAATCTTTGATGTGCCACTCTGGAGATAATAGTAAGCAACTGACCCCACAAGCATCACTGTGGTGAGTATTGCAAATAAAAGTAGTATTTTCCCACGTCTGTCTTGTTTCGGAGTGGGTTCCATTTCAATCGATTATAAGAAGCAAATAATATTATTCAAATATATCTGGTATTCGCGGAGAGTAAGTGAAAAAAGAGATTGATGGGGCTGAGCGGGTTCGAACCACTGACCACTTGGTTATGAGCCAAGCGCTCTACCTAGCTAAGCTACAGCCCCAGACGCCGTTGGTCGGATTTGGACCGACGACCGCTCGATTAACAGTCGAGTG
>JBJKQM010000053.1:0-23524 GCA_046705365.1 Thermoplasmataceae archaeon
GACAGAGGCATAGCCCTCAGGAACGGCCTCATTGCCAAGATGTTTTTCTTCGGCTGCATGAGGGTCGGAGAAATGATCAGCATTACGCTCGAGGTAATTTACTTCCAGGAGAGGGGCGTCATCATCAGGTCGGAGAAGAACGAGGCGGACCGTTTCGTTGGATTTCACCCTGCCATAATGCAGGACCTGAAGACATATGTTGAGGTCTACAGGCCAAAGGTTCCGGGGGAATCTCCGGAAGGAAAGAATGCTGCACTGTGGATCGCAACGAAAGGCAGGAGGAAAAACGCTCACGTAGAGCCAATTACGTACAATGGGCTCAGAAAACTAAGTAAGGTACTGGGGCTGGCAGCCGGAGTGCCCCAATTCCACTGGCACGCTGCACGTCACTGGGGAGCCACAGCCTATCTGAATGGACTTTTCGGAGCACCCCCAATGGATATCCGATCGGTTCAAAAATTACTGGGTCACATCTCCCTGAGGACCACCCAGAGGTACACGCACAAGACTGACAGGGACGTGGCGAAAGAGGTGATTTCCCGTCAGGTAAAATTATTTCGAAATGCTGAAGATTGCTGGAGGCAGGAGCCAGTGACGGCCCCTACACTGAACCCTATGGGGCTGAGCGGGTTCGAACCACTGACCACTTGGTTATGAGCCAAGCGCTCTACCTAGCTAAGCTACAACGGCACGTATCTACGGTAATTTTCCAAGACGTTTAATTCTTTCGCCATACTCACCACCTATTCTTATATACAGGATCTAAAGCTATCTGAAATTTCACACTTCAATGCTGTCAATGTCGGACCCTATTATATGTGAGAGCTTTTTGTGTAAATCTTCAATTCTTTCTGCAGCTGCAAGGAGGTTCTTTTCCTTATATTTTGCAAGTACGTCATTTAATTTTATTTTCACTGTTCCAGAAAACAAGTTATCTGAATGTGCTACGATCTTCTCTTCAAGTGTCAATGGAATAAAATCTCTTTCAGGCAATCCAAGCTGAACTGCTTCTTCAACAGGGATTCCAGCGCCTGTATGCCTTTCAACGATCAGTATTATCCTGTTATCGATTCTCAGTTCCCTGAGAATATCTGCTCCCCTATATGCATGGTCAATTCCCTGAGTCATGGTTCTTCCAATATCATGGAGCAGTGCTCCTGCAGAAACAAGTCTGGTGTTTGCACCGCATTTTTCCGAGAGTCTGACAGCAAGGTTTCTCACAGCTTGGCTGTGATTGAGGATCCTCTCGCCAGCACCATTTTCCTTCAAGATACGCAAGCAATCCTGATCATTGGGAAAGAGCTCAACTGTTTTACCACTGCCTGAAGGTAAAATTTTAAGCCTGCCTTCAAAATTATTTTGCAGTTCCCGGCCCTGGAATAATCTGTCAAGAAATATTGCAAGCGCAGATACCTCGCTGATTGGCTGGTTTGTAACAGACACGTTATATGAAGATTCACTGTATAGTTCACCAGGAACTTTACTTGCACCCACAACTATTATGAGTTCTTTTCCGTTATATTCATCCCTTATTTTTGGGACAACTTCGTCAACGGGTTCCCCATACATTGTGAGATGGGCTATTACGGCGTCCGGGTTCCGGAGTTCTTTCTTCCAGTTTACGCCAGTCCTGATATAAAAATTCCCTCCGAAATTCCTATTCACCTTGTTTATGGTCTCTTCCAGTTCAGAATCTTCAGAATCAACCAGTATACGGGAGGCGCCAAAAGCTCTTCCAGTAAGCGCAACATGGGTGGTTATTCGTTTGTCGCGGAATGGCCTGTGGTTTATTCTGAGTATTGTGATTTCACTCAAGTCTGTGCCCTTATCAGATCACATCATTGACGTGGGTAATCTTGTAACCCTTTATCTGGAGCACGTTAGAGCGCTTCACAATACCTCTCAGAAGAGCCTGTGAAACATCAAGGGTCTCCGCAACGTCACCCAGAAAGACTCCATCATTGTCTGTTATCATTCCGATTATCCTCTCTTCGTAGGAAAGAAGTTTTTCTTCACTCAGAGTAGTTGCATAGATAATGTCAGCAAGCTCGCTCATTGTACCCAGAAGGTTGATCTGAACACTTGTGTAATAAGTATGGTAGGCTTTTTCAGGTCCCTTGTCTCCGGTCATCCACTGGCTCTCAATGAGTTTGATCTTGTCAAGATAAAGCAAAGCCCTCTTCCCTTCTAGTCCATATTTCTGCTCGATAACCGGCATCGTAATCCAACTGGTGGAGAGGTCCAGTAAAAGTCTCCTTTTAACATCGCTGTCAGCCGCATGAAAAATGGAAACGAGTTCTCCTACGTCATTGACAACCTTAATTCTGCTGACCATCTATGGGATATAGCTCAATACGATATAATTATTATTAGACGGTGAAAATTTCAGAAGAAAATCTATTTTCTCCTCTTCCTAATTTCGTAAAGAACCATTTTATCAAAATCAACACGGTGTTTTATCTTTTTGTTCTTGAGTATTTTTGAAACGGATTCCGTGATATCCCTTATTTCCTCAGAAAGAGTTCCTCTGTAGATAATCATCTCTTTGGTCTCGGCGGGAAAAACAAGTTTGTACTTGATCCCCTCTTTGATATAACCAATGGGTTTCTGATTCTTCCTTAATTCTGCAAGGTTTAGTTCCAGTGAAATCTGGTCGTACTGAATTTCCTCTGCATTCTGTTTGGTCTCCCCAGCAATGAGGTCCCAGATCTCAGTAAAAGCCTTCTCCAGGTCTTTCCACTGGAAATCATCGTTAAGGTAAATGTGGCCGCTCCAGTTCTTCACCTTTCTTTATCTTGATGAATCTATTTAAGCTTGCGTACATTCCCTTAAGCTGATAATAGTGGATAAATACGACAGGCTGTCCAGGTCACTTCGTTTGGTCACAATGCTCATGATCTTGCAGTTGGTTCTGGGAATGTCTGTTTACCTTTTTGTAAGCATTCCAAAGGAAACGACTTCATTCGCTGGCTATATGAGGATCGACCTGATACTGGCTGCACACATCGTTCTGGCATTCTTCCTTGTTATTGCAGATTTTATGGCGTTTTTCATGGCAATTCATGCAAGGATTGGAAATAAGTACATTTTTTCAGCAATGCTTTCCCTCATAACCATAGTCCTTGCTGGTGTCAGTGGAATCATGTATCTAATGGCCGGACAGATGGCAATTTATTCCTATCTAATGGCAGCGTTTATGGTAATCTCATTTGCATGTATCGGATTTACCACAGCTGGAACGCGAAAGGCAAAGAGTTAAAAATATCCATAACATCGCATCAGAAAGCCCCTTGGTGTAGTGGCCAAGCATTACGGGCTCTGGACCCGTCGACGGCAGTTCGAATCTGCCAGGGGCTATATTATCTGACCCAGAGGTATTATGATGACAACTCCAAATGAAGAAGAAGATTTCACAAAAGCAGTGTGCGAATACACGGGTGAGGAACTCCCAAGGGACCACCCTATTTTTTCATACCAGCTTGAAATGAAAATGGCCCAGGCGGAAATGGGTCTTGCGATTGCAGAGGGGGTCAGATTACAGGCCACAAGAGAGCTACTGGACATGCTTGATACTCTTTACCAGATCCTTTTGGACTCAGAATCCAGGTTGCCAGATCAGCAGAGAAAGATGCTGAATCATGCAGATGAGGTATGGCTGGACTTAAAGGAGAAGATGAGTGCAGGAGACAGGCGGGCAGCTCACCTGCTCAGCAGCCATGCACATATGAGCAAAGCCCTGGGTTACCTCATACAGGCAAAGGCTGATGAAAAATTCTCAGAACTGATAACGGACTATTTGATCAAATACCTCGGGAAACTCAGCACATTCACTTATAGAGAAGCAATAGGCCATGTCATGCTTTAATTTTTTATAAATATCAAAAAAAGAGAAAAGTTGGGTTAATGTTACTCAGGATACGGAATAATTTTTTACGTATTCCCTGAAGGAAATAGGTTCTTTTACAAAGCGGTCAAGGTAGGTGTTTTCCCTGTAGAAGTTAAGCAGGTATTTGTCCACCTCTTCATTGGAGAAGACATTTGCCCCTTTCAGTGCGTCCACTGCAGAACTGTAACCGAATTTACCTTCCACTATCTTCCTGGGCTTTTCTCCTTTCTTCTCAAAAGCTAAATTTATTGCCCCTGCAAAACTGATCTTATCACGGGAACATACATCAACTGAGCCTCTGAGATCCTTGGCCCTTTCTATTACTCTAACCAAATCTTCAACGTGAACAGGTGAGATGGAACCGCCGGATGGAAGTTTAGAAAGCCTTGATGAAGTGAGGGCGAACAGCTTTTCCGTGAATTTGTCGCCATTTCCAAAAACAACGGATGGCCTGACATTAAGGTGGTTCTTCACCAGTGCTGCATTATCCTCTCCCGTTCTCTTTGTCCTGAAAAATTCAGTGGTTCCATAGTGCACATTTATTGAAGACAGATATACAAGACGCTGGTCCGTATCGTATTTCTGAAGGGCGGCAACAATATTCTTTACGCCTTTGACGTTCACGTCAAAAAATTTCTGGTCAGCCTCTGTGTCTATTCCTGCAGCATCTACAACCATTTCGTAGTCTTTGACCGATTCCATTACTTTCTCTGCATCAAGTATGTCACCCTGAATCCACTCAATTCCAGCTTTTTCCAGTTCCTCGTTCTTGCTTCTTGAGTAATAAGCCACTTTTTCGGCTTCTATGTGCTGTGCAATGTTACGTCCAACATAGCCTGATCCACCAATTACTATAACTTTCATGATCGTGCGAAACCAAGAAGTGAATAACCCTAAAATACGTTTTCACTAACTCTGGTTTTGAATTTCACAATTTCCTTAAAAAAAGTTGCTTTACCTCAAAATTGCATTTAAATTGGTGCAGAATTCAGGATCAAGAAAGTTTAGCATGATTGGTTCCAGAATATTTTAGGATATTTTGAATAAGCAAGATTAATTAGAATAAAGCCAATTAGCCTTTGGTTTTATGAAACACAAAGGACGAAACGTATACATGATTTCTGGCGGGGTAACCAAATTTGCCAAGGCCACCCCCGACATGGATTTCAGACTGCGTGTTAAGAAAGCATTTGATTATGCATTGAACGATGCAAACATATCACTTGCCGATATAGACGGGTCCGTTGCTTCTTATTTTGCAGACCATTTCCAGAGGCAGTTAATGTCTGGAATTATGGTACAGGATTATTTGGGGCTTACTCCTAAACCAAGCAAGAGGGTAGAGGGCGGGGGAGCCACAGGAGGCCTTTCATTCCAGACAGGTTTTGAGGAAGTTGCCTCGGGTCGTATGGATGTATGTGCCGTCTATGGTTTTGAAACGATGTCACACGTGAACACCTGGAAGGGAAACGAATTTATTGCCTTGGCAAGTGACACCAATTTCGACTACCCTGTTGGTGGCTTTTATACTGGTTACTATGCAATGATGGCGGTAAGGCATATGCATGAATTTGGCACTACAGTAGAGCAGCTCGCAAAAGTTTCAGTCAAGAACCATGGAAACGCACTGCACAATCCATACGCACAGAGTCCTATGAAACTGACAGTAGAGGACGTTAGAAAATCACCCATGGTTGCGTATCCCCTTACAAGGCTGGATGTGTGCACAATGTCAGATGGTGCAGCAACGGCTATTCTTGCCTCAGAGGAAAAGGCTTTTGAGCTGTGTGACAACCCTGTTCTGATAAAGAGCATTGGAACCGGAACAGATACAATGAGACTTTCCGACAGGCCATTTGGCAAGGTTTCTCTTCTTCCAAACGAAAAGGAATCTGACTACAGTGGTCTAAAATACCCGGGAATGCACTCATTCAGGGCCGGAAGAACCGCAGCGAAGGAAGCATACGAATGGGCAGGTATCACTGATCCAATCAATGAGCTTGATGTCATTGAATTGCATGATGCATACACCTCCTCTGAAATTCAGACTTATGAGGACCTTGGCCTTTGCAAATATGGAGAAGGCGGATCCTTCGTAGAAGAGGGAAAGGCCGATCTGAACGGCAAAATTGCCGTGAATCCGTCAGGAGGTCTCCTGGCTTCAGGTCATCCTGTAGGCGCCACTGGAATAATGCAGGCAGTTTTCATGTTCTGGCAACTGCAGCACTCCATAAAGAAGCACTTCAAGGATGATGCCCTGCAGGTCAAGAACGCCAAGAGAGGACTCATACACAGCCACGCGGGAACCGGGACTTATGTTACGGCAACAATAATGGAGGCGACAAAATGACTCTGAATCCAAATGCCAAGATGCCTGAAACACAGAAAGGAACAGAGGTCTACAGCATAGACCCACTGGTGGTAAAATCTCACTATGAGATTGACTACATACACAGTTACGCCCAGGATTCGGAATTCTTCAGAGCCCTTGGGAAAAAGAAGATAATGGGTAGCAAATGCAAAAAATGCAGCTATACCTATGCAACTCCGAGAGGACACTGCATGATGTGCGGTGCTGAAACAGAGTGGTATCAACTTCCAAATGAGGGTAAGGTGCACACCTTTACCACCTGTTACTTTGGTAGTGAGGAATTCCTTCCGGAAACTCCATTCCATCTCATAATGGTGGAATTCGAGGGTGTGGACTCATTATTCATGGCCAGGTTAATTGGCGTGGATGCCGAAGATCTCAAAGTGGGCATGAAAGTCAGGGCAAAATTCAGGAGAAACCAGAGATTCAGCCCCACAGATGTTTACTTCGTACCTGTTATGGAGTAAATGCAAACATTTTTTTCCCAACTTAAATCCTTTTTTTACAATGCAGTTTTCCAACAAGGACAAAGACGTCTTTTTAGTCAAGCTTGACAGGATGATTGACAGAGGCGCTCTTCTTTCAAGATATAGCAGAGCAGCGACGCTTGACATAAGGGATGTCTATGCCAGGGAATTCGAAGGCAATGAGGAGAAGGGCAAGGATTTCTATAAACGCGTTTTCCTTGAATACGGAGACGAGTCTATCGCAGAACTGGTAACTGCACAGATGGCCCTTCAAAATATCAGCAACATTATGACCAAAACAATTGAAGAGCTCAGGGTGGGGCTTTCCTACCTTGAAAAGTCGTCCCGGTACGTCAGGTATGACAAGAAACACAATGACCGGTACCTGTATCTTGGTCCGGAGAAACTTGGGATAGAAGGTGCCGACAGGGATTATTATGAAGGAATTTGCAACCAGCTCTTCGATTATTATGCATCCAATTATGAAAAGGCCCAGGAATTCTTCAGGAAGAAGTATCCGATTGAGAGCATTATGTTTTCAGACCCTGATTCCAAACCCGTCCACATTGGTGACCTTGCCGGGAAGGAAAAAGAAAATGCTGAAAAATCGTACAACAGTTCTATAAGGGCAAGAGCACTGGATGACCTCAGGTTCCTCCTTCCTGCCTCAACACTGACCAATCTTGGTATTTCTGGAAACGGGCGGGCATTCATCAACATGATTCAGAAGCTATTGTCTTCAGAGAGCCCTGAGGCCCAGAAACTGGCACAGGCTGTGTATGAAGAGCTGTTGACAGAACTACCGGAATTGATAAATTCTGCTGTTTCAGAACATGGAAAGAGACTTGTAGACTATAAGCGGAGGCTTGACAATTTCACCTTTGTTGAGCCAATACAGTCAAGCAACCCGGGACAGTTTGTTGAACTTCTTGAATATGACGAAAACAGCAAAGCCCTGAAGAATTCACTCTCCCTCCTGGCTTTTGCCAATGGACAGAATGATGTTAAAACCAGCTTTGAAATGGTGGCGGGGAAATCAAAAGAAGAGCTGGAAAATGTAATAAAGGAGCTGGCTTCATTGAGGGAGAACAGGAGGCACAAACTCCACAGGGCCTTTGAGTCGGTACCATATCTATTCCAGGTCACGACGAATTACGGGGCCTTCAGGGACCTCCAGAGACACAGGTTCATGAGTATCAGCAGGCAGCCTCTTTCCAATAGATACGGGTATGATATCCCTGAATATTTTGCTGAGACTGCTGAACGTGAGAATTACATAAATATGATGCAGAAAGCCTCCCAGGCATACAAGGCACTATACAACAGATACGGTCCGCACGCTGCGCAATATGTCATACCTTACGCATTCAGGTATCCGGTTGTTGCCCATATGAACCTAAGGGAAGCGGCATTCTTCTGTGAATTAAGATCTACTCCACAGGCACATCCCGATTTGAGGAGAATTGCCATCGCAATGTACCGCGCCATAAGGGATGTGAACCCCGGGCTATCACCACTCATAAAGTTCGTTGACACCAGGGAGTACGCGTTGGGCAGACTTCGCTCCGAGCAGAGCAAGGAAAGAAAACTGAGCGACCTAGATACAGGCAGCTAGTTCAAATCTATTGGTTATGCCTTATTTTGGCTGTTTTTGTGACTTCGGAATTTTAAAAAAGTTTATATTGAAGAACATATTAATCCGACAACTTGAGGTGTATCTCTAAATGTTATCAGGAAACATGCCAATATTAGTGCTCAAGGAGGGCACATCCCGTGAGCAGGGCAGGAATGCTCAAAAGAACAACATCGAAGCAGCCAAGACCATTGCAGATGCAATCAGGACTACCCTTGGACCAAAGGGTATGGACAAGATGCTGGTTGACTCGATCGGTGACATTATTATTTCAAATGATGGTGCAACAATTCTGAAAGAGATGGATGTTGAGCACCCCACAGCTAAAATGATAGTTGAGGTTGCAAAATCACAGGACACTGCAGTCGGAGATGGAACAACTTCTGCCGTTATTATGGCTGGAGAACTGCTAAAGCAGGCCGAGAGCCTTCTTGAACAGGGTGTCCATTCAACTGTCATCACAAATGGTTACAGGCTTGCAGTAAATGAAGCTAAGAACCATCTGGAAAAAGTTGCCCTCAAGGCAACCGATGACAAGACCCTGAAAAAGATTGCAATGACAGCACTTTCAGGCAAGAACACGAGCCTTTCCAGCGATTTCCTTTCAGATCTCGTGGTGAAAGCTGTAGATGCAGTTGCAGAAGACCGAAACGGGAGAGTTGTTGTTGATACAGTAAATATCAAAGTTGACAAGAAGAGCGGTGGAAGCGTTTCCGATACCCAGTTTATCAACGGACTGGTAATAGACAAGGAAAAAGTCCACGCAAAGATGCCATCTTCAGTAACAAATGCAAAGATTGCACTTATTGACTCTGCACTTGAAATAAAGAAGACAGAAATAGAGGCCAAGGTTCAGATTACTGACCCGACCAAGATTCAGGATTTCCTCACACAGGAATCAAACACCTTCAAAGAAATGGTCGAGAAGATAAAGAAGAGCGGAGCAAACGTTGTCCTCTGCCAGAAAGGCATCGATGACATTGCACAGCACTATCTTGCCAAGGAAGGAATATATGCGGTTAGAAGAGTCAAGAAAAGCGACATGGAGAAGCTGGCAAAAGCTACAAGTGCAAAACTTGTAACAAACCTTGACGACCTTACAGCAGCATCCCTTGGAAAAGCTGAAAAAGTTGAAGAGAAGAAAATCAGCGATGACAGGATGACTTTCATAACAGGTGCCGCAAATCCAAAGGCAGTAAGTCTCCTTATAAGGGGCGGAACAGAGCATGTTGTGTCCGAAATCGAGAGATCTCTCAACGATGCAATCAGAGTAGTTGCCCTCACAAAGGAAGATGGGAAATACTTCGCCGGAGGAGGAGCTGTTGAAGCTGAACTCGCTATGAAGATTCGCGCTTTTGCAAACACCGTCGGCGGAAGGGAACAACTGGCAATCGAAGCCTTCGCAAAAGCTCTTGAAATTATCCCGAGAACACTTGCCGAAAATGCCGGTATGGACCCAATAAACACACTGATACAGCTAAAAGCTGAGCACGAAAAAGGAAACTCCACATACGGAATAAATTTCGAGACCAACGAAGTCAGTGATATGACAAAGCTTGGGGTTGTCGATCCTCTCAGAGTTAAGAAACACGCCCTTGAAAGTGCAGTGGAAGTATCTACAATGATACTGAGAATCGACGATGTTATTGCCAGCAGGAAATCAAGCGCAGGAGAGTCACCCGGCGGAATGCCTGGAATGGGTGGCATGGGCGGTATGGGCGGAATGCCCCCATACTAATCCCTAACATTTTTTGTCAAAAATTTTAATTCAGGACGCAAATACCTATTTTATGGAATTCAGTTTGTCCAGAGTCTCCTCAGATGTCGAGGAAAGAGATTATGATGTCATTATTATCGGTGCAGGCGCCGGCGGTCTTTCCACCGCCGTATATTCAGTCAGGGCAGGTTTAACTGCACTTGTAATAGACAAGAGTGTTTCCGGCGGACTAACGGCGGAGTCTCCTCTGGTGGAAAATTACCTTGGATTCAAGGCCATAAAAGGAACAGACCTTGCGCAGAAGTTCACTGAACATGCATCAGAGTATGTGAAAATTTTAGAGAATACGCAAGTCGTCTCCATCAAGAAAGAAGCAGACAGGATCGTAGCAAAGACAACACTCGGGGAATTTACAGGAAAAACTCTTGTTGTTGCAACTGGCACATCACACAAGCATCTCAATGTTCCAGGTGAAACCGAATATTACGCAAAAGGATTGTCTTACTGCTCTACATGCGACGGTTTCCTTTTCAGAAAGAAGGATGTTGTGGTTATAGGCGGAGGCAATTCCGGAGCAATCGCTTCTATCAGCATGAATGAATACACCAACAAAACAACCATTCTGGAGTTCATGGACCATTACATGTGTGAGGACGCATATGTAAAGACAATAGAGAAAAACGGAATAGATTATATCAAAAATGCACAGGTTCTTGAAATAATGGGAGACGGAAAGAAAGTGCACGGCGTAAAGTACAAGGATCGGGCAACGCAGGAGGAGAAAGTTGTGAAGACAGACGGTGTTTTCATTTACGTCGGATTAGTGCCACAAACCTCATTTCTCAAGGATTCCGGAGTGAAACTCTCAGACAGGGGATATATTGTTACAGACAATAAGGGGAGAACCAGTGTGGAAGGGATATACTCTGCGGGGGATGTCACACAGGGAACAGAAGCCCAGATTGCAACAGCAGTGGGTGATGGTTGCAGGGTTGCAATTACAATTTACAATGATTTAATCAAGTCCGGCAGAAGATAAAAACGGATCAACTTTATTTATTTTCTTACTATGGCAGGGTGGTGGTTCTTTGAATCTCTATGAATACATGGGAAAGGAGATTTTCAGGAAATATGGAATACCTGTTCCCGATGGATATATTGTTGAAAAGCCAGATGAAACAAGGGAGTTTAAGAAACCTGTAGTTGTCAAATCCCAGATTTTACTCGGGGGAAGAGGCAAATCAGGAGGAATCAAGTTTGCAAAAAGCCAGGAAGAGGTTAAGAAATCTGCAGAAGAACTTCTTGGATCTAAGATAAGGGGACTCACAGTTACCAAAGTTCTCGTGGAGGACATGATCAACATCAAAAAAGAGTATTATGTCAGCTTCGCGCTGAACCGTTCAGAAAGGCGCCCAGTCCTTATTGCAAGCTCTTCGGGAGGAGTTGAGATAGAAGCTGTCCCACATGACCAGATCTTCACAAGAATGATCGACCCATTATTGGGATATTCTGATTATATTGGCAGGGAAGCGTCAAAATTCATGAATCTCGACAAGAACCTTTCAGCCCAGTTCAGGAACATCCTTGCCAGGCTGTATGAGGTTTTCGTGGAAGAAGATTGCGAGCTCGTGGAAATCAATCCTCTGGTGGAGACTGCGGAAGGCCAGTTCATTGCCGCAGATGCAAAGGTTGTTATGGACAGCGACTCACTTTTCAGGCATAAGGAGGTCAATATAACTGACCCTGAAAAGACCCCTCTGGAACTTGAGGCGCAGTCAAAGGGATACGCTTTCGTTGAACTCGATGGCCAGATTGGCGTTATAGCCAACGGAGCAGGTCTGACCATGGCGACACTTGATGCTCTCACACTTCACAAGGGAAAGCCCAGAAATTTCCTCGATCTGGGTGGAACAGATAATGTTGAAATTGTTGTGAATGCCTTTGACCTTGTTCTTAAAGCAGATCCTAAAGTGATACTTGTCAACATATTCGGTGGAGTTACAAAGGGAGACACTGTAGCTAACGGAATTGTGGAGGCGAAGAACCGGTTCAACATTAAGAAGCCCATAGTTGTAAGACTGAGTGGAGTACATGAGGAAGAAGGAAGAAAGATCCTGAAAGATGCAGGAATCAATTCTTTTCCCACCATGATGGAAGCAATTGAGAATGTGGTGAAACTAGCAGGTGGTGCATAATGACAGTTTTAGTTGACAGAAACACAAGAGTAATAGTGCAGGGAATAACAGGTCACCAGGGCTCATTCCATGCTGGTGAAATGATAAAGTTTGGAACAAACGTTGTGGCAGGAATTTCCCCGGGCAAGGGAGGACAGAAGTTCCAGGATAAGGTACCAATCGTCGACAGCGTAGCTGACTCACTGGTTTACAAACCGGATGCAACAATGATTTCAGTCGCTGCGCCATTTGTCAAGGATGCAGCATTTGAAGCTATTGACGCAGGGCTGAAGCTTGTTTACATCCTTACTGAACACGTCCCCTTCCATGATTCAATGGAAATAGTCCACGAGGCAAGGATGAGGGGCATTACGGTAATAGGACCAAACGGCCCTGGAATCACGGTACCGGGAGAATGCAAGATCGGCATCATGCCAAACCAGATCTTCAGAAAGGGGGATGTGGCAGTAGCTTCAAGAAGTGGAACACTCACATATGAAATTGTGGAAGCCATTACAAGAAGCGGTCGCGGCGAAAGTGCTGTAATAGGTCTCGGCGGGGATCCAGTAGTTGGGCTGACCTACATAGATGTCCTTAAAATGTTTGCAGCTGATGAAAACACAAAACAGATCGTGCTGGTGGGAGAAATCGGAGGAAACAATGAGGAACTCGCTGCACAGTATATCAAGGAACACATCAGGGACAAGAAGGTAGTTGCATACATAACCGGAAGAAGCGCTCCTCCAGGAAAGAGAATGGGCCACGCAGGAGCTATCATAGAAAAAGGCGTGGGAACAGCAGAATCAAAGATCAAGGCATTCACTGAAGCCGGCGTTGAAGTGGCAGAATATCCTGGCGATGTTCCAAAACTCCTGAAGTGAGCAAATGAAGCGCGACATAATTTCCGTTCTTGACATGAAGGATGATCTTGAGGATATCATAGATCTTTCAATCAAGTTCAAGAAACAGAGGTATGAGCAGTTCCCTGAATATGTTAACCATGTTCTCGGGATGATCTTTGAAAAACCAAGCACAAGAACCAGAATCTCCCTGGAAACTGCCATGACACAGCTGGGAGGACATGCCATATATCTGAATCCCAATGATATGCAGATAGGAAGGGGTGAGACAATTGGGGATACCGCAAGAGTTCTGTCCGGATTTGTCGACGTCATCTCCTACAGGGCTTTCAAGCATGAGAATGTGCTTGAACTTGCCAGAAACGCCTCAGTACCAGTGATAAATGCACTTGACGACCTTGAGCACCCTGTTCAGATAGTGGCTGATTTCATGACCGTCAAGGAGAGAAAAAACCGGGTTAACGGCCTTAAAATTGCATACCTTGGTGATGGAAACAATGTTGCAAACTCTCTCATTCTTGGTAGTGTACTTCTCGGCTCTGACGTTTCTATAGGCTGCCCGAAAGGGTATGAACCGAACAAGAAACTGCTCGAAGCGGGTCAGAAGATCGCAAAAGAAACTGGAACACACATTGAAATCACGGATGATCCTCTTAAGGCAGTAGAATCTGCTGATGTGGTCTATACCGATGTTTGGGTTTCAATGGGGGAAGAGAAGGAAAAGGAGCAGAAGGAGAAGCTTTTCTCCAGATACCAGGTGAACAGTGACCTTGTCGCCCATGCAGATAAGAACTATCTGTTTTTGCACTGCCTCCCTGCGCACAGGGGCCTTGAAGTAACAGGTGAGGTAATGGAAGGCCAGCACAGTATGGTATTCCAGGAAGCAGAGAACAGGCTACATACAGCAAAGGGGATCCTCAGGACTCTCCTCCAATAATTTTTTTCATTCAGCAAAAAGGTTTATTTGGTACTTGCCAATGAAACTCTAGATGAATTCTCCTTCTCGTTTCAAAAAAACAGATAACGTAAATAGACTGATCGAGGAAAAGAGGGCAGGCAACAATCTCAGAGAGATTCCCTCGGTACTGGTCCCAGTCTGGCAGATTAAGATCCGGGAGAGATTCGGAATAAGTGTTGACAGAGAAGTGGCTGAATATATTGTTCTTGCCGCCCATGAAAGAGGTACCTGGAGAAAACAGAGGGCCATGAGGAAGATAGAGAAACTCTTCATGAGCAGGGGAGAAACCAGGGAAGATTCTCTCAGGAAAGCGAGACAGGTAGTGGATCTTGCAGTTGGCACCGTAGAAAAGTAGATGCAGAAAGTCATCAGGTCCAAGAAAGATCTCGAAATTCA
The DNA here is from genome assembly GCA_046705365.1 of Thermoplasmataceae archaeon. GTDB lineage: Archaea > Thermoplasmatota > Thermoplasmata > Thermoplasmatales > Thermoplasmataceae > JAJZOM01. The sequence continues at coordinate 14,463 of JBJKQM010000053.1, forward strand.
ACTTCAGAAATTAAAGAAGCCTGCCTTTTACAGAAATGATCTTGAACAGTATCCCACTGACGCTTCGCTTGCTTCTGAGATTCTTTTTTTAGCCTTTCTCGACGGAAACATCAGGGAAAAGACTGTTGCAGATCTTGGTGCAGGTAATGGAATTCTTGGGATTGGTGCGGCATTGCTCGGCGCTGACAAAGTATATTGTGTAGAAGTCGACTCTGATCACTGCAATGTTATAAGGGACAACTCAAAGGGCCTGATGGTTGAAACTCTTGAAATGGAGGTCAGTTCATTTAATCAGAAGGTGAACACAGTTGTGATGAACCCGCCATTCGGCTCAGTGGTTAAAGGGTCAGACAGAATATTCCTTGAAAAGGCTGTGAGTTTATCAGAATCCATATATTCTATACACAACCTCAAATCCGCTGATTTTGTGAGGCAATTTTATGACAAGAACTGTGAAATCACAAGGGAAAGTAAGGTTCAAATCCGAACTCCAAGGCTATATGCACATCACTCCAGTGATATGGATCTCATAGACGGCGTATTTTTCAGTTGCATTGCACATAAGTGAAAGGATTGGGCTCCGTCAAACAGGCAAATAATAATTAACAGGCTAAAAATCTCGTATAGCACAATATGGCCGGGGTGGGGTAGGCGGTTATCCTTGGGGACTGTGGATCCCCGGACCCGGGTTCAATTCCCGGTCCCGGCCCTAGCTATAATTCATTGAAAACCTTCTATTGTGGGTTCAGCACACAAAATTACCTAATTTGTTTCAAAACCAAGTACAAATTTAAAAATATAATCATTACTTCTTAGAAACGGATGGATCCGAAAACTTTTATGCGGAGCATAGAAGAACAATTAAGGCGAGTTAAATCCCAGTATTTGCAAATGCTTCGCTCTGGCAAAAGTTCGGATTCAAGTTCTGAAGAGGTTCTCAACAACGCTAAAATCTGGTTTCTCAGGACATTGCAGAATACAGATCTCAAGTATGAGGATATGCTATTGCCTGCAGCCGATTTTGTTGCAGTAGAATCATTCTCGAGACAAAGGATATCTCCTTACGGATTGATGTACCCTTCAGTTGTATGGCTTATTTCCACCCTTCCTAAAGAACAAGTCACAGAAATATTTGGCTCAATATTCTATGAAAGAATACAAGATGTGGCTCGCAGTTTCCCAACTGGTAACACAAAAGAGGATTATTCCGGTACAAGGAGTTGAGTAAAATATTCGTTACAGAAATACTGGATAAATGCACCATAATAAGGGTGCATAACTTGATGCCAAAGAAACTTAGAACACAGGAATTTAATTTAAACTTCAGAGATGGATTTCTTTTGATGGCCCGGGATGGAGATCGGCTAATGGCGCTCCAGAATCTTGGGTTTGACCCGACTGAAGCTGAAAAATCGCATCTTAAACGTTATATATCAACGTGGGGCGGAGGAGAGAGGGTAAATGTCACTAACGGAATCCTGGAAATGGAATTCCCTTCATTCCTCAGGCCATTTACTGAAGAGATTAACAACATACCTGGCTGCCGGATTTCCCCAAATTTGCTGAGGATAGGCGGAGATGTCTATTTGAGTGTGGAATTTCCCGCAAAACACACCAAGAAAATAAACCAGATAGTTATTGATTTCATCCTTGAAGATCACTTATTCTCTAAAGACCTGGTCTATTCAGGCTCCCAAACAGGTTCCATACCAATGCTGCTGAGGATGTACAAAGAAGCGGGAAACAGCCTGAAAGACTTTACCATGATATCCACTGTGTGGAATATTGAGAAAACAGACAGGAAAGAACAGAATCTCGGTGTCTTCACGAATGAAGGAAGTTACGTTCCCAAAGCATTCATCAACGATTCAGAAGATATGCTCATATTCAGAAAAACCGATCGGGAAATTACTGGCTTCTCAGAATATCAAGTAGTAGACGGTTCAGAAAATCTCGTCGAGTTTAAGGTAAGGTCAAAGTTCTTTTCTGATTTCTATAATCTTGTAATAAGGAATTATTCTGGCCCCATTTTCATGCACCCGGTGGTAAACGGAACCGGGCAGATTACGTATTATATCGTAGAGAGTTCACATTTGAATTTATTTTTCACGGGACTCCATAACCATTGGTCCATGCAGTCTAGAAAGGAACATATCAACTATATCGGGACGGTTGAGCAGCTTGATCTTGTTGTAAAGAGACTCGAAATGGATCTTGCCAAACCAATTCTCAGGGCAAAGTAATCTGGAGTTGATCCATCTCAAGCAGCGAAGAGCTCATGACATTGCGTAATATCATGGATACATCATAATATAGAAGACGGATTAGGGTAACTGAACAATGAATATTGAGGATCTTTTGGGATATGCAAGACGCACCGGAATGTTCTGGTCATCTGCAGATATTTACGGCGGGGCATCCGGGCTCTTTGATTACGGCCACATGGGAGCAATGCTCAAGAGAAACTTTGAGTCTCACTGGCTCTCGTACTTCGTTGAAAGGAATCCTAATTACTATCTGATAGATGCGTCGACCCTTCTCCCTGAAAAACCTCTTGTGGCTTCTGGACATGCTGAGAGGTTCAACGATGTCCTGATAGGCTGCAGGAAATGCAAATCATATTACCGCGCTGACATGATGCTTTCGGAAGCGGGCATCGACGTTCGCGAAGGGGCATCACCGGTAGACATCGATGAAATTGTATCCAAGAATGGCGTAAAATGCCCAAAATGCGGGGGTGATTTTTGGCCTTCCAAGGTTTTCAACATGATGATTGACGTCTCGCTTGGTCCTGAAAAATCCGACAAGGGGTATTTAAGGCCAGAAACTGCCCAATCCACATTTTTAAATTTCTACAGGGAATTCAATACCTTGAGGCAGAAACTCCCGCTTGGCCTTGCGCTCATTGGACGCGCCTACCGTAACGAGATTTCCCCAAGGCAGGGGCTGTACAGGCTCAGGGAACTTATACAGGCCGAACTACAGATATTCTTTGACGAGGAGACGTTTCATCCGGACATTTCACAGTTCCAATCTGATGAAATCAATGTTGTTCCATATAGCACTGGCAAGCAGGTAATCTTGAAGGTGAAGGACTTGCTGGCATTGGGGTACCCTGACTTTTACGTTTACCACGCCGCACTTATACATAGGTTCTACACTAGGACCTTAGGATACCCTGAGCACAAGTTCAGGCTCTTTGAAAAGGGCGGAGATGACAAGGCATTTTACAACAAGGTTCACATGGATATAGAACTTGATGTGGAAAGCTGGGGCGGATTCAAGGAAGTAGGTGGTCTCCACTATAGGGGAGATTACGATCTTACATCTCATTCAAAAGGCTCCAGCAAGAAGCTTTCAGTCAAGGTCGAAGGCCGGGAGTTTACTCCGCACGTCCTCGAATTAAGCTTCGGTGTGGACAGAAACATATGGGCTCTTGTGGACATAATGTACAGCAACGAATCCGGAAGACAGGTTTTGTCCCTTCAGCCGTGGTTGTCCCCGTACAATGCCGCAATCTTCCCACTTCAAAACGATCCGAAAATAGACGAAGAAGTTGCAAGGCTTCATTCCCTACTATCGAAGAAATTCAGAATTTTCCTAGACGTTTCAGGATCTATTGGAAAACGATATGCAAGAATGGATGAAGTCGGAACCCCATTTTGCATAACTGTGGATTACGACACCGTCAACCCTGAGTCAGAGAATTTTGGCAAAGTAACCGTCAGGAAACGGGACAGCAGGGAACAGGACAGAGTTAACACAGAAGAGTTGGAAACTTACCTGTCCAATGCACTTGAACCTGATTTTTAATAATCGTGGACGGAGAGTAACATCCTGAAAGTTAAATAGAACAGTTTTCAAACTGTTCAGTTTTCTGTAAAAATATGGGCATTAAGTGTAATTATCTTGGGGCGATTCTTACTACGTTGCTGCCTCTTATTATGACAGTACCAAGCTTTCTGGTGAGGTCCTCTGCGTTCTCCTCCACCTCATCAAGAACCATGTTCATGTATTCATCGTAGCCTGAAAGGGTCCCTTCCAGTACTCTGTTGTCCTTTAAAAGCAATGCAACTTTCTTGTTCAGATTTTCTTCCAACATTTTCATAGGCATTATCATAGTCTTTTGCACCTTAGTTGTATTCGTCGTCGTCCAGTCCTTCTTCTCTGCTCATGATCACCTGAATCAGTCCCTTCAAGACTTCTTTTACGTCTTCAAGCTCCCGTCTCATAGTGACAACTTCATTTGAAAGTGTTTCCACGTCTTTAACTTTATTTGAAACTCCGCCCTTCATGCCATATCCTCCATAATATTTATCATTCCATAATCTTCGGCAACTTTCCTAAGTTCAGTTCTCTCACAGTTATCGCAATACAGCGAGGAATTCTTTCTGACCAGTGGAAGTCTGCATTTGCTGCAGAGTGTTCTCAGTACTCCGAGGTTCTTGCCGAAAATACCCAGATCCAGTCCTCTATCCCCTATTCTCAGAATCTTGGCTCTGATTATGTCCCCAACATGCATACTTGGTTCGTTGTTCCTTCCGTACTGTGAAGACATACCAATGCTGCCGTCTCCGTTATACTCTACCAGACCCAGCTGCTTGTCAAACACAGCGCCAACCTTCACATTTGCCCTTCTCTGATCCATCTTCACTATCCTGCCATATACAATCTGGCCGGAATGAAGCCTGATCTTCTTTTTTGGAGTGCTTACTGAAATTGTTAGACTGTTGTCATCCTTTCTCAATGCACCGAAAGCAAGGGAAATTACATCTCCGTTGATTTCCGTGGTATTTCTTCCAGGAACATATTCCTCTGCAGTGGCGATAACGTCTCCCGGCAAAACTAAAGTTTCTTCCTGTTTCTCTGAATTATGCATAGTAATCAGCTTGTCAGATTAATGTTCTAACGCTTTCAGAGTCAACAGTTAATGCTAACTAATTAACCTTTCCACGTATTAGCTTGGCGGCTTCACTGTTGGGTAAAGCGTTACTGCAGTCAGGTGGAAATCTGCAGTATTGTAATTCAGAAGAGAATTTAGGGAGGAAACTATACACCATAAGCATGATGGTCGACGATGCGTTTTTTGGATTTGCCAGATCTGGTAAAATTGGTGAATCCTTCCAGTACCCCTGCCTTCTGAAATCGGGGGAAAGCAAACACATAACCAAGAAAGGTTCAGAAGTTACTATTCTCGGTCAGCCCGCCTCACCCTCCATAGAAGTTAAGCAGAAGGGAAAAACCATGGAACAGCCTGTAAAGATGTGGGCCACAGAGGATGTAGTAATAGTGCCTGACGGCGCAGAACTTATACAGAGACCCAAGAGGCTGGTAGACAGGCTCAGGGAGATCAGGTCGCATTTTGGTTACACCAGACTGATATATTTACAGGGCGTTTCGGATCCATATCTTCTTCCCATCCTGGTGTACGCCGGGGTTTCATTATTTGACGATAGCACAATAAGGATAGAATCTGCTAAATCCATAGGCTACACAATATTCGGCAGGACGTCAGCGAAAGAAAATCCCCTTGATGAAAACATAAAGTTTGCAGAGCAGATTCTTGACGTTCTCAGGAAATCAATCGAGAATGGGACAATAAGGGAAATTGTGGAAAAATATCAGATTTCTTCAAAGGCCCTGGAGCTCTTGAGGCTATTGGACAATGACGAATCTGGAGAAATGGAAGAAACTTTCCCAAGGAGAACTGAATATATAAAGGCAAATTCCCTGGAATCACTTAGAAGACCCGATTTGGCCAGGTATCGTAATTATATTTCCCAAAGCTACACCAAACCGGAATACAAGAAAATAGCTTTACTGATACCATGTTCCGCTAGGAAGCCCTATTCAACTTCTAAATCACACAAACAGATACTGGAAGCCCTTTCCGGCTTAAGAAACACAGTCCATGAGATTATTGTGACATCTCCCGTGGGATTGGTTCCACGTGAACTTGAGAACACATACCCTGCCAATTCATACGACATTCCAGTAATAGGGGAATGGTATGAAGATGAAAAGGTAATGATAAACAAAATGCTGAAAGCTTACTTTGAGAGAAACACTTATGACAAAGTCTTTACATTTGTAAAAGAGGATCTGTTTTTCATATTGGAGTCGTTGCCAACAGGTTCCCAGAAAATAGAATGGAATGAACAGAGCGAATCGCTAAGGAGGCTCAGGGAAACCATTCAGGATGCTGTAAGCGAGACAGGTACTGCAGGCAGGAAGATCAACCACAAACTTGAGTCATTCATAAAGGTGGCCGAGTACCAGTTTGGGTCGTGGATAGGCGGTTACCTCCCTGATTGCAGAATAATAAGGAATTACAACACTGAAATGTTGGTAAAAGACGGAAAACCTGTTCTCGTATACAATGAGAAAATGGGAAAATTCACTATAAACAAGAATTCTGCACCCTGGTTCCTTGAAAATGGCAAATATCTGGTTGAAATTGATGATTTCAAACCAACCGCAAACGTATATGCAGTAGGCGTTCTTGGAACAACAGGCGATATCAGACAGGAAGATGAAGTAGTACTCCACCATGAAATGGTACTGAAAGGTGTGGGAATTGCTAAAATGCCTCCTGCTGCAATGATAAGCCTGAAAAAGGGTACAGCTGTAAAAGTAAGGAACTAAAAAGGACAATTTGTAGGGCAAACCTTTTATTCACATAGGAAACAAATAAATAATACAATTAACTCAATTGTTTTGGTGTCACCGAAGAGCGTTGCCTTTTTAGTAGTTGGAATGCTAGTCATATCTAGCGTATTCTTCATTTTTCACGTTTCATACCCGGCCAATCCTGCAACTATAAAGATTAATCCCCAGCATCCGCCAAAAAACATCAAGCCACCAAACCTGCAGATTTTCAATAACCAGACATTCAACATACCCGGACTCGGGCTAAACCAGACAAGTTTCAGCCCAACCGGCAACGCATCCGTGACTTTGTCAGGTTATGTGTACAACGCGTCCAACCATAATCAGCCATTGGCCAACGACAGGCTGGGGATTGCTGTGATGCAGGCGTTCACTTTTGTAAATACAAACTCGCGGGGTTTCTACCAGGTTCAGATTAAAGCCTCTGGGCAGGGAACCTTTGCTTTCAAGATTTTCCAGTTTGCAACGGGGCTGTATGACTTGTATATTGGCCCGGGCACAACCAGCCTGACGCAGAATATTTATCTCTCTCCAATGCCCAAGTATTCAGTTTCTGGGCTGACAGAATCACATGGAAACAATATTCCGGGAGTTGACCTCACTTTCCAGAGTTTCTGGGGGGTCTATTCATCAGTATCTTCAACGAATGGTGCATATTCAGTAAACATGGTGGATGAAAACTATACAATAACAGACCATAAAACAGGATTTTCACCAGTTCCAACTCCTATTACGGTTGATGTAAACAACACAGCCCAACCCTCATTCAATATCAGCCTGAACACCACAAATCAGGCAATTTTGCATATGAGTGGATACGTGTTCAACTCCTTGAATAAACCGGTTCCGGGAGCTTCACTTGACGTTATATCGCCAATACTTCAGAATGGGTTCGCCACAACATATGGAAACGGATACTACAACCTGTCCGTTGCTTATTACAGTAACACCATCCAGATCAGTGGGGTCGGCTACACTTCACTCACCCAGACCATCACGGTTACCCACAACCTCACCAATCAGAATTTTACCCTCTCCTCTTTTAATCCATTCCAGCAGGGTTCAAATACAGGAAGCAGGAGCCCAGGGCCTGTTGGCATGAACAACAATACAGCTACCGTGAATTACGCTGCCAAGACTCCCCTGACTATACAGGGGACAGTATATAACAATCAGACTGCAATGCTTGTTCCGAACCAGCCCTTTACAGTATACACCAGTGTAAACGGGACTTACTTCTATTACAATATGCAGAGCACACCCTCTGCCCAGTATTCAATCGACATGGCCTATGCCGGCAATTATAATTTCACAATCCTCTCACAGAAATTCAATCCCACATGGCTGGATCAGAACCTGAAGTATTCTGTGAACAATGTTATCATTTATGTGACTACATCCCCATCCAACATTTATTACATAAATGGCAGTTTGTTCAACAAGATAACAAATGGCAGCCTTGCCAATGCAACAATTAATGTAACCGGAACAGGTGGCCAGGTTTTCAAGACAATACACGTGAACCCCAATGGAAGTTACAACTTCACACTGGTTGGGGGCAATTACAGTCTCAACATAAGTGCACCAGGTTTCAATTCATCCTCGTCAAATCTCAATCTCAACCAAAATTACAGTAATCAGAATTTCTCACTGACCCCGACAAGTGGCATATCACCCGGCTCAAGCCAATGGTCGCCGGGAAATGGTTCCGGATTGCCCGGAGTTAACTCCACAAACATTACTTCTCAGTTCAATTCGACGCAGAACTCGTCAAATCAGGCACCTGCTACAACTTCTGGCACTCCAGTCACTCTGGATCTTCAGTTTAACAATAAAACCAGCAGCAAGCCGATTGTGACAACTTCTTATGTCATTTACATTAAAGTGAACGGTATTTATCTAAGGGTTACGGGCACAACGAACTCTACTGGAGGATCGACCTTGTACCTGGCCTATGGCGGTACATATATCCTTGTTCCTGAAATGATTGATTATTCAGGAAATGGGTCTTTTGTGAATACTTCAAAGCTTTCCGGGCCAGTTGTGTTCAACATGACTCCTCTTCCTCAATATAATCTCCAGATCAACCTTTCCAATCCATTGAGCTATAACGGGGCAAACGTTCCACTCAGTGGTTTCAGTGCTTCCGGGAACTATCTCCTGCCCATTGTGAATGTGAGCAACTATGAAGCTGCCAATTATACACTGGTTAATTACTCACTGCCTAATGGCAATTACAGCTTTAGTTACAACAACCCTGCTTATGTCCCTGATAACTTCAACACCTCCATTTCAGGTAAGTCACTGGTAGACAAACAGGTCCTGAAACCGTATGTCCTTATTCTTGACTGGTCAAGTTCAACTTCGTGGGGATATTATGTCAATTCAACCAC
>JBJKQM010000054.1:0-3806 GCA_046705365.1 Thermoplasmataceae archaeon
GAACTCAGGGAGGGAAAAACCTCCCCAGTAACCATTTTTGACGAACTTCAAGATAACATTAAACGGTCTGACAATTACATCAAAAGCTATCTTGCACTGAATGAATCTGCCAGGGATGAAGCTGTTAAGGCAGAACATGCCCTTAAGAAAGGGAAAGCACCGTTCTTCACTGGCATTCCAGTTTCAGTCAAGGACCTGATAGATACGCAGGGAATTGCGACTACATTTGGCAATTACTATTTTAAATCGAATGTGCCAGGCAAGGATGCAGAAGTAGTGGCAATATTAAAGAAAGCAGGAGGTTACATTCTCGGGAAGACAAACACGCATGAATTTGCCCTGGGGATGGAGAGTTCTCCAACATCCAATCCATACGATACATCAAGGATCCCGGGTGGTTCAAGTGGTGGATCAGCAGCTGCAGTTGCAGCAGGTTCGGCTCTCTTTGCAATTGGCTCTGACACAGGCGGTTCAATAAGAATACCCTCCTCTATGTGCGGCGTTACCGGCCTGAAGCCCACTTATGGGAGCATTCCAGTGGAGGGAGTTTTTCCTGAATCCTGGTCACTGGATCATCTTGGGCCAATAACCAGGTTTGCCAGTGATATTCATATTCTAATGCTGGCAATGGGCAGCGATATCGGGCATGTGGAACTTAGAAAGCCGGTTAAGGCTGCGGTCATTACAGATTACCTGGATCAATGTGACCCAGGGGTCAGAAAAGTTGTTGAGGAAGCGATTGAGGTTATGGTTTCAGGTGGCCTCATAGAGACAGTTGAAATGTCATCTGACCTGGTTGACAGGTCAATTGGTTACCACGAAGTAATCGACACATCTGAAATAGCCACTATCCACAGGGAACTGTACAAGGAACACCCTGAAATTTACCTGGAGACTTCCGTGGAACAGATAGAGGCTGGCAAGTCAAGAAGCGCAGTGGAATATGTGGAAGCTATCCGCCAGAGAGACATACTTTATTCAAAATTCGAGAAAGAAATGGAAGGAGCAAGGCTTGTTATTTCACCGACAATGGCCAAAACTGCCCCTCTGAAGTCGGAAGTCAGGAAAATGACTCTGGCGGAACATGAGCCATATGTGAAATTTCAGGTTCCGTATAATTATCTGGGAAACCCTGTTCTAAACGTTCCTTGCGGATTTACCAACGGTCTTCCGGTCGGCCTCCAGATCATCAGCCGAAGGGGATATGATGCAGAAGCAGTTTCACTGGGAGTGGAATATCAGAAGCTCACGGACTGGCACCTGAAACATCCCGGTTCAAGCTAGAGGGATTTCAGGAACAGGGCCAAGAGGGTTGTTCTCTCGATAATTGTGTCCCTGTAGACAAACTCACCGTCAGCGTGTGCATTTCCCCCGACCATGCCCATTCCGTCAAGTACTGGAGCCCCAAGGGCAGAGCAGAAATTACCATCACTGGCACCACCTACTACACAGTCTTTCAGTTCAAGATTCATTGATGCAGCCACAGTCTTAGCTTTGAGGAACAGATTTACATTCTTTTCATTCCGCTCCATTGGTGGCCTGTTCAACCCACCGGAAACAACTATTCTTGCACCATCATTGTGGGGTTTCAGGTTTCTTATTATTTTTTCAATCCTATCTGCTTCCTCAAGTGATTCCACTCGTAAATCAACTTCGCACCAGGCTTCTGCCGCTACAACATTACTTCTGGTTCCCCCGTTTATGACTCCCACATTAATTGTTGTGCCTTTATTGTAATCCGTTAATGAATGGAGTTCCAGAACAATCCTGGATAGTTCATCGATTGCACTGATGCCACTTTTGTGGTCAAGTCCTGCATGTGCAGCTTTTCCAACAACTCTGATCTCGTATCTTCCGACTCCTTTTCTTCCAGTTTTTACCATCCCGTCCTTGCTTGCCTCAAGAACTAGAACGCATTCAGCAGCAGAAGCCTCCTTCTCAATGAGTTCCCTGGAGGCTTCACTGCCGACTTCTTCATCGGAAGTGCATAGGATCCTGACCGGTCTCTTAATTCCAGTGTCCTGTGAAAGTGATTTCAGGGCCCAGAATCCTTGGATTAGGCCACCTTTCATGTCAAAGACACCTGGGCCGGTAATAACATTCCCTTCTATGTTGAAAGGCATCTTCAAAAGGGTACCTTCCGGCCAGACAGTATCGTAATGTGTCAGTATAAGGACAGGTTTTCCAACCTCACTGCCTGGCAGGTCGAAAATCAGGTTATTACCTGCCTGGCCGTTTTCAACCACCAACGGGTCCAGGTCAAGCATTCTTTTGCCATATTCCGCAATATAACTGGCAGTTCTGTCCAGGAGTATTTTGTCCGTTGACGGGCTCTCAAGATTCACCAATGTTTCAAGATCCTTGAGTATCCTGCTTTCATTCTCTTTGAGGAATTCTGATAGTTCGGCCATGGTTCTCAGATCGCTTGCATATAGTTTCGGGAGTTCAGAAGAGTTTCCCTGATTCCACTGAAACTTCCTGAAGGTACTCAAGATCCACTTCGACACCTATTCCAGGTCCGGTGTTAGGCTTAATTCTTCCATTCTCCATTTTGAACGTGTTTTTCACGATGTCTCTGTGGAAATACTTGTCATTTGGCGAAGTGTCTCCAGGATAATCGATGAGTTCACTGCTTGCCAGTGCAACATTGAACGCCCTTCCAATGCCTGTTTCAAGCATTCCTCCGACCCATGCGTGACCTCCATTTTCCTTTGTTATTTTTGCAATCTCAAGTGATTCGGTGAATCCTGAAGCCCTGCCTGGCTTTATGTTGATTATCTCTCCCGCACCGATTTCGAATGCTTTCCTTGCCCGGTCGGAAGATGTAATTGACTCATCAAGGCAGATAGGTGTTGAAATGTTCTTTCTCAGGGTTGCATGATCAACCAGGTCATCATGGTCAAGGGGCTGCTCTATGTAAAGCAGGTTGAACTTATCCAGTTTCTTCAAAGTTTCCAAGTCCTTGAGTGTGTAGTCGGTGTTTGCATCGACACTGAGCGGGATGTCAGGATAAGAATCTCTTATGGCAGTGAGAATTGGAAGTTCCTTCCCCCTTTCAATCTTTACCTTGATCCTCTTGTATCCTCTTTCAAGAGCACTCTCAATAATTTCAACCATTTTTTCCGGCTTTTCCATTCCTATGGACACGCCCACGTCCGCATATCCCTTTGACTTTCCAACAGCCAGGTTCATTGGCTTATTCTCTTTCTTTGCATGGTAGTCCCACAGGAGCATCTCAAGTGCCCCCTTTGCCATATTGTGGCCACGGACTCTTTTTGCCCTTTCAAGAAATTTTTCGGGCTCTGGGATATCTTTTATCATATCAGCCAGGTAGCTGCTCACAACATGAAATATCGTCTCATTGTCCTCGTAACTGTAAAATGGGCCAACATTTGCAACAGATTCAGAAAAAGCATCTACTCCATTTGCCTGGAGGTGGAAGATATAAGCAACTCTGCTTGTTTCTGTTCCAAAACTTGTGGTGAACGGGGCCTTCAGTGGCATGCTGAATTTATGGTATGTGAGAGTGGCTGTCATGGTGCACAATTTTATGCACATATTTAATGCTTGGTCTGAGGGAAGATTACTGCAAGTAGGAAGTAAGTGTAGAATCTCATGGTTCCCATCCTGATAATAATTCAAAAATGCATGTATGTGTTAAAAATTAAAATAAAAAAAGAAAATTTTGGGAAAAGAGAAGATTACTTGTCACATTTTCCTGTTGGGCAGGCAGGGTCGAATGTGGCACTGAGTTTCAGATATTTGTCAGGAACCGAGGTCATGAGCTCAATGGTCTGCTTCTCTGC
>JBJKQM010000055.1:0-3762 GCA_046705365.1 Thermoplasmataceae archaeon
CTACTCCTTCATCTTTGTAAAGACTGTTAATCTGCTTAATGACATCCTTTAGGTCTGTCTCGTCTGTGTAATCTGATCTGAACAGGACAACTGAAAATGGCAGTACCTTCCTGAGGTTACGGAGCGATGATTCCCTGTCAGGAAACCCTCTCAAACCTGCCTGGATAAACATACCTGGGCGCATTACAATTGTAAGCGCTATGTCATATTAAAAATACCCACAAACCGGCATTCAATGAAACTTTTAATTCTTTCCAGTTCTAATGGTATTGTGAAGATTATAGGCATAAGCGTCGCCGACATAAGGGTCGAACCCAAATTCGAATGCGAAAGGGATTCCCAGCTGGTGTTCGGTGAAGAGGTCAAGATTGTTTCTGAACATGGAGAATACACTTACATAGAAGGAAAAGACGGGCTGAAAGGATACGTTAAGAAGAGACTTATAATTGATGCACCTGAAAGAAATTACAAACTCCTTTCATTCTTTGATGCAAAGACTGCAAAATTCCCGTTTGGTTCTTATTTGAGCGAAGAAGATGTGCTGAAATACAGAATCCCTGAGGATCTGCTGACTCCAGTTGACAACCACTCATTCGATGTGGTCAGGATGTCCTATGCATCTCTGGGCATACCATATCTCTGGGGTGGAACCTCTGACTTCGGATATGATTGTTCGGGATATGTCCAGAGGCTTTACAGGTTTGCAGGCATTGAACTTCCAAGGAATGCAGACCAACAAAGAGATTTTACAGAAACTGTCTCTGATTTTAATTCTGCAAAACCAGGAGATCTCATTTTCTTTGAGGGCCATGTAGCATTATATCTGGGAAACGGAGACATCATACATGCAAATGGACACTCTGCTTCAGTTTCAATAGACAATCTCTTCGATGAATCAGAATATGCAAAATTGCTTATGTCCATCTTCGAGAAGATAGGAAGAGTAACAAAGAGCCTGTAGTTTCATCATAATTTCTATACATTTAAACAGAAAGTGGTTCCTGATGGTTAAAAGAAGCCAATATTTTTATGGCTCTTAAGTTTAAATGTGAACTAATGGGCAATATTTCAAGGAAAATCGAGTTTCTATCTATACTGGCAGTAACTGCCATTGTGCTTTTTGTGCCTCTTATGCAGGTTATTTCTTCTTTCGGGCAGAACAGTATGCAACCAGGACCTGCACAGGTGGCCTCCACGACTGGCACCGGAGTTTTAGATTCATCTTCAAACTACTACCCTGGTTACAGTTACAGTGAATCTGCCGCAGTTGCATACGGAAACCTCATCAATTCAAAGTATTTTCACACCACAAACTACCCTGCCGGAATAAATGAGAACCAGACCCAGAAAAATCTTGATCATTATGGCTCAGAAGACTGTGCGCATTTCGTGAGCGAAGCCCTGATTGCAGGCGGCCTCACTGTGCTTGCAAGCAATCCACCCGGAGATAACCTGCAGGGTTATGATGGGGGACAGTTTGCAGGAAGTTACGGAATAGTTGGAGCCTATAGGCTTGCCAATTACCTGTCGGGATACGACTTACCCATTTTCCCGAATAATGCTACGGCAGAAGAGGTGCTTGGATACTATCCCTTCCCTGGCTCATATACAGGATCACCCCACACTTCTGTATATTATGTGACAAATGACACCATGAAACCTTCGTATTTCCTCTCTCCCGGAGACGTCATAATAGACGGTGGAGCCGGAAGCGGTCATGCAATGCTCTACATTGGAAACAACAGAGTGATACAGACAGACCCTGCCGCAAAGCTGACCTATTACCCGGGAATCAATTACAACATTAGCTTCGGCCCCTATGGGCGCCTTAATGGACAGAATGTGACATCCATTTACCTACACATGCCTACAATATCCAATGCCAAAACTGTAGGGATCACTGCCATTTCTGGCTCCAGTGTCTTCAATGCAACTTCTGGGTTCATATCACACCCTGCTCCGGTGAAACTCGTGGCTTCATATCCTGATGGTGTAGGATTTGGAAACTACACCTTCAAGTGGTTTGACAACGGACAGCTTGTATCCAATTCACAGGTGTATTCTTTCACTCCCTCCAATGGAACCAATAATCTCGAATTGGAGTCATCCGGAAGCAACGGGACCGCATACAGCAATTTCACGCTTTATGTCGGAAGCAAGCCCTTCTCAATTCTCGGGCTGGGTACATACACCTCTATTGGCATTATAGGAGGAATTTCGGCTGTTGTAATTTCTGCAGTAGCCCTGACATTGGTGAGAAAAAAGAACTAAATTTCAAAAAGAATAGATAAGACGGGTTAAACCCGCCTTTTTTCTAGTTTATTGGGTGGAAACAGGCAACCCAGTGCCCCTGTGATACTTCACTTAGTTCCGGTTTAGTGGTTTCACACTCAGGAGTCTTGAAGGGACATGCATGTGCAAATGTACAACCTTTGATGCCCCCATTGTAAACATTGTAGTCACCGTGTTTGGTTTCACCGGGCAGAAGCTTCTGCCCTGCTCTTGGATAAGACCTGATCAGAAGGTCGGTATAGGGATGTTTGGGGGACTTTGTTATTTCCTCCGGACTTCCATATTCAACGATCCTCCCAAGGTTCATAACAGCCATATCGTCCCCAATATACCTTGAAGTGGCAATTTCATGGGAAATATACAACATGGTGAAATTCAACTCATCCTTGAGGGATTTCATAAGGTTGATGACCGTAGATGTGATTGAAACATCCAGCATTGATGTGGGCTCGTCTGCTACCACAAATTCAGGCTTGTTGATCAGAGATCGAGCAATTGCCACCCTTTGCCTCTGTCCTCCTGAAAGGCTTTTGGGGAAAATATCAAGGAATTCAACTCCCGGTGACAGACCAACCTTGTCTAGCATTTCGGCAGCCTTATCGCGCCTTTGTTCCCTGCTCAAGCCCTTCTGAAATGACTCTAGGGGGGCCGAGACAGTCGTGAAAATGCTGTCGTATGGGTTGAGTGAGGAATATGGATCCTGGAAGATCATGTGGGTCTTTGACCGGAAGTCTCTCTTCTGGCTCCTGTCAAGGGAGCTGATGTCATTTCCATGAAAATATATCTTCCCGGATGAAGGTTCGATGAGTCCCAGCGAGGCCAATCCAAATGTTGTTTTTCCACTGCCACTTTCACCTACTACTGATAAGGTTTTCCCATTCTTTATTGAAAAATTGACCTTATCAAGCGCATAGTTGGTGGAATGCCCCGATTTGTATAACTTGTTAACATTCCTGAAACTGATTATTTCATTGGATGGGGGCACGTAAGCCTCTTCTTTCTGTTTCCTGCCGGCAAGCATTCAGTTCACCTCTAATGATAGTATATTCATTCCTTTACCTCCATCTCGAGGCTTAATTGTCCAGGCTTCTGGCATTCAACATACCCTCCGCTGTCAGCTCTTGCTGGTGACAGGTCATAGGTGGAGCAGGCTGATTCTCCGATTGGGCATCTCTCAAGAAAACTGCATCCAGGTATGGGTTTCCTGAGGTCAGGAGGAGAGCCGCCCATTGTCTTCAGCTTCGCCTTCCTGTTCGTGCTCAGGGAAATCATTGAAGATAGGAGCAGTGTTGTATAGGGATGCTGTGGTGACTTCAGTATCTTGTCAGCTGTTCCCACTTCTACAGGCCTTCCCGCATAGAATATAGCAAGTCTGTCCGCAATTGATGACGCCACGGAAAGGTCATGTGTGATGAAAATAACAGTCAGGTTCAGCTCTTCCTTTATCTTCAGTATGGAAGAAAGTATTTC
>JBJKQM010000056.1:0-11793 GCA_046705365.1 Thermoplasmataceae archaeon
TTGATGTCAATGCGCAGATACACTCGCTTACCGTCAAGATCAAAGTGGTCGAGCGTGAAAAACTTAGCCGGTGAGGAAGCCATTTCTAGGTTATCGTATAATTTACTTATATTCATTTCTACCTCATTGTTGAGGGAAAGTATGATTAAATGAAAAAACATTCAAACTATATGAAGGGCGTCATTACAGCCGCAGGTCTTGGAAGCAGATCCGGCCTTGATGGTAAAATGAGGAAAGAGATGCTGCCTGTTTACGATGTGAGGAAAGGCAGGCTGGTGCTCAGGCCCATTATTGACGTCCTAATCAGTAAATTCAGGGAAAACGGAATATTGGAAATTGCCGTTGTGCTCGATCCGAAAGACCGATGGACAAGGGAGTACATAGAAACAGAATTCCCCGAAACAGAGATTATTTTTCAGGAGGAGAAACTGGGATACGGTCATGCCGTCCTGATGGCCAGGGAATTTGTGGGTGAAAACAACTTTATCCTGAATGCAGGAGACGGTCTCGTCCTTAGGGATGGGGTGATAAGCGAACTTGTTTCCTGGAAATCTGACGGAGTTTTCCTGACGCTCATGACTGTTCCGAACCCGGAGAGGTATGGAACCGCCGAAATACAACTTGCAGACGGGAAACCTACAGTGAAGGGTGTCGTGGAAAAATCAAAGACTCCACCTTCCAATTTTGCACTATGTGCTCTATACAGGCTGCCATTCACAATATTTGATCACCTGGAAAAACTGAGCGGGAAAAATATGGAATTGACACCGTCCATTGATGCACTCATAAAATCCGGAGTGATTACCAAAGCCACGGTAATAGATAAAAAGGAGTGGGTGAGTGTCGGCCGTGCGGAAGCATATATTGAAGTGCTCAGGTCAACACTCGAAAAGTGCAGGCAATGACTATTTTGTCACACTTTCTTTCCACACAGTCCGTGGATTGATTACCTGCTTTAGTTTCTCAATTCTTCTCTTGAACCTGTTAAGATCCTTGAGAATGATCCTGACCTCATCCCTGAGTTCCTTTGATCTCCTGTAACCCAGTTCAGCAAGTTTTTCATGTGCAGGCTTGTAGTAATGTTCTTCTGCTTCCAGCCTTGGATTGGGGACACTTTTTATCTCAGGAACTTTCTTGTAGGTCTCGCTGTAGACTTCCTTCACCATTTCGGCTAGCTGCTTTACGGAGTAATACTCATCAAACTGGTTGAACACCCTGTATTCTCCATCTTCCGGCGGATTTGAAAGTGCAATGTCGAGGCAGGTTATGCTGTCTTCAAGGGAAAGGAATCCTCTCGTCTGGCCCCCTTTTCCGTAGGGAGTAATTGGAAGCCCCACTGCAGCCTGTGCACAAAATCTGTTAAGTGCAGTTCCCCAGACCTCGTCAATATCGTATCTTGAGAATAGCCCTGTCTGGTCAATTTCCCTGGTTCTTGTTCCGTACACCACACCCTGCATAACGTCTGTAATCCTGAGTTTCCAGAGCCTGTTTGCGAACATCAGGTTGTTGCTGTCGTGTACCTTTGTCCAGTGATACCAGGAACCAGCCTGTTTAGGAAATGGGAGGAAATCCTTTCTCCCCTTATATTCAATTTCAAAGAATCCTTCAGGAATATCGATGTTTGGGGTACCGTATTCACCCATGGTTCCAAGCTTCAATATGTGTGCGTGGGGCACTACTTCCTTAACCGCATAAATCAGGTTGAGCGTGCTTACTATGTTCTTTACCATGGTATCTGTTGCCTGTTTAAGGCCTATCATGGAGTAAGGTGCAGATCTCTGTTCTGCAAGGTGCACAATGGCATCTGGCTTTTCCTTCCTCATCGCATCCAGAAAGAACTCTGGATCACTGACATCTCCCCTGTAGAAAGTGATTGTCTTTCCTGTCTTTTCTTTCAGCCTCTTGAGCCTTTCCTGGAAGGAAGGTATTGGTGTTACTGATTCTGACTGAACTTCTTTGACTCGTTTTCTGGTAAAGAAATTGTCTACGCCGACAACATCGTTCCCCTTCATGACTTCCCTGAGGGCTAACGGCCATCCTATATAGCCGTCGATGCCAAGTATCATTACCTTCATTTTATCCCAATTATGCGGGAGGCTAAAAAGATTACCAGCACTTAACAATCGATTTTCCAGGCTACCATTCCCTGTTTTTCACGCAGGCTGGGCTTTGCCATCTTTCTCCAGGCCATGCGTTGCAAAGAAGTATACGATAATATAGAACACAGCAAACAGGGGGATCAGGAGGAAGTCATTCAACGGGACTGCTGATTCCAGGTACCAGAATGCAGCAAAGCTCAACAGGATTGCAGATACTGCAGTCTTCACTGTTGCCTGTTTGACCTTTCTTATCTGTGACCTGAGAATATAGGCAGAAATTATTACCAGGACTACCCCTGAAAGCAGGCCAATACCAGTGGAATCATAGTTCTCCGGGAAAAGGGCCACGAGGACAATGGCTGCTTCAAATGCTTCCACCAGCCCCACGGAATATGCCGTTGCAATAACACCCCTTTCATTTTCCTCATGTTTTCCATTACCAGAAGGGCCATTTCTCTGGAACCGGAAAGCTCTCCTTGCGCTCCTGGCAAGCCTCTGTCCAAAATACAGCAGTAATGTTGCAGATACTATTCTTACAAAAAATATTGGCAGGAAGGTGATGTAGCTGCCCACGAGCATGGTTGGAATGAACACTGTGAGAACACCAAGGGTTACAGCCCCGTATGCTGAAATATTTCTTGAATCAGCGTAAAGTGCCATGCCAACCGCTGTTGCTTCGGACATCTCCAGAACAGTTATACCAAGAGCTGCCAGGAGTATTGCCACGTTTATGGACATTATTTTCAGTAAAATTTGCAGCTATTTAGTAATTTCACAATTTTATGGGCCACATTATTTTAGATAACAATGCCGGATTTTTGACTTAAATGCGTAATTTGAAATCAACCGAGATATCTAGTAGGATAATCCGGCCGCACGGGATGGGGACCTAAATCATGACTGCAACATCGATCGAATTCCTGAACATCTTCATCAGACTCTTTGTAGTCATAGATCCTTTCGGATCTCTTGTACTGTTCCTTGCTTTAACCGGTAACACGGACGTGAAGACAAGGCGGACAATTACAATGGATGCCACTGTCTATGGGGGCCTGATCCTGATTTTCTTTGCCCTTTTCGGTTCATTCATCCTCTACTTTTTTGGCATATCAATTGAGGCACTGGAGATAGCAGGCGGCATAATCATGCTCATAATGGGTATTGAAATGGTAAGGGAAGGCGACAGACCAAAATCTATGGGAGGCGGAGAAACTGACCAGGACCTCGGAATTGTCCCCTTTGCCACCCCTTTCATTGCAGGCCCGGGAGCAATATCTCTTGTGATAATCCTGATAAACGGAGACCTCCTGACAAATTATGCCATTGACTTTTACACCTTGATTTCAATAGTTCTGGTTATGGCGATCATTTACATCTTTTTCATTTACTCCTCCAGAATATCAAGACTCATGGGAGAAAAGGTTCTCAAAGCACTAACGAGAATCTTTGGACTTCTGGTGGCTGGTTTTGCTGTTCAGTACTTCATCAATGCTGTGATTGCCCTCGGCGTTGTTCCATAATTAAGGCGACATTGTTGTGAGGACATCATCCACCGTCTGGTAGAATTCATCGCTTCTGGTATTCCTTGGCCTCTGAAGAGTTATCTTCTTTTCAGCTATAACTGTGCTGGGCCTTCTGCTCAATATTACGATCTTGTCGCTCAATTGGACAGCCTCGTCCACGTTGTGGGTGACCAGCAACACTCCACTGGGAGGCCTGTCAGGAGGCAGCCACAGATCTAGAAGTTCTTCTCTCAGCGCCTGTGCAGAGAAAACATCCAGGCCTGCGAATGGTTCGTCCAGAAGCAGAAGATCCGGTGATGTGGCAAGTGCCCTGGCAATTGATACACGCTGCTTCATGCCTCCTGAGAGTTCCCTGGGATAGGCACTTTCAAATCCATCTATGCCGACACGCTTTATGTATTCAAGGGCGACTTCCTGGCGCTTTTCCTTGTCTGAAATTATGGGTTCCAGTACCAGTTCCACGTTCTTCTGGACATCCAGCCACGGGAATAGGGCAGGATTCTGAAAAACGACTGACACACGGCTGCTTTCAGCGGATAGTGGTCTCCCTCCTACCAGGATATTCCCGGAAGTTGGTTTAACCAGCCCAAGAACCATCCTCAGAATCGTAGATTTGCCGCAGCCAGATGGCCCGATGACAGAAACAAACTCATTGTTGTTTATGGTGAAGGAGACATCCTTTATGGATACCAGCTTGCTTTTACCGGTAACGTACTCCATGTGCACATTCTGGACTGAAAGGAGCTCCACCATGTTTCGGGTATACTGAATAGATATGAATATTTAGCCCAGCCAGCCTGTTTTCTTGTATAAAATAATAAAAACTGGCTTAAATGCGGTTTATAAAAGATAAATGAGATCTTCAGATCTCAAATTCATTCCCGTTCATGGGCAATATTACATCATAATCAGGAAGTGCCTCTGCCAGTTTTTCCCTGTTGTCTCCATGGCAGAGTATTACTTTCTGTGGATCAACCGCCTTCACGAATGAGATCAGGTCGTCATGCCCTGCATGGGCTGACATGTCAAAGAATTCAAGCTGCATGCTTGGTCTCACAGGAGCACCTGCAATATTGAGTACGCCTGTTTCTATGAGGCTTCTCCCATTTGTTCCCTCAACCTGGTACCCCGTGAGGAAGATGGCACTCTTCGGATCATCCGCAAGTTCCTGGATATATTTCAACACAGGCCCTCCATCGAGCATTCCTGAAGTTGTCACAATCACGTCGTTGTTCTCTAGAGCAGCTTCACGCATTCTGTAATTTCTTACCTGCCTTGTTTTTCCAACAGCCCTCTTGAGTTCGGACCTTGATCTCAGGAATCCGCCCGGTGTGTCCAGGTATATGTTGGTAATCGTGTTTCCCATTCCGTCTGTTGCAACTTTCAGATCCATGGAAGCCAGTATCATGATAAGCTCCTGTGTCCTGCCCATGGCAAATGAAGGCAGAATTACCTTGCCGCCGTTATCCACAACTTCCCTCACCCTTCTTCTGAAACGGTTGATAACTTCCTGCCTGTCTTCATGGAATTTGCCTGCATATGTACTCTCCATGATGAGATAATCTGCCTTCACCGGTTTTGCCCCGTTGAGCAGATATGTATCTCCTGTGTAAAGGTCGCCGGTTACCAGAAGGCTTGACCGGTTCTGGAAGTTCCACATTGTAGATCCGGGTATGTGTCCTGCAGAATATGGTGTTACTGTAAACTCGCCAGCCTGGAAAGTGTCCCCGTATTTTGAGGTCAGAACCATCTCAAACAATGTATTGATGTCGTCTCTTGCAAATCTCTTGGGATAGCCTTCTATATCCATGATCTTTATGGAATCCTCAAGCATTGGCCGCATGCTGCTGGCAGTCATTGTTGTAGCGTATAGATCTGGCCTGTGGTTCTGGAAACATATGGGCAGGCCACCAATGTGGTCAAGGTGGGCGTGTGTCACGAATATTCCTTCTACTCTTTCATACGGAAGCGGATATTCTGGTGGCTTTTCCGGTATTACACCGTAATCTACCATCATCTTTGTGTTGCCCTCTTCGACTTTTATTCCAAGTCTGCCGACTTCTTCTGCTCCGCCTAAAAATTTAATTTTCATTCTTTTTCCTCATGCTTTTGCGTCATTGAGCCTGTCCTTGCAGTGGCAGTGTCTTTCCCGGTTGATTTCAGGGAGAACTTTTCTGATTATCTCAGTAACTTTTGCCTCGTTTTCCTTCATTGTCTTGAAAACTTCAGCAGCTTCTACAGGCTCATCAGCCCAGACATCATAATCAGTAACTGTTGCAATAACAGTATAACACATTGATTTTTCGTCTGCCAGGTTTACCTCAGGAACAAGCGTCATCCCAATGATGTCCGCATAATTCCTGAACATCTGTGATTCTGCCCTTGTTGAGAATCTGGGACCCTCGACAGTTACATAAGAACCACCAAGGTGCACATCCTTTGATATTGACTTTGCCACATCCAGAACCTTCTGGTTCATGTCAGGGCAAAAAGGGTCTGCAGCCGAAATGTGATAGACCTCAGGACCGTCGTAAAAAGTCAATTCCCGCCTCCTGGTGAAATCCACAAACTGGTCGGGTATTACGATGTGCCCCGGCGCAAGCTCCTGTTTCAGGGAGCCTACTGCATTGACTGCCAGTATCCTCTGCACTCCAATGCTGTGAAGGGCCCATATGTTGGCTCTGTAATTTACCTTATGCGGGGGAATTGTGTGTTTTTTACCATGCCTGGGTATGAATGCAACCTCCACTCCATTGATCTTGCCTATGTCGATCTTGTCGGAAGGTTTGCCAAACGGTGTTTCAATGTCAAGCGATTCTGGCTTTTCAAGCAGGTTATAAAGCCCGCTTCCGCCAATAATTCCTATGTAAGCCATGTTATCACTGCAATTTTCAGGTTTTCTGGCTATTTATTGATAATATATAATTTCAATGTTTCAGGGCGGGAATTATTCCGGATTGGCTTCTGGAAGATCCTTCCACAAAGGTGATGACTTCAGCAATTTCATCACTCCAGATCCATACTGGGCAGCAGTTTTTCTCACTTCCACGAGTGATTCCGGCATCCCAAGATAAAGGGCTGCTGATCTCAATATGGCTTTGTTGGTGTCTCCTGAAAAATGCTCATCTCTCGATACATTGGCAAGGATCTGGCCGACCCCGGAATCGAGATAGGGAGTTACGAGCTTTTTGCCAAAATAGTCAGCCATCGCCTTTTCCCTGGGGAGGGTTTCCCTGATCAGCTTGTTTATGTGCCACTCGTTCGTGTCCTCCGGCCTCTCAGCCAGCCTGTGGTAACCGTAAAAGAGTTCATCTGCACCCTGCCCCGTAATCAGGTGATCTCCCTGTGTATGATCCAGCACTATTGCCAGCACCAGTTCATAGCCAATGTCCCTCCTGGTTATGACTGGATCAATTTCCCTGAGAAATGAAATGTACTTCCCAAGGTCCAAATCCTCTATGTGTATGAGTTCAGGGCTTATTCCCAGGACTTTGGTCCCCTTCTCCATATTCCTGAAATCCTTTGAATTCTCGGAACCCACTGTTATTCCGTGTAAACTGTGGTTCCCAAGATAAGCCAGCAAGGAACTGTCAAGCCCTCCGGAATATGCTATGTAATATCCGGTCACATCGTGCTCTGTAAAATAATTCCTAAGGGAGTCACCAACCAATCTTCCGAGTTCCATCTGGCGGGGGCTGAACTGCACTTTTTCAAAAGGCGATCTGGTTATATAAGCTGGAGGGCTATCAAAATGTGGATTACGTTCCTGATACCTCAGTTATAATAGACGGTAGATTTACCAAGTTCATAGTTGATGAGCCTGAATCAAGAGTCATACTTTCTGAAGCCATGATATCAGAAGTTGAACACCAGGCTAATGAAGGCAGGTCCATTGGTTTTGCGGCCCTGGAGGAACTGAAGAAACTGCGAGCCATGGAGAAGGACGGCAAAATCTACATTGAGGTTTATGGCAGAAGGCCGCAGGAGTGGCAGATCAGAAGGGGCAAGAGTGGTGAGATAGATGAAATCATCCGATCAGTTGCGCTTGAAAATGATGCCACACTTGTCACTGGTGACAGGATCCAGAAAGATATTGCCATAATCAAGGGAATCAGGGTAAAGTATCTTGACCCCCTTGCGAAAGAACCAAAAAACATTGATGAGTTCTTTGATGAAATTACCACATCTGTACATCTTAAGGCTAATATGGTTCCGGTGGTGAAGAAGGGACACCCCGGGGATGTTCATTATGAAAAGTTGAATTACAAAATCTCCGCTGGCGAACTGGAGGACATTGCGAAGCATATTGTCCTCAGGGGGAGAAATGAGGAAAATTCCTTCATCGAAATGGACTCCCACGGCGCGACTGTAGTCCAGCTGGGCAATATCAGGATTGTGATAACCAGGCCACCATTTTCTGAAGACCTTGAGATAACTGCAGTCAGACCCATTGCAAAGCTTACAATAGAGGAATACAACCTCAGGCCTGAACTCCTTGCAAGGCTAAGTGACCAGGCCAGTGGAATCCTTGTCGCAGGAGCTCCGGGTGCAGGAAAGAGCACCTTTGTCCAGGCGCTGGCCGAGTACCTCAGTTCAAGGGGAAATATTGTGAAGACCATGGAGAAGCCGAGAGATCTTCAGGTAAGCAAGGAGATCACCCAGTATACTGGACTGGAGGGATCCATGGAGAAGACCGGTGATATTCTGCTCCTGGTACGGGAGGATTATACCGTATTTGATGAAATGAGGGTCACTTCAGATTTCGTGGTTTACTCTGACCTCAGGCTGGCAGGTGTTGGAATGGTTGGAGTGGTTCATGCAACCAGGGCCATCGATGCAATCCAGCGATTTATTGGCAGGATTGAACTGGGACTTATTCCCCAGATTGTTGATACTGTAATTTTCATTGAGAAAGGTTTTGTTGGTAAGATTCTCACAACCCAGTATTCGGTCAAGGTTCCAAGTGGCATGAGGGAGGAGGATCTTTCAAGGCCGGTGATTGAAGTAAAGGATTTCGAGACCGGATTAACAGTCTATGAAATCTACACCTTTGGTGAACAGATTGTTGTTGTTCCTGTCGGGAAACAGCAGAAGAAGAGTTCCCTGCATAAACTGGCTGAAGAAAGAATTCTCCAGGATATGAAGAAAATGCTTGGGAGCAACAAGGTCAGTGTGAAGATGACCGGAGAAGGCAGAGTCCAGATACAGGTCGCAGAAGAAAATGTTCCAAGGGTTATCGGGAAGAAAGGTGCCATAGTGAATGAACTTGAAAAGAGATATGGCCTGAGAATAGATGTGGAACCTTTTGGGGACGGCGATGAACCTGAGCGCGGTATTGCAGAAGTTGACATCAAAAACAGGATTATTTACCTGTCAGTTGGGCAACCCAACAGGGATGTTAAATTCTATGTTGACGATATACTGATACTCCAGGCAAAAAGTTCCGCGAAAGGTATCGTAAGAATAAAAATTGCCAGCGACACCGGCGCAGCAATCTACAATTACATAAAAATGGGGAAGAATATAGAATACAGCTTCCCCGGCGAGGACTAATCAGGAAGCTGTCAGGTATTCGTATATTAGCCTGACCCCGAACCCGGTTGCCCCTTCAGGGAGGTATCCTGACTTTACAGTTTTGTCCTGAGTCCAGGCTGTTCCTGCAATGTCAAGATGCGCCCAGGGTTTTTCACCGACAAAGTTTCTCAGGAATGCCCCTGCCGTTTGTGCTCCCCCAGGCCTTCCGCCTGTATTCTTTATATCTGCCACCTTGCTCTTGATTTGATCCATGAAGTCCTCGTCCAGAGGAAGCTGCCATATACTCTCCCATGTGTTTGAAGAGGCTGATTTCAGTTCAGAAATGAGCTTATCGTCATTCCCCATCAGTCCAGCAATGTTATTTCCCAGTGCAATAACGCAAGCTCCTGTCAATGTGGCAAAATCGATGACCGCATAAGGATCGTACTTGTCAACACCGTAAGAAAGGCCGTCTGCAAGAACCAGTCTTCCCTCGGCATCGGTTGAAAGTATTTCAGATGTTTTTCCATTGTAGTGCTTGAGTATGTCGCCTGGTTTGTACGCGTTGCCGCCAGGAAGGTTTTCCGTTAGAGGCATTATTCCAACCACATGCCTGTTCAGCTTGAGTTCTGAAACAAGTTTCATAATGCCAAGGACTGCGGAGGCTCCACACTTGTCGAACTTCATCTGGTCCATACCTTCTGAGGGCTTTATTGAAATTCCACCGCTGTCAAATGTTATCCCTTTGCCCACCAGGAGAAGCGGTTTCTGATCTTTTGGGCCATATTCCATGATGACCATTTTAGCTGGCTCCGCTGCAGCTCTTGAAACGCCTTCTATGCCACCCATTCCAAGCTTCAGGAAATCATCCCTGCCAAGGGCTGTAACTGTCAGGCCGCTTAAGGATCTGGCCTTCTCCTCAAAAAGGGTGGGAGTTCCCCTTGATGGAGGCATATTTGCTATATCTCTGGTGAAATTTGTAGCATCTGCAACTGCTGATGCAGTTTCAAGAACTGAACTTTTTTCCTTTGTTGATACAACCACTTCACTTACCTTATTCTCATCCTTGCTTTCCCTGAAAGTGTCAAATGAGTACAGTGAAAGCTTGAGCGTGTAGACGGAATCGAATGCCTCACGGTCTGCTGCATCCGGTAGGAGAATCAGGACGCTCTCAATTGTTGAATTCTTCAGCTTGCTGAAGGAAGCTGAATAAGCTCTCCTGAAAGTTTCCATGTCATATTTCTCTTTCTTTCCAAGACCCGTGAGTATATGCAGAACCCCGTTTTCGTAAAGGGTGAATACTTGCTTGGCTTTTCCAGTAAAGCCTGCCTTTCCTGCATAATCAGGGATTTTTGCCCACCCGCTGTATCTTGTTGTGCTTTCCGGAACGGCATCCTCGAAAAAAGGAAGGATTACGGAATCGGTCTTTGCATCCTTTTCATTTCCCGTTACTGCTGAAAAATGCATAAGCACACTAAAGCTAGGCAATTCTTTAAGTTTTCACCGCCCCCTTCATTTTCTCATGGTTCGAAATTCAAAATAAGTTTAACCCAGAAAGTCATAGGTTTCAACGATGAAGTGCTCAAGGTGCTCCCAGAATGCTGTTTATGAAGCCAGATACAGTGGTGAGATGCTTTGCGGCAATCATCTCAACGAATCGGTTGAGAAAAGAATAAAGAAGGAGATCAGGGAACAGGTTAAGTTCTTGCCTGACGGCACAAGGATTGCTGTTGCCATTTCGGGTGGCAAGGACAGTTCAGCCACGCTTTATTCATTGAATAAGATTCTTGGCAGCAGGAGGGACGTGACACTTTCAGCATTCACCATAGATGAGGGCATTGCAGGTTACCGCGATACCGGCCTGGAGAATGCCAGATCCCTATGCAATGAACTGGGAATCCCCCACTCAGTCATTTCCTTCAGTGATTCATTTGGCACAACAATGGATGAGGTGGTCAAACAAAACAGCCAGATGATTCCCTGCTCCAGATGCGGTCCAATGAGAAGGCAGCTGATGAATATACAGAGCAATAAACTTGAGGCAGATTATGTGGCCCTGGGAATTAATCTGGATGATTATGCGCAATCCATACTCATGAATGTTGCAAGGGGAGATGTAGACAGGATGGCCAGAATGGCCCCGCACAGCAAGGAAAAGGAGGGGCTAGTGCGGCGTATACTTCCATTGAGGAGGATTCCCGAAAAGGAGGTTGTCCTCTATTCTATTCTGAATGGAATAAAGTTTGATTCTTCCTGGTGCCCTTATTACTCCAAAGCACAGAGAAACACTTTCAGGGATATTGTTGAGACCCTGGAGGAGAGGACCCCCGGAGCCTCATTTTCCATCCTCAATTTCCTTGATGGAATCAGGCCTTCTCTTGAACAGACTGTTTCGGAGGCCATACTTAACAGGTGCAGGATCTGTGGACAACCAACTTCAAGAGATATCTGTTCCACCTGCGCCCCTTCTTAAATTCGCATTTCAGGTTCCAGAAAAGACAGTTCAGTTTTATTCTGCCTTGGCACATTAAGGTGCGAAATATTTATTATGACTGCTCCAATTTTCTGCAGCGCGCAACAAACGTGCAAAATGCTTCTTGAGGGGCTGTAGCTTAGCATGGTTTGAGCACCCGGCTGATAACCGGGAGGTCACCGGT
>JBJKQM010000057.1:0-3298 GCA_046705365.1 Thermoplasmataceae archaeon
TTTCTGGGACTTGTGAGTTTCATAGATCCTGAAAGGAAGGAAGTCAGTGAAGCAATCAGACAATGCCAGAGTGCAGGCATAAAGGTCATTATGCTCACGGGGGACCACCCTAAAACCGCCAAAACAATAGCAAACAGGGTGGGCATCATGAACTCAGGCAAAGTCATCAGCGGCCATGATCTCGAGCAGATGAGTGACGATGAGCTTTCAGAAGCCCTAAAGGAGCATTCAATTTTCGCCAGAATTACATCTGAGGATAAGTACCGCATAGTGAAGTTGCTTCAGAAAAATGGAGAGGTGGTCGCTGTCACCGGTGATGGAGTAAATGATTCTCCAGCATTGCAGACCGCTGAAATAGGAATTGCCATGGGAGTTAGAGGTACAGATGTGGCAAGAGAAGCATCAGACATGATATTGATGGATGACAATTTTGCCACAATAGTGGAGGCAGTGCATGAAGGGAGGGAAATACTCTATACTCTCAGGAAGAGCCTAATTTATGAGATAAGCGTGAAACTTGCCCTTGTGATGGTGTTATCCATACCCCTTTTCCTGTTCATAGCATTTCCATTTTCACCAATACAGATAATCATCATGGAATTGCTGATGGACGTCGGTGCGATGGGGGGTTTCCTTTATGAAAGGGAGGAAGAAGGGCTCATGCAATTGTCTTCAGGGAAGAAACCCCGGAATTTTATAGGGCGTGAGTTGATGACCTTTATCCTGGCCGCCTCTATTGCAATAGCCGTTGCTGTGGTTGGCGTGTATCTTTACATCTACTATACTTCCGGCTTCCTGGTTAGGGCTCAGACTGCCGCATTTGCAGTCTGGATGCTTTCCCAGATATTCCTGGCTCACAATCTGAGGACAGAGAAAGTACCTATTTTCATCAAAGGCATTCTTTCAAACAAGGTACTTGTTTTGTGGGCAGTCTTTACAGGGTTGGCTCTATTTATTATCACCATTTTTCCTGACCTGCAGGTCCTGCTTCATACCATATACCTTACAAACGTGGACTGGGTCATTATAGTACTGGCATCAATAGCGTCAACTTTCTGGATGGAACTCATTAAGATCTGGCGATATTTCTCAGGCAGGAAAAAAGTCAGTGTGGCTTAGAATTCACTCATTTACCTCTGTCTTTTTCCTCGATTCCAGCAGTATTTGCAATACTACTTCATTTTCGACCTGCTTGAAATCTTCATAAAATTCGCCAACTGCTTCCATGTAAGACACAGGTTCCTTGCAGACCACTTTATCTGCTACCTTTTCCAAGTCGTACATAACGGATAACTGGCATACAGGAACTGCTACGATGATTTTATTCTGCCCTATTTTTCTGAAATACAGCACTGCGGCTTTAATCGTAGATCCTGTGGCTACCCCATCATCCACTATTATGGCAGTTGCGCTGGTATCTACGAGAAGTTCGCCATCCTGTCTCAGGAACCTTCCCAGTTCAACAATTTGAGTCTTTCTCTTCCTGACTATCTCCTGCAAATCTTCTTCCAGAACCTGCAGGTGTACCATCAGTTCCCTGTTAAAGTATAAGATAGGATCTTTCCCTTCCGTAATTGCACCAAGTGCGAGTTCCTCCTGATATGGAGCACCTATCTTCTTAACTATAAATGCCTCAAGAGGTGCTTCTAAGGCTTTAGCCACTTCATACGCAACAGGAACACCTCCGCGTGTAAGGCCGTAGACAATTACATTTTGCCCGCGGAAATTCAAAAGGCTGGATGAAAGTTTCTTTCCAGCATCAATTCTGTCCTTGAACATATGATTAAACTAGCAAAGTCTGGTATATTTACTAGACCACTTCATTGAAAGATTGATCGTTTAAAGGCAGATTGTTGCTGTGCTGCGGCAATGATCACCTATTTATCTTCACTGCATATTTTCATTTGATAACATGGCTGGAGAAGAACTTGATAAATTTGAAACAAAGGCTGCAGAATTGTTAAAGTCAACTGGAGCTGATGTTCCGGTTACAGAAACAAAATTGCTGTCCAATAAGGTCCTGGAAATTTTACTGGAAAATGCCAAATTACATGGAGACGTAACTTACGGCACGGACAATCAGACTTATGAAGTAACTTTTGGGTTCACAGAAGTAAGGCTTGATGATGGTAATCTCGGTGTTTATGATGAAATTCCAGATGAGTTGACTCCGGAAGATGCCGAGACCGTTTCTTTTCTGGTCACAGGTTTCCATAAGAGTGAGAAAACAGAAGTACAGTTTGCAGAAGGTAAAATAATGCTGGATACCGGTCGATTGCACAGGCATCTGGTGGACTTTCAAAGGGCGGTCCTTTCGAAGGGAATATTCTGAAAATTCAGCAAGTTTCGCGCCGGTGAAAATCAGGGGGGAAACTCCCTCATCATATTTCTATTCAGAATAAATTGTCACCGATTTTTCAGTTGCAATAGATAAAAAGAGTTTTATGGGCCCGACCGGATTTGAACCGGTGACCACCGCCTTGTAAGGGCGGTATCATAACCACTAGACTACGAGCCCCCTGGGTTTGCAGTTGTCTGTATTCCCATGGGATATATTATTTTCACGCATCTGATGGGGTTTATTACAGCGGCTCTATTTCATCAACGAAAGAGGATCTAAGGATAATGGAAGCTTTACTCACTGTTTTAGGAATTTTGACTACTTTTACATTAGAGATTGTCGCTATATGGTTTTCAACATCTTCTGTTGACAAGTCCTTGAGTACCAGCAAATCCATGTTCCTGAATGCTATTTTTCCAGGGAATTCCTTTATGTCATTCCGCTCAAGAGTCAGTGATTTTATGTTTTCAACGTATTTCAGCTGACTTTTTGTTGCTCCTTCTATGAAGTTCTTTGAAAGGTGTTTAGCACCGTCAATCCCGGAGAGAAATGTCCTGTATGCTTCATTTGTGATTTCCCCAAGAGTTTGTCCTGTATCTCTTGTGAGCTTGAGCACTTTTGAATAGATGTCCTTCCTCACGCCTTTTACGGAGATGTTCTGTTTTTCTTCATCTTTTTCCTTTTCTGTTTCATCTGTTTTTGTCATAATTTAACATGGTATTTCCCTATATTAAGATTTCCAGATTTCCAGATATCTAAACTTTTAGTTTTATCCGCCTCATTTGTTAGGGATAGGTTAAATAGACCAGTAAAAAATTCGGGTAGACCTCAAAAAAAACTTATACAGTAGTACTATTCATCCTACATGGACGATGAGCCAGTAGATCAGGGAAAAAGGAATTTCCTGAAGGCAATGATCGTGGTTTCTGCCGGAGCTGCTGTGGTTGGTGTCCTTAA
>JBJKQM010000058.1:0-2635 GCA_046705365.1 Thermoplasmataceae archaeon
CCCTAAAATTTCAGTTACTAGACTTATAAGTGCAGGTAAAGTAGGGAAAGCACAGGTTTCTGATGAGCAAATGACACTCGAAATAGTTGTAATGGTAAAACAGGTTCCGGACAGTCAGGAAGTTGAGATTGACCCGGTTACCAAGACCCTCAACAGAATGAAGGCAAGAAACGTACTAAATGTAGCTGACGACAATGCACTGGAGGCAGCCCTCAGTATAAAGGACAAGTCTGATGCCCACATCACTATAGTTTCCATGGGACCTCCGATGGCTGAGGAAGCCATACTGGAGTGCATGGGAAAAGGGGCTGACCGTGGAATTCTACTTACAGACAGGGCTTTCGCCGGTGCCGATACCTACCCGACCGGCCTGACTCTGGCTGCGGCAATATCCAAGCTTGGCAAGTTTGACATAATATTTGCTGGAGAAGAGACGTCCGATTCCAGCACAGGACACGTAGGTCCTGGAGTTGCTGAGTTCCTTGGCATAGAACAGATCACATACACCAGATCTGTGTATTTTGAGGATGGCTACATTTTTGGAGAGAGAGAACTGGAGGATGGAGTGGAGGTCGTGAAGGCTAAACCGCCCCTTCTCATCACTGTGCTTCTTGGCGCAAACGTACCGCGCCGCCAGACCCTCAGAAAGAAGATCGATGCCATAAACAGGGGCGTTGAATCATGGACGCTTGAAAATCTTGGGATACCAGCTGAATGGGTTGGCTTCAAGGGATCCCCGACTGTGGTCAGATCCATGAAGACAATTAAGGAGAAAGAAAGGGCAGCCAAGAGGATAACTATTGAAGAAATAGGTGAGATGGTGAAGGAGCTTGCAGAAAACAACATTATAGAGGTGAGTCATAAATGACAGGCCTGATAAATGCCGTTCCCACCGACAAGCCTGAGGAATACAGGAATGTGTTTGTATTCCTTGAGACCAGAAAAGGAGCTATTGTGAAGTCATCACTCGAGATGATTGGGATCGGAAAGGAAATAGCACATAAGGTGAATGAGAAACTTGTCTGCGTTCTTGTTGGAAACAAACTGGACCCTTTGGCTGAACAGGGTGCCAGATATGGATGCGACAAGGTCATAGGTGCTGAATCCCCTGAACTTTCAGACTTCAAGACCATGCCCTACGCACATTTTGCAGCTGGGTTTATCGCAGAGGAGAAACCAAACATATTCCTCATAGCGGCCACGCATGACGGAAGGGACCTTGCTTCAAGAATAGCCGTAAAGTCCAGGACCGGTGTAACTGCGGATTGCACTGTAATTGACATTGACCCGGATAATAGAATACTTCTTGCAAATCGTCCTGTATACGGAGAAAGTACACTTGCTGAAATCCTCTGCAAGAACCACAGGCCGCAGATGGCAACTGCCAGACCAGGAGTTTTCAAGCTGCCTGAAGAGCAGGGCGGAAAAAACTGTCAGATAGATATAAGGAAGGTAAAGGTGGATCCTGAACTCATACGGAAGGAGATAGTTGAGTTCCGGCCCAAGGAGGGGTTTGACATTACCGGTGCAGACATCATAGTATCAGGCGGCCTCGGACTGGGCAAGAAGGATGGTTTCTCACTGCTTGAAAAACTTGCGGATGAACTGGGAGGCGTTGTGGGAGCCTCAAGGCCAGTTGTTGATGTGGGATGGATAGAAAGGGATCACCAGGTGGGCCAGACTGGCCGTGTAGTAAGGCCACGGCTTTACATCGCAGCCGGTATTTCAGGGAAAGCCCAACATATTGTTGGTATGAAGCAGAGCGATGTGATCATTGCAATAAACAATGACCCGGAAGCTGAAATAGTCAAGTATTCAGACTATTTCATCAACGATGACCTTTACCTTGCGGTTCCGGAATTGATCAAGCAGATAGAGAAAATCCGGGAAAAAGGCCAAAAGATGGAAATTAGTGTGTGACCCATCAATAAATCTTTTCTCACGCCCAATACTCCCAGAATAGGTTTCCGGCAGCACCGGAAATACCCCTTTTATTCTTTTTTAAAGGAACCTTCCGTCTGATTGTCAGTTTAATAATCATTTAACGGAATGCTAAATATTCAGTATCATTGCTTATATATGTATTACACATATATGTATTACATCTATTATAAGGAGATGAAATGAGCGATAAGTATGTTATCCTTGGAGTACTGAAAAATGAAGAGCTCCATGGCTATGAAATATCCAACCGGCTGAAAGCCCTTGAAGGTTTTTGGTACATTTTCCCCGGTAACCTGTACAGGGCCCTTAACGCTCTAGAGATGGAGGGTCTTGTTGAGGTTCGAAGGACAGAAGAGTATCAGGGGAAGATGAGAAAAATCTACGGGATGACAGAGGCAGGAAAAGAAGCCTTTGATGCATGGGTCTCGGAACCAGCTGAGATCCCACGTGTGAGGCATGAGGGTTACGTTAAGATGTGGTTCTCTTCCAATAACGAAAAAAACCTGCGTGTCCAGATAAATCAAATCAGGGATGCTTCTAAAAACATCCTGAAGCTGATGGAGAATTATGATTTTGAGCAGTTTCCCGCCCATATCAAATGGATGATGGAAGCTGGAAAGAGGCATGTTCTTCTAGATGTGGAATGGGCTGATTCCTGCCTAAAGGAGCTTGATTCGGAATCAGAACAAAC
>JBJKQM010000059.1:0-9416 GCA_046705365.1 Thermoplasmataceae archaeon
TTAGTGGCAAGGATCTCCGGCCTATGCAAAGGGACAAGGTTACACATTATTCCCCTCAGTACTGCTTACGGAGATGAAATTACGGCAATGGGGAAGAACTGCTGTGGATTTGGCGAATCAATTGTAATGCTTTCTGAACCCTTCACTGCTCATCTGGAGGATTTTGACGGTGAAACACTGGTGTTGAGGTCGGATCTGTATTACAAACTCAAAGTGCCCATTTGTGATTTGAAGAATCTGGTAATTTCTGTCTCAGACCAAGAATAACGCCTTCCTGCAACCTCTTTTAGGGGAACGTTGATTTCTGTATCCCGCTTGGAGCCGTGGACGGTCACAACTGTTAGATCTTTTTACCTCAAAAAAAATTTGTCCATTACGTCTGGATGTTACTCGTTGGCAACAAAATTGAATTCAACCTGGTTTCCACTGGATTTGAAATCAGATTCGACTCCAGCTATTTCGCGCAGAAGACCTTGAAATACATACCCTATGAAAATGGATACTTCCTTGCCAAGAGAGTGTACAAGGTGTATTTTATACAGCGGACCATTGTTTCTAATCTCGAGCTCCCCAAGGTAACCATAATCCGTAATCAATTCGATGCAGTCCAGAAAGCTTCTGATACTCTGCCTTTCAAACCTAAATGACATGAAATCTCTGAGAGCCTGCGCCGTCACCTCTCTTGCGATTTCCATGAGTTCGTTCTCGTCATAGCCAACAATTAATCCTCTGAAAGTTTCTTTTGTTATGCTGACGAAGCCGAAACGCCTGGCATAAGAATCCCACTGGAAATATTTAATTAAAATGGAATTGACCACAGAATTGGCACTGGACTTTCTCTGTGAAGCTTCCTTGTCGATTAAGTCGCTCAACTCCTCAGAAAGCCTGAAAGTCCTCAGAACAGTTTTCTGCCTAGTGGTAGTCAATATAAATTAATATGTATTTTTAATACATAAATTTGTCTAATTTGATAAATCTACCGTCATATTTTATATTCCAACCATCATTTTTCCAACCTGTTGAGTGGTATTAAGAATATTGCAAGGCTGCCAATCATGCCTCCTAATTTTTGTCGGGCACTCAATCAGACCTTTAACAAAATTATCAAATTCAAAAAAGAAATTTATTGTGTGGTTGATTTTTATCGGAACTCAACGGAAATGTTCCACAAGCGCAATAATTCCTGCCACAAGGACGAGTATGCTTGAAATGATATAGAATCCGCCAACAAGCTCGAAGCCAAGGGCTGCAATTACTATCATCACAATTCCGCCAACAAGCCTGTCCCTTCTGGTAACACCTGCACCAAAAATGGCCAGGAATCCAAGAACAACTGCAACTATTCCAATGACGATCCCAGACTCAAATCTGAGTTGCACGAGGGAGAGAATACCGCTTACTATGAAGGAAAGAGCACCAATTATGATGCCTATAACTCCACCGAGTACGCCCAGATCTGACTCAGTTTTTCTGCTCATTTAAATCGGCACTTAATTCAGGTACCCATATAATAGTGCTTTGGTACAGTTGGAACCGTATGGATCATACATGATTCTCATTTCACTGGTGTCAACCAGTCAAGATGCTCGGGCACTTTCCCGGATACGATATCCATGAGCTTCCGCCCCATCTTGCCAGTGATGGGTCCTGGCTTTCCGGTTCCAACAGGAATGTTGTCAACGTCCACCACAGGAGTGACTTCAGCAGCAGTTCCACAGAAGAAAGCCTCGTCACATGTGTGCAGTTCGTCCCTGTGTATCTGCCTCTCCTCAACCTCTATACCCATTTCTCCAGCAATCTGTATGAGGGTGAATCTGGTGATGCCGAACAGGACATCCGATTCCAGTCCTGGTGTGACCAGTTTCCCGTTCTTTACCATGAATATGTTCTCCCCGGGACCCTCTGCAATGTAACCGTTCTTGGTCAGCAGGATGGCCTCATCGTACCCGGCAGATTCTGCCTCGCCCATTGCAACTACTGAGTTGAGGTAATTGCCGCTTGCTTTTGCAAGTATTGGAAGGATGTCAGAATTAATTCTCCTCCATGAAGATATCTTGCACCTGATCCCTTTTGTTATCTTGTCGCCAAAGTACTGGCCGAAAGGAACTGCGATGATTGCGACGCTCACCGGCTTTCCTATTGTGCCCAGGGAAACACTGTCATCAGAGAAATATGCAAATGGCCGGATGTAGCAGGAATTAAACCCGTTGATTTTCACAACCTCCACAATAGCCCTTGAAAGTTCCTCTGCACTAAACTTAAGATTCATTCTGTATATTTTTGCTGAAAGTATGAACCGGTCAACATGTTCTTTCAACCTGAAAATGGCCGGACCGTTTTCTGTCTCGTACGCCCTTATTCCCTCAAATATACCAGAGCCATACTGCAGTGAATGTGTCAGTAAGGGAACGCTGACTTCGCTGTAATTCCGGATCTCTCCATTAAACCATATCTTAGAGTCCTTCACAATTACCTTAAAATTTTCACCCCTATAAACTAGCGGTAATGGATAGCATATTCAGCCACATTGAACAAAATTTTAAACTTATACCTCATAGCGGAAAATAATCATGATAATAGTTCCGTCCAGCTCTTCTGAATCTCTGGCCCGAAAAGTGGCTGATGAACTAGGTGCCAGGATTTCTGGAGTGGAGAGAAAAAGATTCCCTGATGGTGAAATGTACGTCAGAATCCTGGAAGGGCTTCAGGGCAACGATGTTACAGTAATAGGGAACATCAGAAGCGACTCGGATTTCCTTGAACTGCTCCTCTTGCTCAATGCTGCAAGGGAGGGGGGATCAAGCAATGTGACTGCCGTGGTTCCGTATTATGGCTACTCCCGACAACACCGCATTTACAATCCCGGGGAACCGGTTTCATCCAAGGTTGTCACAAGGGCCATAGAGGAGTTTGCAGACAGGATAATCTGCGTTGAAATCCATGACCCGGAAACAATAGGATTCTCCGCAAAGCCGTTCAGGAACATAAGCGTGATTCAGACAACAAGCGAATATTTCCTTGACAAGAATATCGATCTCGTAATGTCGCCTGACGACGGTGGATTTGACAAGGCCCAGAAGATGGCAGATATTCTCCATATACCATCCCACTTCATTGACAAGAAAAGAATTGATTCAAAGACTGTGGAAATGACTCTTCCAAATGTTGAACTTTCGGGGAAGAACATACTTCTCGTTGATGACATGATTTCCACCGGTGGAACAATTATTAAAGCTGTAAAGCTACTCAAAGAACACGGAGCAGCCAGGATCAGTGTGTGTGCTGTCCACGGTATATTTGCAAAGGAATCCGGAAAGAGGATAGAGGCTGAAGTGGACAGCCTGGTGGTGACCGACACCATTGAAGGTGAATACAGCCTGGTATCCGTATCTAAAGATATCGGAAAAGCTATTGCGGGAGGTAATGACCTGTGACAAATGAATTGAGGAGCTGCAATTCGCACGGTGCGTTCAGGGGACCGGAATGTCCAGCCTGCGGAAACCGCGGAAAGCTGCTCATGAGAGAGAACGAGCTGGAGGGTGTTGGAAGAATACTTGCGGGGATGCTCAGGCATTTCCCGGAGAATTACGGTGTGAGGCTGAATGAGCATGGCTGGGTGAAAATTTACAGTGTAATACCGGTTATAAAAGCCCAGCGGAAGAACTTCTGGTGGCTCACGCCTTTTCATGTAGAAGCCCTTGTCAGGACAGACCCAAAGAAGAGATACCAGATCAATGATAAAGAGGAAATCAGAGCTGCATACGGCCACACAATTCCGGTAAATATGGATGACCAGCCCACTGAAGGTGTCCCGGACATTCTCTACTACCAGACAACAGAGGAGGAGCTTGAGTTTATCCGCGAAACGGGAATCAGCCCATCTGACAAGAGCTGGATCCACCTATCACTTACTCCGAGGCAGGCATATGTCTCCGGAATGTTTCACATAGATTCACCAACTGTGGTTGAAGTAGATGTTGTAGGTTTGAGGGAATCAGGGAGAGAAGTATACATGGCGACAGATGAGGTGTTCCTTGTAAACGAGATCCCGCCAGAATTTGTGAAAGAAAAGATAACGGAAACCTTTGAACTTACCCCTGAAGAAGCCAGGGAAGTGAAGTGGGTCAGGACAAAAATGGAGAGAAAACTCAACAGGGAAAATTCTAGAGAGACTCGATAGAGTCTTTCTCAACATACCTGTAGAAAGCTTCCCTTCCTGCTACCATTGCCTCTCTGATATCATATTGGCGCCTCTGGATCAGGCTTATGTGGAATTTTTCGTTTGAATCATCTGTAAAGGTTATGCCTGCTTTTCCAGCCAGCTCCATGAAGGCCTGTTGCCTGACCCTGTCCAGGCTCGTGAGGCTCCTTTTAGACATTATGACTTTGTGATCCCTGGCCAGTCTTAGGGCAAGATCATGGTACTTGTACACATTTGAATCTATTCTGACGGTTTCCCCGGCGTCCAGATCAGGATATACGGTATCCGGGAGGCAATAGATTCCTTCTCCCTCATACTTTTTTCCTGGCACGAACCTGATTCCGAGCTTCTTAATTGCGTTGGAATAGTACTTCAGCAAAATGTGGAATTCTTCTCTCTTCTTCTGGTCAAATATGTCCAGAAGCTGCCCTCCAATTTCCCTTCTTTCGTCATAAAGTGTTACAATAAAACCATTCTTTGCAGCTGTCACTGCGGCCTCGAGCCCCTTTATGCCTGCACCTGCTATTGCAAGTTCGCCATTCCCTCTGATCTTCTCCTTCCTTATTGCTTCAAGCCCCAGATCCGGATTAACCGTGCATCTGACTTCCCCGAATCCAAGGTCCCTGCAAGCCTGGTTGCATCTTATGCATGGCCTGAGTGTTTCCGGATCATTCAGGAGCTTATGGGAAAAGTAAGGATCCGCAAGCAGGCCCCTACCTACAGCAACAAAATCTGATTTTTCCAGTACCTTCATGGCATCTTCCAGCTGGGTAACTGCTCCCACCACGATGGTTGTCACATTTGGCTTTCTGGGGAGCCTTGATGCTATGTGTGCCTTGCCTCCATAAAATGATGATGAAGAGCCTGGTGGAGCGAACCTGCCAGCTGAGAAATGGGCATAATCTATACCGTTAAGGCTTTCTGCTATCTTTACTCCATAATCTGCATCGTAACCATCCTGGTCATCCTCATAGAGGCTGAGCCTTATTCCGGTTGTAATCCCCACTTCTGACTTTATGGAGTCCACTATTTCCTGCGGGAATCTAAGGCGGTTTTCAAATGTGCCCCCGTAACGGTCTGATCTCCTGTTCAGTGCAGGGGAAAGGAACTCCTGAATGAGGTATCCGTGTGCCCCGTGCAGTTCTATTCCATCGAAATGAGCGTCTTTTACAAATTTGGCAGCCTTGAGAAAATCATCCCTCACACCCTCTATATCATCGGCAGTCATTTCTCTTGGAGTGTACCCAACATAATCCGTGGCAGTGGGAGCTATAGGTCCCTCCCGGTTTGTATTCAGAAAAGCTTTGCCGCCGGCATGAACAAGCTGCATGAAAATCTTTGAACCGTGGGAATGGACCCTTTCGGTGAGTCTCCTGTACTTTGGAATGAAGTCAGGGTTATAAACGCCGGACTGGTTCCTGGAACCCCTTGCATTAAGGTTGTTCACATAGGAATATTCTGTTATGATTAGGCCTGTCCCACCTTTTGCTCTCTCTGCCAGATAAGCTATGTGGTTCTCATTGGTGCAGCCATCAGGATTTGCCAGATTGGATATCATTGGCGCCATAACAAGTCTGTTCTTGATCTCCAGGTCTCCTATCCTTCCCGGTTCAGATAACTTCATCATTTCCTGATAATGAAGTGGTTCATAATTGTGTCTAACTCATGCTTCTGTCATTTTATGTTGGGCTGTTCCCCAACGGTGTAACGACTGGGTATCCAGACTTCAAGCAAACTAATTTATGACTTAACCATTAAACATCCTGATGAGCAAAATAATCGTATCCGGAGTTGGGACAGGCATGGGATGCAGTATTTCCAGATTTCTTAAGAATTCAGGCAACGGGGTCGGAATAATATCCAGGAGCAACAGGGGGAAGCAAACCGCAGACGAAATAGGAGCAATATATTCCCGGTGCGATCTTATGAAACACAATGATGTTGCAGCTTCCTACAGGGAGCTTGCTTCAAAGCTTGGGGGACTTGATGGAGTCGTTCACCTTGCAGGAGGATTTTATTCCAGCAAGAAACCTGAAGAGGTGGATCCAGAGTATTTCTCAAATGCCCTGAACAACAACGCCACCACTTTCTACAATGTTGTGGAGGCTGCTCTTCCCCTATTCCCGGAGAAAGGTGGTTCAATAATAGTGATCTCAGCCGCGAAGAATGTCTACATGAACAGCCATTTGGGATATGCCGCAGGAAAAGGTGCCATTGATTACATGGTCCGACACCTTGCCAGGGAACTTTATACCAGAAATATCAGAGTGAATGCGGTTGCTCCAGGATTTATTGCAAAAGAAAACTGTGGAGAACCGGAAATGGAGGAGAAACTCGGTGTTGCTGGGAGACACAGTGCCCGATCGGTGTCTGAAGCCATTAACATGCTGATGTTCAACAGCATCACCACTGGCCAGATTCTGGAAGTTGATGCGGGATTCAGTACAATGATCCCGGGTGGACTCGAGTAGTAAACAATTATTTAATCCAGAATCTTTTCTTTAGCTTATGACCTCAATTATTGCTGCAAATTTTGCCAGGTTCGGCAAGAGAGAGGAGGATATTTTCGATATTTCCAGGGAGTCTGCACTGCCGATTGTTGAAAAGAACAGAGACAGTATAGATTTTGTCGTTGTGTCCAACTCCTATTCTGGTGAATTCAACGATGTGTCTGGGCTTAACAACCTCCTAACGACTCACCTTGGAATTGAAAACACCCCTTCCTTAAGGGTTGATAACACAAGTGGAAGCGGAGGATCTGCGGTCCTGGTGGCCAAATCCCTCATAACATCTGGTGAAGCCGAGAATGTCCTCGTCATAGGTTCAGAAAAAATGACCGGTTATCCGACAAAGAATTCCACCAGGATCATTGCCTCACTTCTTCCCCCAGAGGAGAGGAGAGGAGGAGTCTCGCTCCCCTCGCTTGCGGCTTTCCTGACAAGATCGTATATGCATGAGTTCTCAGCCAGCAGGGAAAGCATAGCAATGGTAGCAGTTAAGAACCACTTCAATGGGTCCCTCAATCCATATGCACATTTTCAGGCGCCGGTTTCCCTTGAAAAAGTCATGGAGTCAAAGGTAATTGCCGATCCTCTCAGGATTTATGAATACTGCCCGGTGAGTGACGGGGCGGTGAGCCTGCTGATGACCAGCGACGAAAACAGCAGTAGCCATTCCGGAAAGGCGGTCAGGATAACTGGTTCGGGTGCCAGTGCAGGAACTGCATCCATCACTTCAAGGAGATCATTCGTGACCATAGATTCTGTCAAGGAAGCCTCCAAAATAGCCTTCCGTAGAGCTGGAAAGACTCCCAAGGACGTTGATATTGCGGAACTGCACGACATGGCGTCCATCCTTGAGATCGTTGAATCTGAGGACGTTGGATTTTTCACGAAAGGAGAAGGCTGGAAGGCACTGGAAACTGGTGAAACGGCCCTGGATGGCAGACTCCCGATCAATACAAGTGGAGGATTGAATTCAAAGGGTCATCCCATTGGAGCCAGTGGAGTTGCGCAGACTGCAGAAATATATCTCCAATTGACTGGACAGGCTGGCAAAAGGCAGGCCAAGAACCTGACTACAGGTTTTTCCATGAGCATGGCAGGTTTCGGAAATAACTCAACATCTTTCGTTTATGAGGTGAGCTGAATGTTATTCAACAAGTGCCAGAAATGCTCTGCAGAGTTTCTATTCAAGAGAGGTGTTTGCCCGGAATGCCATTCAAGTGAGATCAAGCAGATAGAGGTAGCTGAGGGAAAGGTCCTTGATTCTGTTCACCTGATTGCAACCCCGAGCCCGTTCCCTGATGCTTACAGCATTGTTCTGTTTGAGACGCCAGGCGGTGCAAGAGGCTTCTGCAGGACTGAACAGCAATTCAGCAGCGGGGAGAAAGTTGCCATATCAGAGGATGAATTTGGGCCGGTCTGCAGCCATTCCTGACCACCAGACCAACCTATTTTTTAACCTTGACAGTTCCATTTTCTATTAACTTCTCAATTTCTTCCGTGGTATAGCCTGCGGATTCCAGTACCTCCACGGTGTCTGCACCCAATTCAGGCGGAGCTTTGGCCAGCTTTCCAGGGGTTCTTGACAGCTTAAATGGTGTTCCCAGCATTGGAATCTTGCCGTAGGGAGCATCCATTGTTGTTACCATGTCCCTGGATTTGAGCTGTTCGCTGTTTATTGCGTCCCCAACGGTATTTATGGGTGCAACGGGAATTCCAGCCGCTAAAAGAATTGAAAACAATTCCCCGGTAGTCATTTTGGTGAATGTTTCCTCGAGCTCTCCGACCAGCTCATCCCTGTTCTGTACCCTTTCCCTGTTTGTTGAAAAAAGGGGATTGGCAAGGAGGTCTTCCCTCTTGATGCTCCTGCAGAATTCTCCCCACAGCTTTTCGGTCCCAACTGCTATTGCTATGAAGCTGTCTGAAGTCCTGAATACCTGATATGGAGCAATACTTGCATGTGCGGAACCAAGTTTCCTGGGGTTGTTGCCAGTCGCAAAGTAG
This sequence comes from Thermoplasmataceae archaeon, assembly GCA_046705365.1. GTDB lineage: Archaea > Thermoplasmatota > Thermoplasmata > Thermoplasmatales > Thermoplasmataceae > JAJZOM01. The sequence continues at coordinate 8,710 of JBJKQM010000059.1, forward strand.
TTGAAAGCCTGATGTGACAGGATCAGGAAATTCCCATCAAGCATGGACATGTCAATATACTGGCCCTTCCCGCTCTGCATCCTTTCGTAAAGTGCACCCAGTATTGCGATGTCAGCAAACATTCCTGACACAATATCAGCGATTGGCACTCCAAATTTAATGGGGGTTCTTCCCTCTTCACCGTTGATGCTCAACAGGCCGCTGCTGGCCAGTACAGTGAGATCATATCCCGGCCAGTCTTTCTGTGGACCAGTCTGCCCGAATCCGGAAAGGCTGCAGAAAATAAGTTTAGGGTTCAGTTCCATTGTCTCTTTGGTGGAGAGTCCCAGTTTTTCCAGGGTGCCAGGCCTGAAGTTCTCTATGATAATATCGGCATCCAAAGCCAGTTTCTTCAGTATCTTCAGGCCTTCCGGTTTCTTGAGGTCTATGGAAATACTGCGCTTGTTCCTGTTTGCACTCATAAAATACGCAGACAATCCGTGGATGTATGGTGGGGCCCAGAGTCGGGTCTGGTCGCCGGAAGGGGGCTCAATTTTAATGACTTCCGCACCCAGGTCTCCAAGGAGCATTGTTGCCATGGGACCTGCCATTGCCTGCGTCAAATCAAGGATCTTAATGCCTTCAAGGGGAGGATTGCCTTCCATGTTGATTCCTTGAAGAGTGTCAATCGGGATATTTTTTTCCCTGACCATCTTCATGCCATTGAC
>JBJKQM010000060.1:0-4409 GCA_046705365.1 Thermoplasmataceae archaeon
ATGGCTCTGGTAGAATAAACCCGATATCCGCTTGTAGCATCTTTGACTCGAGCCGAAAAGGTTGACCTGAAAGCTATGTTTCCACCAAGGCTTATAATCCTTCTTTTCAGGCTATCCCCATTCTTTCCGCCAGGAATATATCTAGATCCTATCACCAGGTCGGAATTTGAGTCAACTGCAGTTCTAATCAGATAAGGTATATATGACGGATCGTGTGAAAAATCAGAATCCATAACCACTGCATATTTGGATTGCATTGGTATTTTCTTGAACCCCTCAATTATCGCAGAGACGAGCCCCATTCTTCTGTGTCTTTCAACTAGATGAACATTAGACCAGTTGCTGCAGATTTGTTGGGTACCGTCGGTGCTTCCATCGTCCACAATATATACCTGGAAAGGCTCAAGCCTTGGTAGGAGAGTCTCAAGATTTGCCCTTTCATTTACTACTGGAATGATTATGGCAACACCGTGCATGTGGGGATCAGCCATTAATATTCGAATGAGTTATGATATTGTTGTCTTAAACCTTTGGGCTGCAGAATCGGAAAAGGTTTACCAAAACCGTAAAAATAGAGACTCGCAATTCACTCTATAAAGCTATTTATAAGTTCTACCTATCCATTTTAGATTAACATGTCCATAGATGTCTCACAATTAAGATTCGGTGACGAACTGATAAAGAGAGGTTTCGCCAAAATGACCAAAGGCGGAGTTATTATGGATGTCACCACCGCTGAACAGGCAAAAGTAGCTGAATCTGCTGGAGCTGTTGCGGTTATGGCCCTTGAAAGAGTACCGGCGGACATTAGGGCCGCTGGTGGAGTCGCCAGAATGGCAGACCCGGAAAAGATTAAAGAAATTCTTGATGCCGTTTCTATCCCTGTTATGGCCAAAGTCAGAATCGGCCACCTCTCAGAAGGGTACACGCTGGAAAACCTTGGGGTCGACATGCTTGATGAGAGTGAAGTCTTGACCCCTGCCGATCCGTTCTTCCACCTCTATAAGAAGGAATACAAAGTCCCTGTTGTCTGTGGTGCAAGAACACTCCCGGAAGCGGTCAGAAGAATTTTTGAAGGTGCCGCAATGATCCGAACCAAGGGCGAGGCAGGTACAGGCAATATTATCGAAGCTGTAAGGCACCTTAGAATGGTAAACGAGGAAATCAAGATCGTGCAGGATCTTAGCAATGAAGAACTGAGAAAAGTCTCAGAAACAATCGCAAAATCATATGCAAACCTGAGAAGAACTGCTTCACAGGACCTCTTTGGAAATGAAGATTACCTTACGGAGTACAACCTTTACTATGGACTGAGCGTAGAGAAAATTGAATCTGAGATTGTAAAGGTCCTAAAAGACATAAAGAGAATGGGCAGACTCCCTGTTGTTAATTTCGCAGCTGGGGGAGTTGCAACCCCGGCTGATGGCGCATTGATGATGAAAATGGGAACTGACGGAGTTTTCGTTGGTAGTGGAATATTCAAATCCAAAAACCCTGAGAGAATGGCTAAGGCCGTTGTGGAAGCTGTTGAAAACTTTGAAGACTACAAGATAATCGGTGAAGTCTCATCAGGACTGGCAGGAATGCAGGGACTGGACATAGAGCAAATGCCCAAAGAAATGAGACTCCAGGAAAGAGGCTGGTAAATCATATACAATCTGACTGACACCATCCTCATTCTTGTAATACTCGGCGTTCTTTTCGCTGTTTCGAGAATCATGAATATTTTCGATCTCAAAGGCACTGCTGCAGCCCTGGTAGTGGGTCTGATTGTTTCTTTTCTTGGCTCAATAGCTTGGCTGGTTGTCCTGCTGGTTTTTGCCATCAGCTCTCATCTGGCTACCAAAGCATATTTTGATCTTAAAAAGAAACAGAATCTGCAGGAAGGCGAAGTTGGTGAAAGAAGAGTTTCAAACGTATTCTATGCTGCAGTTATTGGAATTGCACTTTCCGGACTGAACTTTGCCAACGTTTTGAGCCATGCCTTTTATTTCCATTATTTTGAACTCTTCACAATTTCTCTGGCAGTCGTTAACTCTGACACCTTTGCATCAGAAATAGGCATAGTAGACAAAAAAGTGTACATGATTACAACGTTGAAAAGAGCCACTCCCGGGATCAATGGAGGCGTTTCAAGGATTGGAGAGGGGGCCGCATTACTGGGCGCCTTCATTGTAGCTGTTACCTACGGCCTGATGAACCCTGGTGGATTCAGCCTCATTAAAACACTTACCGTGGGTTCACTTGGATTTCTTGGCTGCCAGATTGACAGCTTATTGGGTGCAACCCTTGAGAACAGAAATATCCTCAGCAAGGGAGAAGTCAACTTTCTGTCATCCCTGTTTGCTGTTCTAATTGCAGTACCAGTTCTCTATTTTACTTTCTGAAGCTGCATTAATGCTGAAATAATATTTCCTGAAACGGAAAAATATTGTTGTGGTTTTAAAAAATTTGAAGGTTTCTTCAAACCTTTGAAAATACTATTACGGCATTGGCTGAAGAAGAACCGGCAGCAGCATTTACCACAGCAGAGAGTTGTTGCCCGCTTGCCATTAAGCTCAAAGCGGTAGCATTAAGCTGCACCGTCAGGTTAAAGACATAAGCCCCGCCCGTAAATGATACATCCTTGGAAAAGGAAGGGAATAGGCTGTACGTAAGATTCTGGTTTGCGTATGTTGTAGCCAGTCTAGTTGCATTTTCCGCAAGTGATGCATTTACAGTTGCATTAAGAGTCCCGCCGTTTTTCAGAGTCTCATTTACAGAGTCGTTATAGATCTTGTTGTATAGTGCTGTGAACGTGGTGTTGAATGCGCTCAGATTCTCTATTGCAGGAGAAACGACAGAAATGTTTAATGCTCCGGTAGCAGAAGTAAGTTTCATGCTTATGCTGAATGTTACGTTGCTGGTTGATTGTGTGACATTTGCCAGAAAAGTCTGGTTGGCACTGTCATAGTAACCATTTACTCCGGAAGCAGTGATTCCTGAAATGGATGTACCTGCTGTGGAAGTTTTAAGAATATGTGATGTGCCAAAGGCACCGCCAATTATTATGACAGTAATCACCAGAAAACCAATCCAACCTTTCAAATTGCTTGCCATTTTATTATCAGACTCCTATTTGTTTTGATTTAGTGAACATATTATTACTCTCATTTATACTGGACAATATGGCGATATGTTCCTCGCCAACTGCCTCTCTGATTAACCGAAGACGATTTTTTCTTCGTAACACGTAATTGTTGCTGCATATCTCTTGAATCTTAGTCTTGGCCTGACCGAGGAGATCAGAATGGGGGAAGACATAATCACAATTAACCTTCTCAGTAGCCTTCGCAATCTCTATTCCGTTAAATCTCAGGGAAGACAGTGAACCGCCCATAGAGAACATATAAGATGTATTGAAACCCAACTTTGCCTCAGGTGAAGCAATTATGGTATCACAAAGCAGAGCTAGCTCATAGCCAGTGTCGGTTGCATCTCCATTCAGGATAGCATTGATCGGCTTTTCCAGAGAGTATATTATTGAAGCTAGGGCTCTGAGTGAATTGAGAATGTCAGTAGGGTTTTCCCAGTCACCAATATCTCTGCAGAATACCTCATTTTGCCCGGTGATTGCTATGCTCTTAATGGATGAGTCTATTGATGCTGTACTCAGGGCCATTATAAGCTCATCAAGCGTTTTCTTTCTGATTTGACCTGTGGAGGATGCTCGAATTACTATCAAGCCTATGTCTTCCTCCCTCCAGAACGAAACGTCGTCAAATCCCTTAACTCTAATATCACTCATCGTAGAACGCTGCCCTATAGACCCTCATTATAGTTCCGGCAAGAATCAGAACGAAGCCAATTCCAATGCCAAATTCTGCATTTGAAACTGCTCCAATTGGATCCAGCTGGAATATGAGATAGGTTATCACAATTGCTCCGACTGCCATTAATGCAGAAAGAATCATTGCAACATTCTTGTTCATGTGGTAGGTGTTTGCGCTTTCCTTTTTCTTTTCGTATTCGTTTGACAGATTCGCCGATTTCATCGTACCCACTGCACCAAAAACCATGACTCCGCCAGTAAAGAGTGATGAAACAATGTTGAGACCGTTCATATTAACGAGGCTCACAGTGAAATTCTGGCCGAAGGAATAGGCTGCAAACATCATCAGAAAGAGGAACAGTAGGAATGATGTCGTGATCTTGCCTGGTGAAACCTTAAATTTCCCTTTCTTGTAAAGCCTAGACAGGAATGTTACCCCTGCCACAACTATTATAAACGGCGGAACAAGAACTGCAAATACTTCAGAGTTTGGTATCTGAACACCTGGTGACAATGCTCCCCATGCTGAGAGAATAATCATGTAAATGATTCCGAGTATTCCAAAAGAGGTAACTAATGGCCTTGACAGCGGGTGTAG
>JBJKQM010000061.1:0-6241 GCA_046705365.1 Thermoplasmataceae archaeon
TCCAACCAGTGGCAGAATCACAGATATTGAACTACCACTTCAACGGATCACTCTATAACATGACATATGGTTCAAGCCCATCTGGAATGACTCTTTTGAACAACAGCTACATGCTGCCTTTCACCCTGGATGCCCCTCAGACATGGAGTCTTACCTACTATGATGGCACAAATGCAGCCTACAACCAGATAGCCTAATTTACTCAGTTCATGGTGGGTCAGGTTGATCCACCAGACATCTATTTTTCTATGTGAATATTTCAGTTTCCGATTCTAAACAGATGAAGTTAGCACCTGGATCAATATTTTACTTTTAACTGCATTTCCAGACATGGAACACCTCAGGAGCAAACTGGTAATGGAGAACAGACTCCTGCGGATCCTGGAACATTTTTGGTTGGCCAAGGTCGATTATGCCATGAACATCAGTAGGTACACTGAAATTCAAAGGCCAGTAGTTTTGGAATACCTGAATGCACTGGAAGAAGATGGGCTCATCGAAAAATTCACCAATACTTCAATAAAGAGGACTGAGGCTAAACTTAAGAAGAGTGCAGAAGTCCACAAACACCACACTTATTTTCAGCTTACCAAACTTGGAATTTCCACCTTAAAAAGCATAGACACTGCAGCATACCTGGAGATGATCAGTGATGATTGCGTTTCAAGGCTAAAGAGAAAAAAGGAACGGCATCCAGGGGATCAAAAGTGTGAAAGGATGAAAAGGATGGGTCTTCTAGACAAGCACTTGGAGCTTACCAAACTGGGGAAAGATGTACTTGGTGTTTTGGGACCAATCACGGAGTGAAATCGTACATAGATCAGTAGTTCGAGCTGAGAAAAAAGAATATGATGGGACCGTTGAGATATGGGGTTCCACAGCTGATTTTTACCGCCTAAGATTTGCACCTGGGGTGGTTCCATGCTGAAGGCTCCCTTCGAGGAAATTTCTGAACTGCCTAACCCACATATTACCCGAAAAAACGTTCAAAGAACTTATAGAAACCTTCGGGGCTGAACTTGGAAGAAATTCCAGAACGTTTGAGAAGACTATAGAGTTATTGGAGTGAAAGGTAGTCCTATTGCTGCTCTCCCGGCGAACGTCCAGTTGAAACAGAGGATAAGGAACCTGAACAATAAAGGGATATCTGAAGGCTTCAGCACCAAGTACCTTGAAACAAGGGTCGCTGACATGATCAAGGAAAATGAATCCCTGAAGGGATACTCTGAGAAGCTGTCAGGAGTCGCTACGCGCGAAGGATTTGACCTTATAAGGTCAGAAGATAATATTCTCTCCAAAATTCAAGAGCCAAAAGGAGCGGTCGATGGGCTGAAGGACTTCTATGGAGTTTCATTTACCTATGATATCTAGAAGGACAGCATGGATTTTGAACACCTGAGAAAAGGGGGCAATATACAAGTATATTTCTGGATACAGATGAGTGAGTGTAAAAGAAGAAGAGGCCATTACGCCTTTAGTGAGTTGATAGCATGAGGAATCACCTCGTTACCACAGCAAACATAAAGTTGGGTTAGGCCAAAAATAGTGAAAATCGAGAGCTACTACTGATTTGAGGTAAAAAATATATATATATATAACTATATATTACTATAAAGATGATTATAGGCATGTTTAAATAGATGTGAAGTGTGTTTTTTTAGTGATCATAAATGACTTTAGGGAATCGGAGCGTGAAAACCCTCTTAGCTTTTGTCACAGTTGGTGTCTTTCTATGACCACCGCGACAGCTATGGGTCAAATAGTTACTGCCCAATCTGAGCAATCGTCGGTCACAACTAATGGGGTATCTCTAATCTTCAGTGATATCCATCAATTCAGTGGAACAGGCGGAACGGTCAAATATAACTTCTCTGCATATTACGAAACGGGAAGCGGGTACTTGATATACACTATGACAAATTATCTCACTGCAGATTCTGGAAACGGTTATTGGCTCAGAGGAGATTTGGGCCTAGGTGGACCTGGAAGCGGTGAAACATCGCTGTACTCTATTGTAGGATACACTCAGACTGGTTACTATACTCCAATTACTGAAGTTTTCAATGAATATCAACCCAATAACGATAAGAGCAGTGGATCAGCTGGCACATTGACCACCGGCATTAGCGCGACGGCAGGGGATACCGTGTTTGATACTTCACTCAGCACAACGTATTCTGTCGAATATTCGTACAACATACCGATGTTTGAACTTAACCCCGTGTCTATGACTAATGGAAACGCCACTTGGCAATTTTCAGATAACCAAGCCCAAACAGGAACTAACCCAACATCAGCATCCTACTATGTCGGAACTAGCGTTCAACCAGCGGAGTTCGAGAATTATGTAAATATATGGTCGCAAGGAATTTTCGGTTATCACTATGGATGGTTTAACGCTTTGACAGGTTCGGCCTATGTTTCACAGCACAACTACTACGAAGTGTTTACGTAGGGGAATCAGGTCTATTCTCCGATTCCCCCAAATATTTAATTAAAAGTAAGGTCGATGTGTGTGAACAAAGCAAAGAAGCTGATATATATAGTTCTGATAGTTTCCATTATTCTTATCGGTGGGACTATATACTATCATGAATATGTTGTCTCTCATTCCAGCCCAAACATAACCGCTAACGTGAGTCTGTCAGTTGATTCAACACAACTACCTCACCAACTTTTGATTAATATCAGCGCTGACATAAATTCTACAAACAGCCTAACTCATTTCAATTTTGGCGAGAATACCTACATTGAAGGAATCAACTTAATCTATGGTGGCACGAACTACAGTCAAGCCGTTAATATGAGTCGTGGGACATACATTCCTCCACCATCATTCCCCCAGCTGTACGGGTTGATTCATTTTACGATTTCCAATGGCAAACCAACAGTATCCGAATTGTGGAATCTCTCTGTATATAATTTCACCTCGAGAACTTTCACGAACGCCCCGGAAGGATATTATTATGTCGCATCATCTATTGTCGGGAGTAGTAATCAATCCGCGGTTCTTCATATGAATCTTCCAAGGGCTATTATCAGGATTGGTTCAGATGGAGTTTCAGTTATAGGTGTTTGAATGATAGAACCGATAGGTTAAAAATATGGACTTGTCTGGCGAAATAATGAGTGCAGATTCGATCACTGTAAAATTCGGTTTTATTGCGAAGAAATTGGTGATAGATGGTCTTTCTTTGACTCTTGGGAGATCAGAATGTGTTGCAATAGTAGGAAAAAACGGAGCTGGAAAAACAACCTTGCTCAAGACTATAGCTGGACTCCTCGTGCCGAATGCAGGGAAAATCAAACACAATGCAAGAGTCTCATACCTACCTGAGACGCTTGGAGTTTATTCAAACTTAACTGGATTAGAGACCTTGAGATTCTTCTCCAGAACAACCGATAAACCACAGAAGTTGGACGCTGTTCTTCAAAAAGTTGGAATGTACCAAGATAGGAATAAGGTCTTAGCCACTTGCTCCAAGGGAATGAAAAGACGAATATTATTTGGTGCCATGCTGACGTTGAATTCTGACTTATACATAATGGATGAACCTTTTGATGGGTTGGACCCAGGTATCAGCAGTGATCTTGCCAAGACACTCATAGATCTTAAGAATGACGGGCATGCATTTGTGGTAAGCTCGCATGATCTGAATTACATTGAGAAAATATCTGATCGCATTCTTTTACTGCAAGACGGCAAGATTATTAGGGAAATAAAAAACGGAGAAGATGTAAGATACGTTATAAGATTTACGTCAAAAGAAAGTGAAGTAAGGAAGACGTTAAATAGACTCAATATTAAGGTGGGGCTCATCCACTTTCCTTCTGTGGAAATAATATCTGTTGGCCCTTTCGATGAGCTGTTATCCATACTCTCAAAGGAAGGACTAAGGTTTGACGAGGCAAGACCAAAGAACCTATATGAGATATTTCAAGAGGTGTTAGAATGACCGAAGCTCGCCTCTTTCTCGCGACTCTTACGAAAGAATTTCAAAACTTCAAGCGATCAACTGCTTATCTTATGATAATGGCCGCGGATGTAGTACTATCCTTGATGATAGCCTATTCATTTCTTAATACAAGCACAGCCTATTCCAAGTCAGTGTTCCAGATAGTCTACCTAGGATTTTCCAACAGCCTTTATAACTATTTCCTTATATTTCTTCTCGCACCTTCCATTTCTATTTCTGAAGAAAAAGAGTTGGGAACTTGGGATATCTTGCGGGTACAGTCATCCGATGATACCGGAATAGTTTTTGGAAAAGTTGTATTTCAGGTTTTTTTCGCAATTATCCTGGTTCTGATTTCCTTAGCATCCTTATTTTTAATGCAGTTGATCATGTACGGTGGATTTCCATCAGAAACACTTCGTTCGGTTACGACAACATATACCACATATCAATTCACACCATATGGCTCAGCAGAGACAGTTTTAACTAAAACCTGGAAAATTCCACTTTTGTCATCTGCAATTCAAAGCATGACTGTATTTGCTGTTTCAGCTGCATCCGCGATAGTTCTTGTTTTAGCCTCTATGTGTCTGTCAAGGGCAGCGAGAACCAGATTTGGTTCAATAATATTGGCGGTTATCTTCTATCTGGTTGTCACAATTGGGTACCAACTAATAGTTGGCACACTCACAAAAACTCCCACAGTACCGCAGACTGTTTTCTTATCCATGAATCCAAACTTTCTTTTCTCCTTAGCTGGAGAACTAACTGGCCTGACCAGCGTCGGGATAGTGAATGGGACTTACACCTATTACACGAATTTAACTGGTACCTACTATGATCCCTTAATTCTGGCGTGCCTGATGGCTGGTGCGTCAATAATCTACCTTACTATCCTGTTTCTTCCCAGAAAACTGGAGTTGATGAAATGGATTCGAAAGCCAAGTTGATTGTATTTGTTATTGCACTGGTTATCCTCTCTGCTTCTGTGGTTTATTATGTTGAACTTGAAAATAGCACATCTTCAAATAATAAGGTAGGATTTAAAAGTAATGGAAATGGGGCCTCCGCACTTCATCTACTTTTCAATTTGAATGACACTGGTAAAGTTTCTAGCCATACTGAGTTTAGAGTACCACTGAACTGCACGAAGCTGGAGATATTTGACTGGAACAATGGCTCCATAGGTGCTGCGGTTACCGTTCTATCCCCATTGAACAAACCATATGATTCGTTCGGGTTACAACCAGGTACGGACGTAATCAGTTTATATCCTGTTCCTCCAAAAGTTACGTTAACCTCGGGAGAATGGCTAATCAACATCACAAGCAAGTCACCCATGATCCTTGAGTTGAAGATGTACGCTGAGGTCTAATTTTGGAGCACCGGTAGTTAATGGCCTCCTGATTTAACATGTATTAATAGGGTAGGACACTATTTAGCGATCAACGTTTTCCTTATCTCTCCATTCCTAATTTTCATGGTTGATACGACCATGAATTGCGCAGATTAAGCTGCGATAATATACATATGGTGTGCTTTCTGATCTTTTAAATAATTCCACTTAATGCCAGAATAAAATAAAAGTAGCAAACGTTCCAATTAACGGAGTCCCTTTGACAATCACGTTTACAAAGGAAGATCGCGGAAATACTCAGGTCAATGAAGAAAATAAGCGTATCTTCTCTAATTTCTGAGTGGACTTTTGGTCAGCATTTAGATTTTTATTTTATCAATCGTATGAAGGTGGGCATCATTCAGCTTCTTTCAGGCAGTGTTAACTACAACCATCAAGGAATTCCTTGTCCAGAGTATATTGGGTAGATATTTTTATCTATATTGTCTTATGAAAATATAGTGTGATTTGAAACAAAATTTGTAGTGGGACCGTTGAGATATGCCCTTTAACAGCTGATTTTTACCATATAGGATTTGCACTTGGGGTGGTCCTATGTTAAAAGCACCCTTCGAGGAAATTTTAGAAGAAGCAAGATTCCACAAATTGTCTGAAAACACCATCAAGGAACTCATAGAAACTTATGAGGGTGAATTTGGCAGGAGTCCCAGGTCTTTTGGCGAACTTCTGGAAGTGATTGAGTGATGGACTCCCCTGTTTCCGTAACATCAGGAGGTATTTCTGTTGGGGAGCTTGGGAAAAAGAACGTAATCATTGGAAGGCCGGGAACTGGCAAGACTGCTACCCTGTCCAACCTGATCAATGGCTACATTGCAGAAGGAAACAAGCCTTCCGGGATTGCCTATCTTACCTACAGCAGGAGCATGGC
>JBJKQM010000062.1:0-17355 GCA_046705365.1 Thermoplasmataceae archaeon
GATAGTTTGATCCTGTTGTCGAAGCTAAACTCCTCTATTAATTTGTGAGAAATCCTGAGCTTTTCCAGATCTGTTCCTTTCAGGATCGAATAAGTCAGAATCGAAATTTCCATGGGATCTCTGAATGAACTTGGTTCATCTGGATTAATACTTATTGTGCCAGTGGACAGAACCATTTCATTCAGGAATTCCTCATTGGAGAAATCATTCTGACTGCTTGTTTGTCCATGGTAAAACAAATGACTAACTGCCATTTTATTTTCAGTGATTGTCCCTGTTTTGTCCGTTGCTATCACGGAGACGCTTCCCAAAGTCTCAGCTGCCTTAAGGTCCTTGACAACAGCCTTGTGTTTTGCCAGTGAGAAAGCTCCTATAGCAAGTGTTATCGATATCAGAACAGGAAGTTCCTCCGGAACCGTTGCAAAAGCCATTGACAATCCGGTAAGCAGCATGTCATTGAAATTCTGTCCCTGGAAGTAACCGATCACGGGGAATAGAACACTGAATGCGAGTGCCAGGGATGCAAGGACTTTTGTTAATTGAGCGATCGATCTGTCCAGTGGTGTTTCTATTTCTTCTGCTTCCTCAACCAACCCTGAAATTTTTCCCAGTTCGGAGTTCCTGCCAGTTGCAGTCACCAGCATCCTCCCGGTTCCCTGGACTACAAGAGTTCCGGAAAAGGCCATGTCGCTCAGTTCAGCCAGGATATTGCCAACCGGAATTATGTCTGAATCTTTCGCCACAGGGAAAGATTCTCCGGTGAGTGATGATTCATCTATTTTCAGATTAAAGGACTGGCATAGCCGGCCATCGGCTGGAACCCTCTCCCCTGCAGTTAGTTGCACCAGATCCCCCGGAACCAGGGAAGCCGATTTTTCCTTTGAGAGAGCTTTGTCTCTTATTACAAGAGTCGTGGGAGTGGTCATGTCCTTTAGAGCCTCTATGGATTTCCTGGCACGGTTTACATTAACTGTTTCTATCAATACCACAAGGAAAACTATGACAACAATTACAAGTGAATCCTCGGCGTTTCCAAAAATGGAGTAAAGGACTGCAATGACTATGAGCAGGAGTATCATCGGCTCTTTGAGTTCGTTTAGCAAAACCTGAAGAAGGCCCGTTTTTCTTGATTCGCTGATGATGTTTTCGCCGTACTTCAGGAGACGTTTGCCAGCTTCATCGTGTGAGAGCCCCCTGTGTATATCACTTTCAAGAATCCTGACTACATCTTCGATTTCCTGAGAAGACGCTTCCGACGAACTCAAAGTACGTGACATGATCCTATAGAAATCAACTGCAATGAGAAAAATAATTCCACTAATAGGCACATTGTTCTGTTCAGAAGTTATCCATATTTGCTTCAAAATCTTATTAACAGAGTTTCAATTTAGCACCATATGGCTGAGAACAGGCCCACATGGGACCAGTATTTCATGCGAATGGCATTTCTGGCAGCGTCACGGGCAAATTGTACTCGCAGGAAAGTGGGGGCAGTCATTGTAAAAGACAAGAATGTTTTGGCCACTGGGTATAATGGTCCTCCCTCTGGAACTGTGCATTGTGACGTGGTTGGATGCATAAGAGACGATCTCAACGTTCCGTCCGGAGAAAGGCATGAACTGTGCCGCGGATTGCATGCCGAACAGAATGCGATTATCCAGGCCGCAGTTCACGGCGTGAGTATTTCCGGTGCAACCATCTACATAACAACTCATCCCTGCATAGTTTGCTCAAAAATGTTGATGAATTCCCAGATAAAAGAAGTAGTATATGCACAGGGCTATCCTGACGAGCTTGCAGAGCTTATGCTTCTTGAAAGCAGTCTTACAAAGAGGAGGTTCGAACTTCCCGAGGAAGAGGTAAGAGCAATGCTGGGAGATTTCTATGCGAAACTTCCCGGAAACGATTGACGATCTTTATATATAATCGACCTTAATCTCCAATCAGTGTTGAACCTAGCATTGGCTACTACAGTATCCAATTTTATAATCACAATAATACAAACGCTTGGTTATCCTGGCATATTTTTCCTTATGCTACTTGAAGGGCTGCTTCTTCCAATTCCCTCAGAGGTTGTTATGGCGTTTGGAGGTTACATGGCATACAGTGGCAATCTTCCATCTGAACTTGGAGTTCCGGCATTCATAATCCTCCTTCTGGCAGGTAGTGTTGGAAACATGGTGGGTGCTTATCTCGCTTACATGCTTGGTGACTATGGCGGTATTCCATTGATCATACGATATGGAAGATATGTAATGCTTGACCGGGAATCTATTGAAAAAACACACAATTGGTTCCTGAAATACGGTTCATCATCGGTCTTCCTTACCAGACTTGTTCCAGTGTTCAGAACATTCATTTCTATCCCGGCAGGAATTGCAAAAATGAACAGAAGTCATTTCCTCGGTCTCACACTTGCAGGAGCATTGATATGGGACTCAATACTGATATATTTTGGATATCACCTTGGACCATACTGGAACAGCATAATAGACACGTTCAACAAATTCACGGACCTCGCCCTTATCGCACTGGCAATCATAGTAATAGGATGGGTCTGGTCAAAACTGTCGAAAAGAAACGCCGTTAGAAAAGTAGACTAGAAGATTCCTGCCTTCAGGCTACTTGCTTTGATGCCAACGATGAATGCCATAAAAGGAATAACTAATCCTTTACTGTTTTGAAAATGCCTGAAGCGAGAATCAGCATGATATCTTCAAGGTAAATATACTGAAAATAAGGAAATATCCCAAAAACAACTGCCAGAGAAATGAGGAAACTTGCCAACATGGATGAAACAGGGAATACGAACCCGGGGCGTTTTAATATGGCATAGTAAAAAAGGGAAATGCCGAAGGTACATAAACTATGTAAAATATTGGCCAGCCAATTTCTGTAGGTTTAATCATGGCTAAATCGAGACGACTTAAATATAACAGGTAAAGGCTCAAAATAAGAAAAGCAACTGATAGAATTATGGACCCCGCCGCCGGAGCATGAAGCTGGCCTCATGGGCCAAACTGTTCAGTTTTCCCACCTTCATTCCACATTACAAAAGCTATCAAAGAAAAATATAGGGTATTAAAATCAAAAAAAGTTTAATGTTGTTTTCTTGACCACGGTGCTGCGAGGGAAATAAAGTAAACTATGAATCCAATCGCGGCAAACGCGACCAGGTCATTTTCAGAAATATTGAGAAAGTGGTAGAGTAAACCTCCCACTTCAATAATGAAAAGACCGAGGAAAAACAACGGATATCTCACACTGCTTAGATTCTTTGCCATGTCATATCACCTCAGTGCAGAAGCACTATATTCGGTATCACTCCGGCAACTGTTGCCCTTATGAACAGATCAACAAGGAAGAACATTGTAAGACTCAACCATGCAAATGTTTCATGATGGTTGTTTATCAGAGTCTGTCCGTTGAACAGTCTTTTCCTTGTCTGGTGCTGGCAGCTGAAGCAGTCTGTGTTCCCGCCAACGAGATGCCTGATTGCGTGGCAGGAGAAAGTATAAAGCGTTACGAATGCCGTGTTTACTATGAGCAGGAGTCCCCCAAGCGTAAGTGTAAATCCAGGCTGGTAGACAAATGACAGATAGATATCATAGTAAAAGAATGGCAGTATCGCCACTGCAAAGTACATGAAATACCTGTGGAAATTCTCCAGTCTGAAAAACCTTGTTTCGCCAGTGTATTCTCTGCCTTTGAATTCAGCCCTGAAACCTATTTCGCAGTTTCTGGGGTGGTTGAACACGTGCCTGTGGTAATCTTTCCTGTAAGCGTAACATGTTAATCTGAAGAGACCAACGAATGGCAGGACTAAAACTGTCGGCGAGTAGAACGGGTCTGTTAAACCGTTGCTTGAACTGTATCCCACAGGATAGAGCATCATCAGGTAAATGCCCAGTACGAGCATGAGGATAAATGACCACAGCCTCCAGTTTGGTTCCAGGAATTCGCTTGGGATGATGCGCGTCATTGACTTGTTTGTATTTTTGTTGTTTGTGTTTCCCATCAATTTAGACCACACTCCTCTCTTTTGATCTCTTTTTCTTTATGAGCCTGGCTATTGGATCATATGACATATCAACTGCCCTCTCCTTTTCCTGGATAATTGCATTGTCCGTTATGTGAATGTGTTCAGGGCAGACATCCTGGCAGCACTTTGTTATATTACAGAAACCCAGTCCACCAACTTTGTTCATGAATTGAGACCTGTCAATAGTGTCCAGTGGATGCATATCCAGTGATGCTGCCTTCACAACATGTCTGGGACCAAAGTATGTGGTGTTATGTTCCCTTACTACATGGCAAACATCCTGGCAGAGGAAACACTCGATACATTTCTTGAATTCCTTTGATCGTTCAATGTCTTCCTGGTGCATTTTCCATGGAAACTGGAGGTCTTCCCTTGGGGTGAACTTTGGTATCTGCCTCAACAGGTTCCAGTTGCCGGTAACATCCGTCGCCAAATCCCGAATAAGGGGAAATGCTCCCATTGGTGAAACTGTGATGTTATGCCCAACTTTATCCACTCTTGTTTTGCACATCAGGCGAGGCATGCCATTGATTTCAGCGGAGCAGGAACCACACTTTGCAGCTTTGCAGTTCCACCTTATAGCAAGCGTGGTGTCAAGTTTTTCCTGAACATATCTCACAGCATCCAGGACTACCATGCCATCCACATATGGTACCTCAAACTTGTCATAGTGACCTTTCTCATCAACGGCGGGATCCTGCCTGTAGATATTCAGAGTAATTTTTTCTTCCATCAGTAAACCTCCGGTTTTACATACTGCTTGAATTCATCCGGAACCTCAGGAACCGGTTTTGTGTCGAATTTGAAATCGCCATTTTCTTCAAAGCAGACAATATTCTTCAACCATTCCTTGTTTTTCTTTGGGAAATCCTTTCTTGTGTGTGCACCCCTGCTTTCCGGCCTCATTATGGCAGACCTTACTATGGCTTCCGTAGCTACCAGCATGTTTCTTAGTTCAAGAGCTGCGAGGAGACCATGGTTGTATTTCCTTCCACCAGGGGCAGAAACCTCTGAAAACTGGCCCTTAAGTTTGATAATTGTGTCCAGGGCCTTCTGTAGTTGGTCACCATTTCTGACAATACCAACGTTATCTGACATTGTGGTTGTAAGTTCGTCAATGAGATCGTATGCATTCAGGCCGCCCTGTTTAAGGAAACCAAGTGTCATGCCGATCTTTTCCTGAATCTCGGTCTCATCTATTTCAAGCAGATCCACATTCTTGACGTATTCTGATGCTCCTTCTCCTATCTTTTTGCCGAAGACAAGAATATCAGTCATTGAGTTGCCACCGAGCCTGTTAGCGCCATGCAATCCGCAGGCTACTTCTCCAGCAGCGAAAAGCCCGTCCGAGGTTGATTTTCCAGTTTCTGGGTCTACCCTGATTCCGCCCATCTGGTAATGCACAGTTGGAGCAACTTCCATCATTTCCTTAGTTATGTCTACCCCGGCAAATTCCATGAACTGCATATACATGCTTGGAAGTTTCTGCTTTACAAATTCCGCTCCTTTATAGGAGATATCGAGGTATACCCCCCCGTGCTCAGTGCCATTGCCTGCCTGGATTTCTGCATAATTGGCCCTTGCAACAACAACTCTTGCATCGAGTTCCTTCTTTTCAGGAGAATATCTTAACATGAACCTTTCTTTGTTCTTGTTGTAGAGTATCCCTCCTTCTCCCCTCACTCCTTCTGTTACAAGAAGACCTTTGACTCCTGGCGGGTAAACCATTCCCGTAGGGTGGAACTGGATCATCTCCATATCCTGCAGTGTTGCCCCGGCGCGGAATGCCAGCCCAATCCCGTCTCCTGTGGATTCCCAGGAGTTGGAAGTAATCTTGAATACTCTGCCACATCCTCCTGTTGCCAGAACCACTGCCTTGGCCCTGAACAGGTGGAATTCTCCCTTGTCCATCTTGAGACCAATGGCACCTACGACTCTGCCGTCCTTTCGGAAGAGATCAATGATGTACATTTCATCGATTATTGTGACATTTTCCCTGTGGATTATCTGATCCTGCAGGGTCCTAATGATTTCTAGTCCTGTTCTGTCACCTACGTGACACAGACGTCTGTATGTGTGACCTCCAAAAGCCCTCTGAAGGATTCTTCCATCTGGAGTTCTGTCAAAGAGTGCCCCGAACTTTTCCAGTTCATGGACTCTGTTAGGTGCTTCTTTAGCTAATATTTCAGCCATTTTCCAATTTCCAATATAAACACCCTCTTCAACGATGTCTCCGAAATGAACCTGCCAATTGTCCTTTGGGTCAACATTACCCAGGGCAGCGGCCATGCCTCCTTCAGCCATGACAGTGTGTGCCTTTCCCAACAAAGATTTGGACACAACTGTCACCTTGAGACCGGCATCTGATGCAGCCAAAGCCGCACGCATGCCTGCCCCACCGGCTCCAATGATAAGAACGTCCGATTCTGTTTTTAAATATTGCTCAGCCATGAGAACCACTTAATTATAGCTAGCTAGTTCACTTGATACGTCCGACTATTATAAAGAATTTTATCATATATTAGCCCCTGTGGGCCAATATTTAAACAGGAATTCCTTGCACCAGCGGATGATTGAAATATAAAATAACTACCATAAATTTCATTCATTCTTGAGCGCCTATATTAACTCCAGTTCCTAATAAATAAGGGTAGCCTTTTGAAACAAAAAAAGGGAGATGGAATGATTTATTATGGGAAAGGCATAGAAGCTACTATGAGAGAAAGGGCGGTGCCGTATATTATTGAGATTAGGAATACCGCGGCAAGCACATACGCAACAATCTTTCTTCCCCTCGCAGAAATGCCAGTCTCATAGATTATTCCCTTCACACCGTTTAGCCCATGATATGTGACGATCCAGACAAAGGCAAGGAAAAATGCGAGCCACCAGGGATTCTTGAGATTTGCCACCACCGAGTCGAATAATTCAATGGGGCTTCCTCCATTTATATGGGCAACATAAAGATGCACACCCAGGAAAGCTACCACAAAGGCACCTGTAATTGCCTGGAATAGCCATTGAATTGAGCCGAGTCCTGTCCTGTTCCTTGACGGTTTTTCACTGGAGATATTCCGGTTTGCCATTATACACCACCACCTGACAGAAGAGTCTGCCACGCGAAGTAAAGGAAGAGCAGCATTACTGCCATTGCAACTATCTCGAATGCGTAGAACAGGAATTTGTGCTGCTTGACTCCAATTCCCATCTCATTGAGCATAAGACGTATCCCATTTGCACCGTGGTAAAAGATGACCAGTGAAAGGAGGACGTCCATTATTATGAAAATGTCAAAGGGTCCGTAGGTGAATGAAGTTATTATATTATTGAATGTGGCTCCGCCTCTGAGGAGATTTGAAAGGACGAAGTAGTGGAGGTAGAGATACAGTACGATGACAACGCCTGATATCCTGTGCATTGTATAGGCGAAGAAACCAATCCCTTTGTGCGAGATTCTGATCCAGCCAGTAATTCCGCCCTTTACTTTCATAGTATCAACGCCTCCTGAATATACTCTTTATTTCATGACCTACTCCCTGTCTTCTGAGAATCTGAATAGCCAGTGAAGGGTCAACATCTTTTGGGCAGGCTTCAGAGCATTCGCCTGCAAAGTGGCACCTAGAAGTACCGTGTTCATTTCCAACAATGTCCAGTCTCTCTCCTTTACCCTGGTCACGATTGTCGAGATTATATCTCAGGGCGGCCACAAGTGCAGCCGGTCCAAGGTATTCGTCATCAGAACCGGAAATAGGGCATGCTGCCAGGCACAACCCGCATTTTATGCACATTGAATACTGCTCATAGACCTTGAACTGTTCAGGCGTCTGAAGAAGCTCACCGGTTGAAGAGTCAGGTTCCTCACGTATAATGTAAGGCTTGACCTGACGGTACTTATCAAAAAAGGGCTCTATGTCAACCACCAGGTCCTTGATCACTTCATAATGCGGGAGAGGACCTATTCTGATCTTATCTGTTTTCAGGCTTTCTGCTATGGTGGAACACGACATTTTTGGCTTTCCATTAATTTCCATGGAACAACTGCCGCATATCTCCATTCTGCATGAGTGCCTAAAGGACAGAGTGCCATCCAAATTTTCATTGATGTAAATCAGGCCTTCTAAAACGGTGGAAATCTTGCTTTTTGGGACCTCGAAACGATCAATTCTTGTGCGCCCATCTAAGTTAGTTCTCCTGACTTCAAATGTATAGTTTTCACCTGACATAGAATCACTTCAGTAAACCCTCTCCGCAGGTTGCCACTTTGTTATCACAACTGGTTTGTATTCGAATTTTGGACCATCCTGAGAATACGTCACAAGGGTGTGTTTTAGGAAATTGATGTCGTCCCTGTGGGGATAGTCATTCCTGTAATGGGCCCCCCTGCTCTCTTTCCTCTGGAGTGCCCCGATAGTTATGATTTCTGCAAGTTCCAGCATAAAACCGAGTTCTATGGCCCATTGCAGTTGCATGTTGAAGACCCTGGATTTGTCCTGGATTGATATCTCCCTGTAACGGGTTTTGAGCTGCCTTATGTTTCTGACCTGGTTTTCAAGTTCCTTTTCAGTTCTAAGGACCCCCACGTTCAGGTCCATTCCAGTCCTCAGATCATCTCTTATTGATGCAACATTCTCATTCCCATCACGCTTCAGGATTTCTTCCCAAATTCGTTTTTCTTCAAGGTTGGCTCTTTCTCTGTCCAAATCTGGTATTGAATGGGCCGATGCCCATTTTGCAGCCCTGATGCCGGCTACATTGCCGTAAGCAAGGCACTCATTTGTTGAGTTTGAACCCAGTCTGTTTGCACCATGAATACTTAGTGAAACGTTTTCACCGGCACCGAATATTCCTGGAATTGCAGTTTCAGTTTTGACATTTACATCTATACCTCCCATTGTATAATGGGTGGCTGGACGAACCGGTATCATTTCCTCAGAAGGGTCGATATTGTTGAATTTTTTTGCAATATCAGTTATCATGGGAAGGCGTTCCTCAAGCTTATCTGCTATGTGACGCAGGTCGAGATGCAAATATGGGGCCTCCCCATGTTTCCCTTTAATCCCTCTGCCGTCCAGTATTTCCCACATCATGGCCCTGGAAACAATGTCCCTTGGCGCCTCTTCCAGTTTTGTGGGGGCATATTTTTCCATGAATCTCTTATCTTCGGAATTCCTGAGATAGCCACCCTCTGCACGAGCCGCCTCGGTAATCAGTATACCGGAAGGTATTAGCCCCGTGGGGTGGAACTGCACGAACTCCATGTCTTTGAGAGGAATTCCTGCCCTGTATGCGATTGCATCACCGTCACCTGTAACTGAGCTTGCATAGGTACTGAACTGGTATAGTCTACCTGCGCCACCGGCTGAAAAGATAAAGGCCTTTCCCTGGAATACAACAAAATCCCCGTTCTGAAGGTTGATGGCTGTAAGGCCATTGAACCTGTTGTCTGTCGTAATTAATGACGTTGCAAAGAATTCGTTATAGAAGTGTATATTGTCGTACTTCTGGCATCTGCTGAAAAGTGTCTGCATTACGTGGAAACCTGTCTTATCTGCAGCAAAGGTTGCCCTTGGGAAACTGAGCCCTCCGAAGTCTCTTTGGGATATTGTGCCATCTTCGTTTCGGCTCCAAGGGCATCCCCAGTGATCGGTTATGTAAATCTGCTCAGGAACTATGCTTACAAAGTGTTCCACTGCGTCCTGATCAGCAAGATAATCACTTCCCTTGATGGTATCAAATGCATGCAGGTCCAGGCTGTCCTTAGGGTTTAGAACCGCACTTGTTCCTCCTTCGGCAGAAACGGAATGAGATCTAAGAGGGTAAAGCTTAGAGACCAGCCCAACAGAAATATTGGGATTCTCCTCCACTGCGGCAATGGCAGCCCTTAGTCCGGCCATGCCTCCCCCAATTATGATAATGTCCTCCTTAATAATCTCCAAGAGAAATCACACTAAAAAATAACCAAAAGCGTTAAAAATGGGTACACTAACAAATACGCCATTCCATTTAGATAAAAGATGTGAATTACAGAACATCATTTTGCCATTTGACAGAATGGTTAACATCATAAGTTGAACTTCTTCTCTAATGACTGAATCTATTCTGTTAAACACAGAAAGGCAATCTATAGGTTTTACTGATCTTGGTAAGAAAATCGGAAAGGGAATTCCTTTTCAGCATAATTGAAAATCTTTAAATAGAATTTATTAATCATCAGTTGTCAACTAATGGTTGACAACAGGAGGATGTATAACATGGCATACAGAAGACGCCGTGAAAGAGATGAAGACGACTGGAGAAGCGAATTTGACGAGTTCTTTGAGAACTTTGGATTTGATTTTGACCGCTTCAATGAGCGAATGATGAGAGTATGGGACAGAATGCTTAAGGATCCGGAAACTCAGACATTTGGGCCTTATGTTTATGGTTTCACCTACAAAATAGGGCCAGACGGAAAACCGGTTTTTGAAGAATTTGGAAATGTCCCACAGGAAAGGGCATACGGACGTGAGCCTAAAATGCTGGAAAAGGACGTAAGGGAACCAATCACGGACCTGACCGAGGACAAGGACAAGATATTCATTACTTATGAATTGCCCGGAATCTCCAAGGAAAACATTAATCTCAACGTTGGGGAGAAAAATGTCACCATTGAGGTGAAAGAGGGCCCGAGGAAATACTTCAAGTCTTTGGACTTCCCATATGAACTAAAGCCGGACACAGCCAGCGCCAAATTCATCAATGGTATTTTGGACGTATCCGTCGACAGAGCAAGCAAGGAATCACCTGGCGGAAGAAATATATCCATTGACTGAGGAGCAAAAATGATTGACGAGGAAATTCTGGCCTTCATATCTGCCATCGAGAACAATACAAGAAGGGAGATTCTCAGAGGTCTTATCCTCGATCAATCATATGCTCTTCAGATAAGCCGCTGGATTGGAGTATCCCAGCAGGCCATAAACAAGCAACTGGAATTTCTTGAAAAGGCAAACCTGATACTATCAGCCGGTTTCATGCCCAGTGCATCAGGTGCCCCCAGAAAAATATACAAACCCACAGGATTCTCTACACTTGTAGCAGATTATTCAAGGAATTATATCGAAGTCAAAAGATTCGAGTTACCTGTTTCAGACTATGAGAGGAGAGAACCCCTTAACTTTACTCCAGCTGAACTTATCAGGAAATTGGACTCCACGAACATATTACTTGACAAGATCATGGAGGAACGCATCAAGCTTGTTGAAAAAAAGGATCAGCTCCTGGGAGAGTTACATGAATTTATCAACCACATTTCACCGGATGATCTAACAAGGAACGTTCTTTTGGAGTATTGCGACTCACTTGATCCGGAATATGTAGGCAGAAGATTCAACCTTCCAGTCAGCGTTGTAATGCAGATAGTTGAAAATTACCTGAAATAACTGCTTTTTTTGTTAAAGACAGAAACAAAGTGTTCCTCGCTGTGATTGAGCGCGGCAGGGATAACTAATACTGAGGGGGACAAATCCATTGCTGAAACAGCGATATTTTTCACCGTATCATAGATCAGTGTTTCCCCCTTTTGTGAAACCTTGGAAAGTGAGAAAATTTCAGTGTCTCCCGATATTACGCCAAGTTTGTACTTGTCTTCCATTTTGAGAAGTATATCCACAGCTTCCCTGGGGAACATTGTTCTGCCCTCCTTCAAGTCAAGCAGCAGCATTGTGTGGAAACCCGAATCAATATTGGATTTAATCTTCTCGAGTACACTTTTCGGAAGAAAATTGTCCTGGGCAAAAGGAAGCGAGACCGGTGGGCCCATCCTGTAAGGAAAAAGACCTACCTTACCGGGTACGACCGATATGATCGAAGCGTTTTCTATAATGTCCACTGGAACCCCGGCTTCAATTGCATCAGCCCGGAGTTGGTTATGTGTTGTTGCAGAGAGAGGATCTCCTGTCACAATTAGAACAACATCATCATTCCTGGCCTGTTCTATGAGTGCCTTTCCATCCTCTACGAATTCTCTATCAGCTCTCTCGATATTTCTGGTGTAGATTCTTTCAAGATCCTCAAGTGTGCTTTCGGGGGAAATAGAAGTGTACGTTTCAAAGTAAATCTTTGTACAGTTCCTGATGATATGGTTTTCTTCGTTAGTGAGGCTGGAGACCCCGCGCAGACCCAGCCCCATGATGTAAAGCATGGAAATCCTTAGAGGAGGTCTTCCTCTATTCTTATGAGTTCATTCAACTTTGCCAGTCTCTCTCCACCAATGGTGCCGCTCTTGATGAACTCTGCACCAAAAGCAACTGACAGGTGGGCAATAAAATCGTCAGTTGTTTCTCCGCTCCTGTGGGACACTGTTCTTCTGATTCCTGCTTCCCTGGCAATATTAACTGTTTCCTGTGTACTGGTGAGTGTTCCAATCTGGTTCACCTTGATAAGAATACCATTGGATGATTTCAGTTCCACGCCCTTCCTTAACCTTTCAGGGTTTGTCGTGTAAATATCGTCTCCAACAATTACGCTTCTTTCCCTTGCCCTTCTGGTTACCTCTGCAAATCCTTGGAAGTCAGTATCTTCGATTGGATCTTCGATGAAGTAGAATCCGAGATCTTTTGAGAAATGGTTAGCAAATTCTATCTGTTCATCCCTGGTCTTTACTTCGTTCCTGTAGTGATATTTACCATCTTTGAAAAATTCTGTCGCTGCAAAATCCACGCCGAGCAGTACCTTGACCTTATGTTCTGAGGAGACTTCACCTGCAGCCTGCGTAACAATATCTACTGCTTCCATGTCGCTAATGCTTGCTGTCCAGGCACGTTCGTCACCAACACCTACACTTACCCCTTTGAGTTTTTCGGAAAGGAGTTCTCCAATTCTCTTGTGAACTCTTGTATTAAGGTATGCAGATTCAATAAATGTCTTGGCCTGGGCCGAAACAAGGAATTCCTGAATTGTAGTTCCATTTTGCGAGTGCCTCCCTCCTCCGATCACATTCCCCATCGGTCTTGGAAGAGACCGGGCTAAGGCGCCACCAACATATCTGTACAGTGGTATATCAAGTGATGCGGCAACGGCCTTCGCGTTTGCCAGTGAAATTGCTGTTGCCAAATTCCCACCAAGATTGGAAAGGTACTCAGAGCCGTCCACCTCTCTTATGAGTGTATCCAGGCCAGCCTGATCCAGAGCGTTGAAGCCTGTGAGTTTATCCCGCAGGTTCTTTTCAAAGAATTTCAGTGATTCGTCTGCTCCGCCTTTTGGGAATGCCTGCATTTCTGTGGCGCCTGTGCTGGCCCCGGAAGGAGCAGAGCAGACTCCTGTTGAATAATCCAGGATGACGGAGGCTTCAACGGTATAATTCCCGCGAGAGTCGATTACTTTTCTTGCCCTTACATCAAGAATGGGGATATGAGACAACATCATTTCATGAATTCCATAATAAACTTAAATTATTTTGTCAGGAGGCTCAGATTATCTGTGTACCTTCTGCAGAAAGAGTTGTAATTGGCCTTGTATCCTGTCCAGAGATCCTTATATTCCTGAGAAACTGTTCCTATGACCTTGGCCGGTACACCTGCAGCTATACTCTCAGGAGCTATGGTAGATTTGTTTCTCACCACTGCACCTTCTGCTATTGCAGCCCACTTCCCGACATGCGCAAAGTCGGAGATCGTTGAACCCATTCCTACCACTGCCCAGTCATCGATTACAGGTGTGTGTACAACTGAAAGATGACCCAGTGTGACGTGTTTGCCTATAGTGGTCTTTTCTCCAGGCCTTGCGTGAATGACAACATTATCTTCCACTGCAGAATAATCGCCTACTTCTATTTCCCCATAATCTCCTCTCAAGACAGCCCCTGGTCCAATCCACACTTCCTTGCCGACTTTCACTTTGCCAATAACTACTGCATTTGGAAATATGAATGCAGATTCATCGATTTCAGGGACTCTTCCTTCAAATTCATACACAGGCATAAATGTTGAAGAGCATGTTTAAGTAAAATTATTTCGGAAGGAGGTTTTCTCTGTGTTTATCATAAAGTTCCTGGATCTGTGCGCCATTTAGGCTGAAATCCCTGAACGGCTTTTTAAGTGCCTGGCTTGACGTGATGGACCCCATGATAATGGAATCGTCAATGTCTTTCCCGAGATATAGTCCGTAATAGAATCCGGCCCGAAAGGCATCCCCTGCCCCGATTGTATCGTAAGGTTTTTCCACAACAAGAGCAGGGAAAGATTTAAACTTGCCATTGCTGTAAAAAGTTGAACCCTTCTTTCCCTCAGTCACTATCAGGTTCTTGTAACTTTCCAGAAAATCTTCCCCCGAAACTCCGAGGATTGAGGCAGCCTTTTCATATTCTGAATTATTGAGAATAGTGAGATATGCAGTTTCCAGCAATGGCTCCAGGTTTTCTGCATTATACCTGTAAGAAATCTCCTGCCCTGGATCAAATACTATCCTGGAATTTTGGGTCATTTTTGAAAATTTCATATAATCTTCAGGCAGGCCTGTCCCAAAATGCACGTACCGGTAATCCAGGGATTTGATATTGAGCCTATCATGAATCGGGTGCCCCATTGGTCCCTGATAGAAGTAAAAGATCTGTTCCTCACCTGTTGTTACAGCATAGCCTATAGGCCCCATATCCTCCATGTCTAAGACAAGATGTGAAGTATCAGCTCCTATTTTCTCCAGGAACGCGATATAATCAGAGTGAGTTTTCAATGAAACAGCTGAGAAAAGATGAAATGGATATCCTAATTTCGCTGCCACCATTGCAAAATTTCCAGCAGTACCTCCGAAATTCTGTTCCATCTTATTTACTCCAACCGTGCCAATGGTCGGGAGCCTGTCAACCCTGATGGTCACATCCATTACTACATGGCCGAAGAATGCTAGAAAGTTGTTTTGCACCAATGTTTATTGGAGTATTTGATATAAAATTTTTACAGGCTCAGTTGCACTCTGGCCATCTTGGAGAAAATTTCTCCATCTTTTTCTTTTAATGATTCAGGAATAGGAATCTTGTTCTTCACCCTGATGCCGGGGCAGGATTCCAGGAATCGCCTGAATTCGGAATCTGAATCATAAACAACAAGAACTGATTTCGTGGAACTGGATATCCCAATTTCCAACTGGGCTTTTGATATCTGGGTGCGCCCGGATAACAGCATCAGAAAAATCGATTCTGGATATTTGACCTTGGTTGCCGTCTCAACAATCTTAAGGGATTTTGAATAGCAGATCCTTACCTGTTCAAGGCTTACAACCTTATCAGCATCAATAAAAGAAAAAAAACCGTCGTGGCTCTTTCTGAGGAATTCCCTCATTATAGCCAGACTATCCCATTCGAGTACTTCCAGATAGGAAATTTCAGGCAACATTTGTTCCGGGTCTGCCCTGTTTTCCACCAAACATCTTGGAGTTCAGGAAATCAGTTACTGTTGAAAGGAACTTCTGTTTTTCAGGGCTGGCCATTAGGGCATTTTCCCAGACTTCTCTTATGTCTGAAGCTGCCAGGACTTCGATTTTCCCCTCGTGGGCCTGGTCAAGCACAATATCTCCAAAGTTTGCGGCGGGAACAATAACTTTCTTCATTCCTGCCTCAATAGCAGCTTCAACTTTTGCTGTGACTCCGCCTACTGGCAGGACTGCTCCTCTAACGCTTAGAGAGCCGGTCATTGCAACTGTCTGGTCTATGGGAATGTTCTCTATGGCTGAAATGACTGCTGTCGCTATGGACACACTTGCTGAGTCGCCTTCAACACCTTCGTAGGTTCCAATGAATTGTATGTGGATATCCATGTCTGAAATGTCTTTCCCGCTCAATTTCTTGAATACTGCAGAAACATTCTGAACCGCTTCCTTGGCAATTTCCCCAAGTTTCCCGGTTGCCACTACGACCCCATTTCCCTTATGCTGGGCAGGAGTAACTTCTGCAACAATGGGCATGACGATTCCGGTGTAGTCTGCCATACCTGTATTGGCCCCAACAACGGCGAGTCCGTTCACCATACCTACCTGTGATCCTTCACTCCTGAAGGTCTGGTAGGTCTTTCTGATCTGAATAGATCTATCTGCAACCTGTTGCTCAAGAGGCTTACTCAGGGCTTTTGCTGCAACCACCTGTTGCGCTGTTACTATGTCAGTTTTCTCAGTAATAGCGATATCACCAGCTACTCTGATCAAACCGCCAAGTTCCCTTAGCCTAAGTGTGAGCTTTCCCTTTCTTCCTGATCTTTTCTGGGCTTCTTTCACTATCTCTGTAACAGCACTCAGATCAAAATGAGGGATCTTCTTATCCTTGAGTATTTCCTGTGCTATGAACTGAACAAGCTTGTGCCTGTTCTCGTCATTGTCTTCCATGGTATCGTTGACATAGACTTCGTATCCGTAACCCCTTATTCTTGACCTTAGAGCAGGGTGTATACCCTGAACTGCATCCAGGTTGCCAGCTGCAACAAGAACAAAATCGCACGGCACTGGTTCGGTCTGGACCATGGCACCTGCGCTTCTTTCACTCTGTCCGGAAATTGAAAATTTCTTTTCCTGCATTGCAGTTAGCAATGCCTGCTGGCTCTCCGGCCTCAGGAGATTCATTTCATCAATGAACAGCACACCTTTGTGAGCTTTGTGAATGTTGCCGCTCTCAACCCTGTCATGTGCCGGTGTTTCTAGACCACCCGACTGGAAAGGATCGTGCCTAACGTCTCCCAGGAGCGCACCAGAATGTGCACCTGTTGAATCTATGAATGGTGGCTTGTCAGTTGGAGTATGCGTTACAAGCAATTTTGGAACCATTGCTCTTTCTGTCCTCATACCCGGATTAAGGGCCATGAGCATATAGATAAATAAAGCAGCAAAAATGGCCAGGAAGGCTATTGTATAGTTGCTGAAAGCAATTGATGCCACAATGCCGAGGAATATAACTGAAATGATTATGAATAGAATGCCCCTGGACCTGTCTTTTCTCTCCCTTTCTGCCTTTATCTGGTACTGCCTGACAATCTCCTTCCCTTTTCCGGCAGGGAGCGTCTTGACTTTAGGTCTGTTTGAATCTTCAGGATTTGGAAAAACGAGAATATCTTCCAGTTCATCTTTTGGAAGAAAATCAACCATTGACTGGGCAAGCATAGACTTGCCTGTACCAGGTTCCCCTATGAGCAGTACGTGCCTCTTTTGGAGTGCAGCCTTCTTAACTACTTCTCTGGCCTCCTCCTGGCCGACTACCTGGTCGAAAAGAATCCTAGGTACTTGAACATCCTTTGTAGATGCAATGTTTAACTTCTTTACCCATTCATCTACAGCTTCTACCGTATTCTCCACCA
>JBJKQM010000063.1:0-3443 GCA_046705365.1 Thermoplasmataceae archaeon
ATATTGTATCCAATACCCTCCATCCTTGACACGACAATCCTGTAAATTATTGTGCTCACGAGAACCATTATCAGCATTGCAACCGGAGCGCCTATCCAGCCCATGGAAAGTCCAGTGTATCCAAAAATAGACGGGGGGACAAGAATTGCAATCATAATTATATTTAGCACAACCATGGAAGTGTCTATCTTTGCAATTGTGGTCGTCTTGGATCTGCTTGCTATTGCAGAATAATAGGGAGTATTAATAGCCGCAAGGTAAGCCCTCACTGCCAGAAGTGCGAGCATTCCGCTGTAGATTATGTATGTTGCAGTGAATATGTTCATGAAGTATGGTGCGAGTACAACAAGGGGAACAACAAATGGCAGTAGGTAAAGGGACATTGTCATCTCAAATTCAAAAACCGGTTTGTGCAGAGTTCCCTTTCCATTAACGTTTAAGTGCCTTACCAGAAGAGGAATGAAGAACATGGAGAGGGATGTTGAAAAAGTCGTGACAAGATTGGAAATCTGCTGGCTGGTGAAGAATGCTCCGGTGGGATCAGCATGCCAGAAAAACTGGATGAAAACCTTGTCTATGTTTCCACTGATAGTTCCAACTGAAGCCACCAGCATCAATGGAAGTGCAAGCAGGGTGTAGGATCGAATCATTCTGGAAGTTGGTTTCTTTATTTTCCAAGGTCTGCCGAGAAATACAGATACAACAAAATAGACAGTATAGGTTATGCTGTAGGTGGCAGAAATCATCAGCGCTTCCGTATAATCTGGTGAACCACCGGTTGAGAAACGCATGACAAGAGCCAGCACGATGAATATGGAGTTTCTCAAAATAGCTTCGATCAGTGGCGGAATTGATGCCCTCATGGATTTAAGTGTAGCCCTGAAATAAGTGTTTGTAAAACCTGTAAAGTTCTGGAAGAAGAAATAGGGTATGAGTGAAAGAATAATCCAGTACTCGATCGGGTCCTGGAAACCTTTGTGGAGAACAGATGTCCAAAGGAACAGTGTTGCGATCACCAGGCCAACGAAAAGGAGGCCAAGGACCAACTTAACCGTAAGAAAAGTTCCATTGCATTCCCCTATGTCTTCCCCATCAGATATTTTGATGGTGTGTGCGGTTGAGTATCCAAGATCACCAACGAGGGATAGTACTCCCACAAAACCGATACCAAAAGCCACAAAACCCCAGTCTGTGGCTCCAATGTACCTTAGAACGAAAAAAAGGCCAATGTATCCAAAGATGGCACTGATGATGTTCTGAATGATGACAATTGGGGAACGCTGGGCAAACACTAGACTCCCAAATAGAAAACTGTGGATTAAATATTATCCATTATTATATGCAAATAAAGTGGAAGGTTTTGATAAAGGAATTATTTTCTGGCGGTCCGGACAGGCTCTTCAGGAAGTACATCCTTGTTCATCAGTTGATCCTCAATTCTCAACAGAAGCGACTTCAGTTTGGATTTGTCATCCTCATCCATGAATTCCAGTGTCTTGGCGATGAAGGCTTCATGAAGTTCCATAATCTTCTTGTAGAACATTGTGCCGTCATAAGTCGCGCCTATGTTCACTACCCTTCTGTCAGTACTGCTTCTGACCCTTTCCACATATTTCCTGGTTTCAAGCCGGTCGATAAGGCTTGTCACCCAGCCCTGTGTGATCATGTTCCTCTCAGCCAGTTTGACCATCGGCTGTGGGCCGGATTCGGTCAGTTGCCTGAGGATCCTGTACTCCATAATGGAAACATCCTCATTTGAAAGTCTTCTTTCAGCTTCTTTGTACCAGATTCTGTAGATGGAAGTAACAAGCCTCCATACCTCAAAACTAGATTCCTTATCTTCCGTATTCATCTATAGCCTCCACTTGTGCTTTTTTCATCTTTGTCGTAATTAATCCCAGTTTCGTCTTCTAATCTACCTGCATTTGTGCTTATCCCTCTTGAAGGAGTCATTCTGGAAGTGGCGACACCATCCATATCAGCTACATATTCGGCATCCTTGTCCACATATCTTCTTCCCCTGAGGGCGGAGATAAGTGCCGCCAATAGTGACAGAATCAATCCAACGTAAAATGCAGACCTGAGAGAACCCATAAATGCAGGAGCAAGTGTCATGGGAAACCATGAGAGCCCCTCCATTGTTTTCAGTGTGCCTGCGGGGATCTGGGAGAAGACTCCAGGCTGGACTGAAAGTATTGAGGTTACGGGATTGATCCCGAGGAAAGCCGAGAACATGGCAACCGTTGGTGGTGTACTGTCAAACAGCTTGTCAAGCTGGCTCAGGCCCAGTGTGGAAAGTTCGCTGTTGAATGCAATGGGCAAATTATGTGTGAGAGTAACCAGAACAATTGTAAAGAATATGCCAAGGCTTGCTGTCATTCCGGCATTTCTAAGAGTTGTCATCATTCCTGATGCAGCTCCACGTGAATCAGCCGGAACAGAATTCATTATCGCAGCAGTATTTGGCGCAGCAAACATTCCATTGCCTAGACCCATTATGAACAGCGTTACTCCAAATATCCAGTAGGAGAAATATGGCCCAAGCAGGGTAAGAATGAAAAAGGCCCCTGCAACAATTACCATCCCTATTGTGGATAGAAGCCTTGCTCCATGTTTATCCGACAACCAACCGGACAGTGGTCCCATTACCATGAAACCAATGGTCATCGGTATCATGTACACGCCTGCCCAGAATGGGGTTACAGAGTATGCGTAACCGTGAAGCGGAAGCCAGATCCCCTGCAGAAGTATTATCAGCATGAGCATGACTCCCCCTCGTCCCACTGCAGAAAGGAGAGAAGCCAGGTTCCCCGCTGCGAATGCCCTGATCTTGAAAAGGGACATCCTGAACATCGGCTGCTCAACCCTCATTTCTATGAATGGGAAAATTATAAGCATGAGCAAACCTACTACAAGTCCGGTGATAACATACGGATTGGACCAGCCTGTTGTGCTTCCGCCATAGGGCATAAGTCCGTACGTGATGGCTATAAGTGTGATGGTAAGGCCACCGCCGAAAGTCAGGTTGCCAACGTAATCGATCTTCTGATCCTTCTTCCTGATTGAGGTTTCTTTGAGCTTCCAGTAACTCCAGGCTGTTCCAAACAGGCCAAAAGGTACGCTGACAAGGAATACATATCTCCAGTCATAAATAGACAGGATGCCACCGAGTATGAGGCCCAGGAAAGAGCCTCCCAGTGCTGCAACCTGGTTTATGCCCAGTGCTTTTCCTCGTTCCTGTGATGGAAAAGCATCTGTAAGTATTGCAGAACTGTTGGAAAACAGGAATGCAGCACCGACGCCCTGAATTATTCTAAACATTACCAGCAGAAATGCGGCGAAATCTCCGGTTCCTGGTGTTAGAAACAGGAGAATTGATCCGAATGTGAAAATTGCAAAACCAAGGTTAAAGAGCCTGACCCTGCCATATATGTCAGAAAGCC
>JBJKQM010000064.1:0-7007 GCA_046705365.1 Thermoplasmataceae archaeon
AGCAACCTGTCAACATACATGAACCCGGCAAGTTACAACCCCTGGTTCATAGGTGGAGGTAACACCTCAAGTAGTTCACTGTTGAATAACCCAACACCAAACGCAACAGAGGTAGCTTTCACAAACGCTATGCTTGACGCCTATGCAAACGCAACAAATGCATCAAAGACAGCAGCCCAGCAGGAATACTGGTTCCAGGTAGTGAATGGATACATCATCAACGAAACGATGCAGGTATTCCTTTCACAGACCAACATGTTCTGGACTATAAGCTCCAAGATTAACGGCAACGACATAGTCAACTATCAGGAAAACCTGATGGTCGGAGCCGGACAGGAGCTGCAGTACAACATGCTGAGCTACAATACCACGGCGTAGTTGTAAATCTTTAAAACCAAAACCCATTTTTTATTTTTTTTAATTTTTCTTTTTTTGAACTATTATATTGTGATTATACTCGATTAACGCATCAAGCTTCTTACTTAAGATCAAAAAGAATAAATCCACTGATTTGTTTATTATAATTATAAATTAACCATGATTTACAAAAAGGGGTTATAAATGGCCAGAGATTTGATTATTTGGGAAACAGACCATAGATCACTTAAATTGAGTCTGAAGAAGTTCTATTTGATTTTGAGAGCCGATCACTCCCTTAAAATCTTAATAGCAATATTACTCGCTGCAGCAATATTGATCGGTTTATCTGGTTATTATATTCCTCCTTACAAAACAACTCAAACATATTCCGATCAGATGTACAAGTACCAGATCGAAAAGAATGGATTGAACTACCCCAACCAGAATCTTAACCTCTATGCATTGGCACCTGGCTACCCTATAACAATAACAATAGAGGATTCCCAGCATACTGTTCTCGATTATAAGCTGTATTTTATTAACGATACAGGCTTAGCAATGGGACTGGGCCCTACAACATTAATTCAGTCGGGCCAGATTTCAGACACCACCACGTTGGTGATACCGCATACAATTTACCATATGACATACAGGCTCTACCTGGATTCTCCCGGACTTCCAGAATTCAAGAACACTGTAACTTATACACAAACACTGTTTCTCTACCCACCGGCAAATTACTACCTGCTTATACCGGGAATTTTGTTGGGACTGGCCGGTATTGTCATGGTTGGTTCAATGTTAATATCAATAAATTCAGACAAGGACAAGTATTACTCGGGCCTCAAATTCAAAGATCCTAAGGATGCTTACATTGTCCAAAGCTTGGGGAGATCCTCTCGGGCCACATATTTCAGGTTTCCCTGGTATGCTAACATCTTTT
Source organism: Thermoplasmataceae archaeon (assembly GCA_046705365.1). GTDB lineage: Archaea > Thermoplasmatota > Thermoplasmata > Thermoplasmatales > Thermoplasmataceae > JAJZOM01. The sequence goes on from JBJKQM010000064.1 coordinate 1,304, forward strand.
TTGGAATACTGTCGTCTGCCGTAGGGTTTACTCTGTTTGGAAATTCTTTAATTTTCCTTACTTGGGCAGGAATTATATTAATCATAGCAGGCGTATCTCTGATTCTTAACGGCGTTGTGAGGCATTTCACCAACAGAGGCTATTGATTCTCCCTTTCCAATTCCAACCTCTTTTCCCGGTCACGCTTTTTCTCATAACGCTTCCTTATGGCTTCTTCGCCGAATAATTTGTGATAATAAATTATCTGGTAATAAATAAGTACTGCATCCAGGAATAAGGAGAGTAGGATAAGGTAAGTTGGATAGATAGGGAAACCAAAAACTCTTGAAAGATGGGGTTCAGCATCGATGGCAAAAGGTTCCATGTAAAGGAAAGTAACAACTAGAGCGTCAACAAAAAGTGATCCAAAAATAAAAAAGCCTTTGAAAAAGTCTTCAAAAATATAAAGGAGGATCTGTTTCTTGGTCAGATCCTTTGAAGTGAATCTTTCTCCGTCCTCGTCCCCGGACCCTCTTTCTCTAATTCGTGGAGGAGCTTGCAGCTGAGGCATCTTCTAGAGCTTCCTCTTTTGGCGTTTTTGCAGTAGATTCCTCGTAAAGCAGGCAAGATACATAATGCCCCTTTTTTACTTCCTTCAGGGTTGGGGAATCTGGTTCCATCTGTTTCACTCTTAGCGTAAGCTGGTCATCTAGTATGCTAACGTTTTCTATGGACTTGAACATTATTCCATAACCACTTGAGGCTTCCTTATCCGCAAGTTCCTTAAAGAGCCGAATTACTCTGTCCTTATCAGTTACAGGGGCCCCCAATACAATGTCTACAATGTTTGATTCCTCATCAGTTACAATCTCTGTAATGGGTGGGAAGTTTGCAGCCTCAGGGTTCCTGTACGTTTCTAGCATAGATCTAATTGGTTCAGCGATATCTCTTGGGGACCAGCCACAATTCTTCATCGCCTCTGGGCATCTAGGGTGGAAATAACATCCTTTTGGGGGATACGCGGGACTCGGTATTTCACCCTCAAGAATTATCCGCCCCTTCCTCTTTTCAGGATCAATTGCAGGAATAGCTGAAAGAAGGGCTTTTGTGTATGGGTGCAGCATCTCATTGAATAGCCTGTCAGTGTCTGTAAGCTCTGCAACACGACCTAGATACATCACGGCTACCCTGTCTGCCATAAGGCGTATCACATTTAGATGGTGTGAAATAAACAGGTAGGATAGGCCACGATCCTGCTGTATTTTTCTCAGCATGTTCAGGATTTGAGCCTGAACGGAAACATCCAGTGCAGAGGTTGGTTCATCTAGAACCAGCAGTTTCGGTTCAATTCCCACAGCACGGGCAATTCCGATTCTCTGTCTCTGGCCTCCACTGAATTCATGAGGGAATCTGTAAAGGTGGTCTTCACTAAGGCCGATTTCCTCAATGAGGTTCTTTTCCTTTTCAAAGATTTCTTCAGAGGTCATTTCTGTAAGTAATTTCATGGGTTCAGCAATAACATCCTTAATCAATTTCCTCGGATCCAGTGAACTGAATGGATCCTGGAAAATTGGCTGCATGATCTTTCTATATTCATTCAATTTTCTTCTTGAAATCTTGGTGAGTGAATTTTCAGACCGGATTTCTTCCAGTTCATGTTCAAGATCTGATAGTTCTTTTTCCTCTTCAGGATTCCTCGATTTAAGCTTCAGTAGTGTATTGGCACGGTCTTCCTTTGCAATAATTTCATCCATAGTATCCTGGGGAAGATCGAAGTATACATTTCCTTCCGTAGCCTCAATCAAACCGAGAACTGTTCTTCCAAGTGTCGTCTTGCCGCACCCTGTTTCACCAACTACGCCAAGAGTTTCTCCTTCACGGATTGAAAATGTGACGTCATCAAGTGCTTTTACGCTACCTCGGCTTCTCAGCAAATTTGAACTGATTGGGAAATATTTTTTCAGATGTGAAACGTGTAACAGTACTTTCTGTTCTTCTGCCATTTACTCTGCCACCTCCTTTGAATAAAGGAAACATGCAACTTTATGGTTCTTTTCTACACTTACAAGAGCGGGCTTTTTCTCCGCACATATATCCATTTTGAATTTGCATCTGGGGTGGAACCTGCAACCAGTTGGGGGTGTTATGAGGTTGGGAACTGACCCAGGTATCGATTCCAGTTTTATATCGCCCTTTGATCTAACATCTGCTCTGGGAATGGAGCTCAACAAACCTGTAGTATACGGATGTAGCGGATTGCTGAATATTTCAGATGCCTCGCTCTCCTCAACTAGATTTCCGGCATACATAACGCCAAGTCTCTGGCACATTTCTGCAATAACGGCCAGATCATGTGTGATAAAAAGAACTGAAGTCCCTGTAACTTGGTTGAGATCTCTGATGAGATCAAGTATCTGTGCCTGTGTTGTCACATCAAGTGCCGTAGTTGGTTCATCTGCAATCAGAAGTGACGGGTTTGAAGCAATTGCCATTGCTATCATTGCTCTCTGTTGCATTCCTCCACTTAGTTCGTGTGGATAGGCGTCATATACCCTTGTAGGCTCCCCTATATTAACAAGGGTAAGCAATTCTATCCCTCGCCTCTTTGCTTCGTCTTCAAAGACAGTTTCAAATTTCTTTCTCCTGAATCTTCTCTGCATTAGATAACTTGAAAAGTTTGCTTTAATGTTCCTTTTCTGCTCACTTATCTGCTGCTCCAACTGAGCAATAAGATTGGTATTATTCGTTGCTTCAGCTTCTATCAGTTTCAGAATTAAATCATAAAGTTGATTTTCCTCTCTGTAGTAATCTCTCATAAGTGAAATCAGAGAAAGATCGTTCCCCTGTTTTCTCCTAAGAATGACTTCCTTGATTTCTCTAAGGGTAAGTTCTTCGTCAGCATCACTCTTTATAATGTTAACAATTTCATCCTCAGCTTCAGGGACAGCATACTGCCTGGTCCACTGATTAACATAGGACCTGTAATCTTTCTTTGATTTTTTCAACCCTTCGTAGAACTCTTTGATATTTTCGTCGCTGAGGCTTTCTCTGCGTATAATGGCATTTGCAATTTCTACCCTGTTGTGAAGCAGAATGTTTTCCGATATCTGTTTCCCAACAGAAAGCACAGGATTGAGAGCAAGGGCAGGTTCCTGGAAAATCATTGCCATCTTCTTGCCTCTGATCTTTGAGATAAGTGTGTTATGCCTCTTTATCAGCCTTTTGTTTCTCTTAACAACAACATTAACTTCCGATTTGACGTTGATTCTGGCAAGCTTAGGCAGATCATTCAAGATATTGTAATTGTCAATAAATATCGAGCCCGAGACAATCCTTCCCGGAGGATCTGGTATGAGGTCCATTATAGAGGTTGCAGTAACACTCTTCCCACATCCGCTTTCGCCCACAAGCCCGAATATTTCCCCCCTCTTTACGGTGAGTGAGACTCCATCCAGGGCCTTAACTATCCCTTTAGAGGTAAAGAATCTAGTAACAAGATTTTCAACTCTCAGGTACACATCGTTTGTACTTTCTTTTGATTTTTCCTGTTGTCCTTCTATCATTAAGACTACCTTCTAAGTTTTGGATCAAGAACATCCCGCAGCCCATCGCCGAGGAGATTGATCGAAATCGTGAATAACAGTATGAATAAACCGGGTATCAAAACGGGCCACCATACACCTACGGTAACCCAGGACTGACCCTGGCTAATTATATTTCCAAGTTCCGGGAAGTAAGGGTCACTTATAATTCCCAGGTAGAACAGGACAGCGAAAAGTTGCATAATTGTTCCAAGATCAAGCGAAATCTGCACGAACACTGGGGATAGAACATTGGGCAGGACGTGTGAGAAAATATTCCTTGCAGATGATGCACCGGAAGCAGTAGCAGCTTCAACGAATTTCATCGATTTTATATAGAGGGCCTGTCCTCTTGCTAACCTCGCATAAATGGGCCACCATATGATAATTAAAGCGTAGACTGCTTCGATTATATATCTCCCAAGGAGGAAAATAAAGGCGAAAGCCAGGATAAGGAATGGTACACTGAAGAAAACATCGGTAATTCTCATCAAGACTTCATCTATAAGGCCGCCTTTATAACCAGCTATGCCACCAACTACTGTTCCAACGGCAGCTCCTACCAACACTATGAATAGTGAGTAGCCGAGATCGAACTTTATTGCAGCTAGTGAAATTGGAAATATAGGATATTGAAGAGCTAGGTATTGGGTGCTCCCAAGGAAATACCACCAGCCTTGTGACAAGGTTGGGGCAACTGGAACTGCAGTTGGACTAAGAGGTTGTTTGAATGATAAAATTGAGTTAATATCAGAAACTCCAAGCCAGGATGGATAAACAATATCAAGGAATGCGATAATGAAATAGATAAAAACAATTACTGTTCCTACCATTGCCAACCTGTTCTTGAGGAGAAGTCTTAGTGTATGTGAATAATCCTCAAGTTTTGGGTGTCTCTTTTTCTCACTGACTGGTGCTTTTTGCATAACTGTAGTGTCAACCATATTTTTCACCTCAATACCTGATCCTCGGATCAATAAACGCATATGCAATATCTACCACGAGATTGGCTATCATCAGAGTGATCCCGAATACAAAAGTTGTTCCAAGAACCCCATAAACGGACACAAACAGCAGTGCATTCAGTGCAAGGTATCCAATCCCATAATACGCAAATATTTCCTCTATAACTACAACACCACCAAGTAATGATGCAAAGAGGAGTCCAAGAACTGTTACAGTGGGTATCAGGGCATTTTTCCTTATATGTCTCTTAATAACCTGGTTTTCAGGAACTCCCTTGGATCTAGCAGTTTTGACATATTCCTGGTTAGATGCATCAACCATACCAGCTCGAATAAATCTGAGAATACCTGCAAGGAGTGATAAAGTAAGTGTAACTGTCGGCAGAACGAGATATACGAAAGAACTCCAGGCCAAAGGCCAGTCTCCGTGAAGTACTGCGTCAAACAGAGGTAGGTGGGTTGGTGAGGTCAAACTGGTGGATGGATCGAACCATGGTGGTGGAACAGGTGGAACTGCGGATAGTGCAAATTTCCCCCCAATCGGGAATAACCCTAAAGGATTCCCCGAAATAACGTTAAGCCCAAATATAATTTGAAGGACATTTGCCAATACGAAAATTGGAATAGCGTAAAATGTTAGTGAAAAAACCCTTCCTACTTGATCAGCCAGTGAATTGGGCCTAGCTCCAATATATGTTCCAAGCGGGATGGCAATCAATATTGACAGGATCGTGGCAAACAGCGCCAGTTGAATTGTCGCAGGGTAGAATAGCTCTATAGCGGTCAAGACGGGTCCAGTGTAAACTGGTGTGACCATGGTACCCCATTGCCCTATAAACAGGGCCTTAATATAAAAGAAATACTGGATGAAGACCGGGTAGTTCAGACCTAGAAGCTCTTTTGCATGTTCTGTTTGTACTGAAATCGGAACAGCTGATTTTGGGTTCAAGTACTTGGAGATCAGATAACTGTCGGGAAATGCCCGCAATAGTATAAACACCAGTAAAATCAAACCCAGCAACGTCGGAATTAACAATAGTAGTCTTCTGATTATGAAATATCTCAATTCCATTGACTGATCGAACCAAATTGTAATATCGCTATATAACTTTTTTCGGAAATCCCATATAATTGGGTGCACAGCTAATTAAGCATTATTTTAAACTAGATATAACGGGG
>JBJKQM010000065.1:0-4420 GCA_046705365.1 Thermoplasmataceae archaeon
TATCGCAGGATGGAAGTGTTTACCCAGATGGATTCCTGCCCTTTACGTGTGGGAATGTCAAGTCAGAATCGCTTGCTGACATATACAGAAACCAGGAACTATTCAGCCAGTTGAGATCAAAGGAACACCTGAAAGGAAAATGCAGCTACTGTGATTTCAGGGAAGTATGCGGCGGTTCCAGATCAAGAGCATTTGCCTACTACCATGACCCCTTTGCCGAGGACCCGGGATGCGTCTACATACCACAGGAACCCGTGACAATCACCACAGGAGCCTGAGATGCCAACCATAGATTGTGCATTGCAACCTTCTGCGGATGAAAGAAACGGTGTTGAGACGGTAAAAATTTTTTCAACCATCATTTTTTCGATGGTTCTTTATGCTATAAAAAATAAATTTAGTTTTTTGAAGAGATTTCGGTCTGCAGAGCAGAAAGATTGAGAGATTTCTGGATACTGCTTTCTTTTGTTTTCTCATATATCTGGGCACCAAAATGGCACTTTACAGAATGTCCACCTTTAACCTCAACGTAACCTGGTGATTCTTCGAAACACACCTTCTGTGCAAATGGGCACCTCGGCGCAAATTTGCACTTTGGAAGGTCGATGTCTTCAGTCTGCTCGAAGATCTTATCTCCAAGCGTATCTGATATTCTGCCTTCGATACCCATACTTGTAATTACCAGTGCAATTGTGTAAGGATGAGCCCCGTATCTTATGATTTCCTCAGTGGTTCCGGACTCTACAATCTCACCTTTATACAGAACGTATATCCTGTCGCTTATGTATTTAGCAGAAGCAATATCATGTGTTATATAGAACAGAGTAACTCCGTGCTCCCTTCTAAGGTTCTTGAAGATATTCAATACTCCTGCCCTCAAAGAGACATCCAGCATAGAGATGGGTTCATCTGCAACAAGAATTTTTGGATTCAGAACCAGGCTTCTCGCAATGGAAACTCTTTGCCTCTGCCCCCCGCTGAGCTGGTGCGGGAACTTGTCTATGTAATCCTCAATCGGGACGAGTTCAGTCTCCTTCATTGCCTTAATTATCCTGGCCTCAGTGTCTTCACCGGTCATCTTGTTTACTATTAGCGGTTCCATGAGAACATTCCTGACGGAGAATCTTGGATTGATACTCTGGAAAGGGTCCTGGAAGATGGTCTGGACAACCTTTCTGAATTTGGCAATCTGTTTCTTGTTCCTGAAATTGATTTCTTCTCCCACCAGCTCAAGGATACCATCTGTTGGATCTTCCAGCAGGCCTAGCATTCTGCTGAGTGTTGTCTTGCCACTACCGGTTTCACCAACCAGTGCAACAGATTCACCTTCTTTGACATCCAGGTTTACTTTTTCAACAGCCTTCACATATTCTACTTTCTTGTTTCCAACTTCCCTGATGCCTGTTTTTTTGAGGAAGTATTTGGAGATCTCCTTGGTGGTGACTATAGAATTGTTTCTTACGAAATTGAGATCGCCCGATACGGAGGCCATTGAAATTGATTTCGAAGGCTTTCCGGCTCTCAATGGAAGAAGAACGCAAGCAACCTCATGTTCTCCTGAAACTGGCTTTAGTTCGATACTTTCATCTTCCAGGCACATGTCTGCGTGGAAATCACACCTATCGTAGAAAGGACAACCCTTGATTCTGCTGGTAAGAATTGGAGGTGCTCCCCTGATTGGCAGAACTTCAGAAACGTCCTCACTGATTTTTGGTATTGATTCGATAAGCATGTAAGTATACGGGTGCTGGGCAACTTCGAAACTATTCTGGGGAATTTTCTCTATTACCTTTCCAGCATACATCACCATCAGCTTATCGGAAAGGTGGGAAACCATTGAAACGTCGTGGGAGATGCTTAGAATTGAAAGATTATACGCATCTTTGAGTTTCTTCAGTTCCTCGATAATCCTGTACTGTGTTATGACGTCCAGAGAAGTAGTAGGTTCGTCTGCTATTACCAGGGAGGGTTTAAGCGCAATAGCCATTGCAATAATTACTCTCTGCTTCATTCCGCCACTAAGCTGATGCGGAAAAGCGTCCAGAACCCATTTATCAAGGCCTACAGCAGAAAGAAGTTCCTCTGATCGCTGCAATGCTTCTTCCTTTGAGTTTTTCTCCTTGTGTATGAATATGTCAGAAAGCTGGTGTCCAACTGTAAAAAGAGGATTGAGAGAGTCGAGTGCACCTTGGAAAACGATAGATATGCCCTTCCATCGCACAACCTTCAGTTCTTCCTCGATTCTCTTCTCTTTTGCATTGTATCTGAGAGAGTAAGATGCTCCGCGTTCTTTATCCACGATGGTCTGTCCCTTGAATATAACCCTGCCTGATGTCACTAAACTGTTCTGAGGCAGGATATGTGTGACTGCCATGGCAAGAGTGGATTTTCCGCAGCCGCTTTCGCCCACAATACCAATGGATTCGTTTTCCTTTACTCCAAAGGTTACATTTGACAAAGCATAGACTCTTTTGCCGGAAACGGTGTATTCGATTGATAAGTTGTCAACGTAAAGCACATAATCTTCAAAGTTTTGGTCTACTTCCAATTCATTTACCTCCTCAGTGTAACGTCAGTGACTTCCCTCACTGCATCGCCCATCATGTTAAATCCGACTACAATTGCAACAATGAACAGTCCTGGTAATACAGACATCCACCACTGTCCAGATATGATATACTGCAGTCCATCATTTATGATGGCTCCAAGTTCTGGTGTTGGAGGCCTTATTCCTACTCCAAGGAAACTAAGGGAAGAAGCCACGATTACGGCTGCACCTAGGTTTAGCGCATACAACACTATTGTTGGTGTTATTGCAACCGGAAGAATATGCTTGATCATAACGTGACTCTTCTTAGCACCCAGTGAAACTGCAGCAGTCACGTACAGTTCATTCTTTGTTGAAAGCACTGTACTTCTTGCGACTCTTGCAAATGTTGGTATGGATACCACGATAATTGCTATGACAATCGTCCAGAAACTTGGTCCGAGAGCAACTGATATTGCAATTGCAAACAGTAAGTTGGGGAAAGCAAATAGAATATCCATTACCCTCATAATGGAGTTATCCGCAATTTTTCCCAGGTAACCTGCTACGATTCCCAGTGATACCCCTATTGCATAGCTCACAGTTGTTGAGAAGAATGCAATGTCCATATCAAGCCTGATTGCCCACAAAACTCGTGAAAATACATCCCTTCCATCAATATCTGTCCCAAATAGATGTACAGAGGAAGGCGGAAGCAAAGTGGCTGAGAGATACTGTGTATCCGGATTGTAAGGTGCCAGCCTTGGTCCAAATGCAGCGAGGAAGATGAAAACCCCAATGATTATAACTGCAACTATTCCAGTGGGATTATGCGCGAACAGCCTGAGCGTTTCATACATCGGGCTGTTCTTTCTCTGTTCCTTTTTACTGAATATGTTTATTGTTTCTGTCATGAAGCACCACTTAAAGTCTGACCCTTGGGTCGATGTATGCGTACAGTATATCGGCCAGGAAGTTAACTGCCGTAAAGAGGAATGCTGATATGAACACAACACCCATCACTGTTGGATAATCTCGTTGGGTAATTGCCTGGAAGGCCAGCAGACCCATTCCCTGCCAGGAGAATATAGATTCTGTTAGCACAACTCCGCCCATGAGCGCGCCGGCTTGAATCGCACCAACTGTAATTGCTGGAAGGAGTGCGTTCCGAAGGGCATACTTGTTTACAATGACCCTCTTGGGGAGCCCAATTGCAAATACGGTTCTCATGTAATCCTTGTTCAGCACGTCGAGCATGCTGGATCTGAGGACTCTGGAGATGGCTGCTATGGCAGCTAGCGATAAACCAACTGCAGGGAGGATTATGTGCCAGACGGTGTTGAAGAAATCTGGCATGTTGAAACTGAGAAGGCTGTCAAGGATCATCATTCCAGTATATGAGTGTGGAGCGATGTAAGTCAGTCCTATCTGGCCATCTGGGGCAGCCGCCCAGCCCAGGTCTGTGAAGAAAACAAGGATCATCACCATTTCTATCCAGAAGACAGGCATTGATATGCCAAGAAGAGAGCCGACTCTGCTTGCATGGTCTCCCGCCTTGTTTGCTCTGAGAGAAGCATATATCCCGGTCACTATGGCAACGGGAACTGCTATGACAAGAGAGGCTATTGCAAGCTCAAAACTTGCGGGGAATCTCTCTGCAATCAGTGAATTTACTGACTGGCTTTGGAGGAATGAGAATCCCAGATTGAAGTGAAGAAGAGATACTATGTAAATGTAAAATTGAATGTAAAGGGGTTTGTTAAGACCAAGTTCGTTAACGATTACCTGGTACTCGCTTTGATTAAATTCTGGTCCAACTAGAATTCTAGCAGGATTACCTGGCACTACATGCGACAGGAAAAAGGTTATTACTATTACTCCAAAAATGGTTGG
>JBJKQM010000066.1:0-4507 GCA_046705365.1 Thermoplasmataceae archaeon
TTATGAACCAGGATTTCTGCAGGTTTCAGGTGGCCATTATAGTTGCTGCTCATGCTTGAGACATATGCTCCTGCGTTGAATACTGCAATGTAATCTCCTATCTGCGGTCTTGCCAGTTCCATATCTACCCCAATTTTGTCAGTGCTTTCGCATATCTGCCCAACCACATCAGCCTTGTAATTCAGTTCTTCATCGAGACGGTTGGCAATTACGATATGATGGTATGCGCCATATAGGGCTGGCCTCATCAAAATATTCATCCCAATGTCAGTTCCAACAAATGTAGCGTCATAGGATTTTACATTTGTTACCTTCCCAATTATAACAGCGGAATCTGAGACAAGAAACCTCCCGGGTTCACTCATAAGCTGAGGTTCTTTCATCCCGTACTTTTTACATGCTTCCTTCAGGTTGCTAACGATCAAATCACCAGCATTATCGATGTCCAGTGGTTTCTGTTCCTGCCTGTATGGCACCCCAAAACCTCCTCCCAGGTCAAGGTATGAAAATTGGATTCCAAGGTTATTGGAAACTTTACCAGCCATTTCAAAAAATGCCTTTGATATGTTGTCAAAATGCTTCCATTCAAGGACGTTCGAGCCTGCCATCATCTGCATGCCAAATTTTGTTGCACCTAATTCCAGTGCTCTTTTATAGGAAGACTCAACTATTTCAGCCGGAATGCCGAACTTTGTTTTTGGGCCAGCTGTAACGATTCCCTTGAACTCTCCCCCACCTATACCGGGATTAACCCTGAATGATACTGTTTCTGGAAGTTCACTGCCTAGAAGGTTCATCTGGCCTATGTCATCAAAATTGATGTTCACCCCAAGGTTAACCGCTTCCATCAGTTCTTCCTTTGATGCATTGTTGGGGGTGTAGGTAATATTAGAAGGCATGATTCCTGCTTTCATCGCTATCCTAATTTCATCCACTGTTGAGACGTCAGCTCCACTGCCCTCGTTCCTGAGAATAGTTATAACAGCAAGGTTGGGATAGGCCTTCACAGCATACCTGACCGCAAAATTGCCGTATCTTGACTTGAAAGCATTTGATATCCTCCTGTAATTCTCCCTGATCCTTTTTTCAGACACTGCTATATACGGTGTTCCTATTTTTCCGGCAACCTCGACAAGGTTTGTATTTTCAAGGAAAAGCATGCCATTTTTATTCTCATAGGGAGGGAAAATGAATGGTTTCATAAGAATCCGGTAAGAATATTCTGGTGATACTAAAAGAATCGCAGTTCAGAATTGGGAGATGATGTTGCGGAAGAATTTTATGAGCTTTTAAATTCCATTTCTGTGCTGGAACGCCGTGAGATTGAAAAGATTATCAGAGTATATGGGGAAAACATCTCTTATGGAGGATTCTTGGATTGGAAATTGGTTGAAGGTCACAAAATCTCTGAAGAAGTTGTGTCTGCCAGCATAATCAAATGTTTTTTGCTATATTACGTGCTTAAATTCAGGGCCTCTTTTCCGGATAAAATTGACCAGTCTGAGTTTGACCTGACAGATGATTCTGTTCTTGCCTATTTTGAAGGCAACAGCATTAATCTTGAAGCTGCCCTGGCATTGATGGTATTTGTCAGCGACAACACCGTTTCAAATTATTTTCTTGATTTTATTGGAATGGAGAGAATGAACTCATTCCTTTCCGGTGAAAAATTTTATAGCACTGTTTTCAGGAGAAGGTTCCTTGATTCTGATGCCAGGAACAGGGGGTTGGAAAACACCACTTCTGTCAGTGACATTAAGACTCTCTTTGAGGGAATCTTGAGTGGAAACTTACTTGATAATAAATCGGGGAAACTTTTCGATTCACTGATGAAACTGCAATTTGATCGCAGCAAACTCTCCTTCTACCTTCCTGAGTCCATTCAGTCCGGCAGCAAGACAGGTGTGCTGGAAAATGTATGGAACGATGTTATGTATTTCGAGGATAATGGTAAAATTGCATTCCTCGCTTTCTTTACTGAGAACATGCCAGTTACCCTTTCCAGGGACTTGCTGGCATCTTTTGGTTATGATTTTATTACATCACACTTCGACCATTTGATTTAGTACAACCTTTGTTAAGGGAACTTCATGATTAAAAAAATTCAGAGCCCTAAAGCCCTGATTTCTCCCAGAAGTATTTCATCCACCATCTTTGGCAGCAGATTATCAGGCTCAGGTGAATGATTTATGGCGATGCTGAATGAAACGCCCAGTTTTTCTATATAACCAGTCAAACTTGAGCAGTAAGCTATGCTTCCCGTTTTGGCATGCATTCCAGATTCCTTTAATTCGGGAAGTCGTTCTTTGAGTGTGCCTGAACCCGGAGATGGCAGTAACTTCAGGAATTCCTTTTCGTCAGACTTCGCAATTTGCAGGACCAGGTTTGAGAGGAAATCTGTTGTTAGTAAATTCAGTCTTGATAGCCCGGATCCATCCTGAATCCTTATTTCACTAGTGTCCAGATTCATTTCCTTCATGGCTTTGTATATGCACTTTATGCTTCTTTTCCAGGTCCCCTTCTTGCCGTCCATTTTGAATGAAATGAGTTTGGTGAGAACCTCGATGGAAAAGTTGCAACTCACTTCCTCTATGTGTTTTATCACATCTTTGATGGAAACGGAATAAGTAAATAGTAACTTTCCACCTGTTTCGCTGCCTATGCTGTATTTTGCCTTACCTGATAGTCCTATAGCCTTCCAGAGAGACTGTGAGAAGTGTCTTAGCTGATTTTGAACAGGCTTTAGAGATTCCATGTGAGGGTCAATCAACTTTTCTAGTTCATGATCTCCCGCATGAACACTACCTTCATTAACTGAAAAAGGAGCAATCCTGGCCTGGTAAGTGTATTTCCTGTCTTCTATCATCCATCCGCTTCCATAGGGTAAAAAATCCAGCGAGGAAGTATCCAGTATTATCTCTCTTATTTCACAATTCGATTCTGATATTGTGTTGCCTATTTCCAATAATTTGGGTCCGTCCAGGAGAAATGTTGGATCACCTGAAACAATCAGTTTGTCACCCTTTACAGAAAAGGTTGTCTTAAAGACATAATCGCTTCCAAGCAGTCTGTATGCGGAGAAGCCACTAACAAGCTTCATGTTGGAAGCTGGCATAATGAGAGTCTGTGGATTCTGAGAACACAAAACATTTCCATTCTTGTCAAGGAACTGGTATGAAACAATCCCGGGCATTGTCTGGTGACTTTTCAGACCTTATTTAATCTTTCACAGTAATTGGTATGTGCCATGCAATTCAGTGGTAGACCTGGATGAATTTCATGCCGTATTTCCTGGCAAGTTCTCCGTCCATGTCGTCTCTGTCTCCTATGAAAATGGACTGGGAAATATCAATATCGTACTTTGCCAGTGCCTGTTCAACCATCCCTTTTTCTGGTTTTCTGCAACTGCACTTTTCTTCCGGCCTGTGAGGGCAGACAAATACATCATCTACCTTTACGCCCATGGATTTCATTTCTTTCTTCAGGGCATCGTTGAAATTATCCACCTGCTCCCGTGTAAAATACCCCCTGTTGATTCCAGACTGGTTTGTCACAATTAGTACGATGTAGCCTTTGTCTGAATACTTCCTGACAAGTTCCACAGTATCTGCGAATACATAGAGGTCCTTTGGATCGTAACAGTATGGACAATCCCTGTTAAGAGTGCCGTCCCTGTCCACGAATACTGCAGGCTTTGACATAGTCATTACCAAATCTCTAAAGTTCCCCGATAACCTTCAACTTTCTTTCTACTGTATTCTCAACATCCAGCCTGTGGTCAATCCTCACAATTGTTTCAACTCTCTGGAAACCTTCTGAAACAAGATAACGCTCGGCCTTTGAAATGGCATTAAAGAGTTCATCCACGGATTCCGCCTCTATTACGGTTGCCATACTGTTTGGATAGCACTTTAACCCACTTTCCCTCAGTTGTGCTATAGCTCCTTTTACGGCTTTACCGGCAGACACACCTTTTCCAATTGGATAGAAAGTAACATCGGCGACTAACATATGTATTCAATATGGAAAGTGTGAATAAAAGCCTAGCTGGGAGAGTTAGTTCAATTTCCGCAGTATGGGCATTTCTCCCTTTTCCTTTTTCTGGTTGCACCACATTTCTCGCAGACATACCAGGTGTGGTACGCGTTCCTTAAAACGATGCCAATGACTGCCAACACCACAAAGGACAGGGGCACATAATACTGTGGCAATATGATATTCTGTGCTATTTCTCCTGTCAACGAAGTTTCCTTTACGGAAATAACTGTTATGTTCGCAGAGGCTTCTGTCAGGTTGATTATGCCTGAAGAATTTTCTGGTTTAAAGCCGGAAGGATCTATCACCTGATAATTGTAAACCCCGGGGGGAAGCTTGATTGTGAGGTTTTTGCCTGTTGCGAAGTATTGATGGCCATCAACTACCACTTGCCACTTCAGATTGGTACCAGAAATCCTGTTTTCTAGTTCGAGATAGAGCATAATCCTTTGAAAATTCACGGTGTAATTCG
>JBJKQM010000067.1:0-9405 GCA_046705365.1 Thermoplasmataceae archaeon
AACCTTAAATTAGTGGAAATGTCGTACCGGAATATAGCCATCATCCCTGCCTTCCTGGTTTTAATAATTTCTTCGTTGAATTTTATAATGAACCCATCTAGTCGCATTTGAATTTTAAACAGTTTGCGATGTTTATCTGAGGAGCTATATATACTGATTTTCATAGAATTGTATGACGCTGTCCGACATGTTTTTAGGCTAGTAAAATAATGACTGAATACGACCCAAATAGCCAAAACCACGAATGCTAAGAATTCGACACAGCGTAGCAGGAAGCCCGCAGCCGAAAAAACAACTGGAACAAGGATGGCGGGGAGCCAGGAATTGGGAAAAGCGCCGTATTCTCAGGAAGAGGCTATAAAATTATTGAATTCTACAGAAAATCTGGAAGACCGTGCGCTTCTACTACTTGGTTTCAACACAGGATTGAAAGCCACCGAAATTGTTTCACTGGAGTCCATAAATTTTGAGTTCAATAATGGAATACTAAAGGTCTGGGATAGAAAGAAAAGAATTTACAGGAAGGTAAACGTGCCCGACGAAACTATTGGAGAAATAAGATTATATATCGACACCCGCAAAGATTCCGCCGGGCCGAAGTTGTTTCCCTTTACTGCAAAAACAATTGAAGGAAGGTTCCAGAGGCATTCGTTGAGAATACTTGGAGAAAGCCGCTCCTGGGAAGCTGTAAGGCGAACCTATATTTCCACAGCAGCCAGGCTTGGAATCCCAATCAGAATAGTAATGGATAATACTGGTGAACCTCCTTCTACTTTAGTGGATTATTACATAGAATCTCCTATCTTCAACCCTCGAAGGATGGTAAACGAAATTCCTCTTTATCCGGATAGCCCAAAATTGATGCTCAAGAGTGATGAATTGAAACTGATCCTGGAAAGGCCTTTCGTGGAGAAAATAGACGGGATAATGTCTGAGATGGAGAGAATCAAGTATGCAGTAAGAGATTTTGGTAGTGTTCTGGAATAAGTAATGTAATTTCAGATGCTAAAGTAAAATCTCCAGAAAATTTATTTTTTGTATTCCAGGCCGGACTCAAATAGATTCTAAAACCATTATTTAAGTAATGAGTTCCTGTGTTTGCGGAGGCGCTGAATGATGATGAAAAAGCCATTGGCCATGTCGGAGTCCATGACATAGACTGGAAATCAAGAAACGGCAATGTTGGCTATGCATTATTCAAAGATTACTGGGGTCATGGGTACATGACTGAAGCTGTTGGATTGCTTGTAAAGTATTCATTTGATATGATAAACCTGAGGAAACTTTTCACCCACGTTCTTGAGCTGAACGTTGGATCCAGAAGAGTCCTGGAAAAAATGGGTCTAAAGAGTGTGGGAGATTGACGCGGCATTCATACGTCCATGACTATGGTTACGTGGATGAGATCCTTCTTGAACTTTTCAAGGAAAATTCAAAATAATTGGTATCTGCTTATATATTGTACCACAACGCCTTAGATTAAGTTCCTTATTTTTCGGTTATGACACTAACAGGTCTAGCATTGGCAAAGACAGTAGCAGTGGGCGTCGGGCTTGCAACAGCAACCGGTGCCGCAGCAGTGGCAACAGGAAACGTACATGGGCTGACTATTGCATTTCAGCATGTCCCGTCCTGGACCCACGCACACAATGTTCTGTCCGGTTTAATGAACCGATAATAAGTCAGGGTTGTTTTTAGATTGATACATCTAAACGTGCGGGTCTTAATTTTTGACCCGCACATCCTCCGATAAATCTGCTATTTAGACATATAATATTTCTAGTTCACAGTGACGACATCGCTCATGGTTTTCTGTTTTCTGTTCCCCAGGACAGCATAGATAAAGATTGAAACAAGGAGCATGACAGTTGACACAATGAAAACAAGATGCACAGAGTCAATGAATCCGTTGGGATTGAAATTAGTTATAAGTGATGGCCTGCCGGAGAATATCCCATCAAGGGTTGCCTTTGGGGTTGCAACCTCCATTATGAGAAAAGCCAGTCCTATGCTCATTGTATTTCCAACGTTAACAAGAGTGGAGCTGATGCCGGAGGCGACGCCCCTTCTTGCTCCTGGAACGGAATTCATTATGCTGGAACGGTTTGGCGAAGCGAATATACCCATCCCGCTTCCAATCAGAACAAGCGGCAGAACCATCTGAAGTTCTGTAACTGATGTTCCTACATCTGACATTATGAGGAACCCTGCAGCGGTAATCAGAAGGCCTATTATTACTGGTTTCCTGAACCCAATCCTGTCCGATATGGTGCCACTAATGGGCCCCATGATGGATAGGGAGACCGACATGGGTATTAGGAAAATTCCTGCCTCAAGTGGAGAAAGTCCCATGAGTGGCCCCTGAAGGTAGAATACCATAACCAGAGCAAATGAACCTCTGGAAAGGGAATTCAGGAAGATTGTTTCATTCCCTGCATTGAAAACTCTGTTCCTGAAGAGAGAGAGATCAAACATAGGATTCGGAACGCGAGCCTCAATCTTTACAAAGAGAAACAGAAGGAATATTGCAGAAAGGACAAGTCCTATGGTAAGCAGGAGATTTAGCCCAGCAATTGCATTCAGGGTAACACCCAGGAGAAGGAGAAGCAAGGCAGAGGCAAAAGTGATGTTTCCCCCTATATCCAGTCTGTGATCAGTGGAGAGAGCCGATAACTCCCTTAACTTAAGGTGGGACCATATTGTGCCGAATACTCCGATTGGAACGTTGACCCAGAAAATCCATCTCCATCCAAGGAGGGTGGTTAATGCTCCCCCAAGTATAAGTCCTGTAACTGAGCCGACCACGATTGAAATCTGGTTAATTCCAAGAGCCCTTCCCCTTTCATTGATTGGAAATGCATCTGTAAGGACTGCAGCACTGTTTGAAAAGAGAAAGGCGGCCCCCGTCGCCTGGACTATTCTAAAAATTATGAGCTGGTCAGCATTCGCTGATAAACCGCATAGTGCCGAACCCAGGGTGAAAAATGCGAAACCGAGAGTATACAGCTTTACCCTTCCGAATATGTCAGATAACCTTCCAAAATTAACCAAAACACTGGCGATCACAAGCTGATATCCAAGCACAACCCAGATAACATTGAATGCGTTCATGCCCTGCAAATCCTTGCCTATTGTTGGTAGTGCTATTAATACAATATTGATATCAAGGGCAGCCATCAACATACCTATGGTCGTATTGCTAAGTGCAACCCACTTGTACTCCATTTGTTTTCACTCGTAAATTGAAAGACCTGCGCGGTCGTGGTATGACTATGCTGTGATACTGCAGAACCGTATCAGGTAACTGGCAATCATACCAATTATGAAAAACTTATCTGGTCTACTGAGAATATGATATTTTCAACGTAATATTCTGAATGCAAAGTGTATAAGGTATTCAGAACCAGGTCTTCCTGTCCATCTTTTTGATCTGATCCCTGAGTCTTACCTTGAATTCCTCAAAGTTATCAGATTCAGTGGCAAGTTCCCTTATCAGAGATATATCAACCCTGAGCTGTTCAAGTTTACCATCCCTGAATCCCGACTCATACCTTCTGTCTTTTTCTAGTAGCTCCACCATATGATGTGAGTTACCTGTTATACCTAAGATTTTCAGTTACAGCTGTAAATGAGTAAATGTGAGAAAACCTCAAGAATAAGGGGCTGCATTTTCAGCTGGTATCCACCCTTTTTCCCCCGTTGATTTTTTGGCCCAGATCCAACCACCCATTTCGGCCAGCTGGATCAGCGTTTCACCTTCAGAGATGGTGAGTTCCGATGAATCATAATCAGCAAGAAAAGTTGCTGTCGTTCCATCCACCCTTACCAGTTCCTCCGGCACGAATGCCTCAATGCCATCTTCTGATCTGCACCAGTACCATTCTTTGTACCGGCCATCATTTCTTTTGATCACTTCAATGGTGGTTCCCTTAGCAACAACAAGCGGATGTTCAAATTCACGGCTGTAGGGTTTTATGACCCTTAATCGTCTATCCACACTAAAAGAAAGAGGAACTGGTTTTTAATCTTGCTCAGAAACAGGATCAGACTCTCAGGACCTTTCCTCTGGTTACCTGAAAAGCAACATAAAGCAGAAGGAACCCGAGTATAAGGCTGGCCAATATGGACAGTATAAACTGGTACGGATCATAGAAACTTACCCTGATGAAGGACAGATAATTCTGAAACTGCTGGGGTAGTGGAAAGGCACCAGAATGTGTCAGGAGCAGCACAAGAATTCTCAATATTACCGAGACAGCCAGTGCTCCGAGATAAATAGCATGATCCAGCCTGTGCAGGAGCCTCATGACAAGGAGGTAATAACAGAGGCCATCCGCGGCAGCTGCGTTTAGAACCAGGAATGGAAGCAGGCTGTTGAAAACAGCTTCTACCTGCTGCTGGGGGATTACGAATGAGAAACCTGTGCTTATTATGCCTTCTATTATTGAGAAAGCCGTCACGACCAGTCCCGCAATAACAATTATTGAAACGATGACGTACAGCGCAATGCTGCTGTATACTGCCCTTTTCTGCTTGCGGGTGAAGTAATTTCTGTAAATCAGAAGAAGTACTATTGCAACAACAGAAAGGAATATCCCGGCCAGAGTCAGGTATGGGTTAAGATTGATGAATGACCCGATCGCAAGGATCACAAATGCTGTGGCAACTCCAGCCCTTGCCTTCATCTCCTGTTTCTCCTCCGCAGGGCTGATTTCCATTATTTTTTGCATGTAATGCATCTATTTTACTTTTCACTGACCTTTATTCGACGTTTCACGACAAAGAGTTTCGACAGATTTTTAAATAAGGGTAAAATCTGAGTTTCGTGGACATACAGGAGAAGATTGCGGGAGAAATTACAATTGCGGAAAATCCTGGAGAGACTATCCGGAAATGGAGAGAAGAATTCCAGGTTTCCCAGCTTGATCTAGCCAAATACCTGGAGATCTCACCATCTGTTATCAGTGATTACGAATCAGGACGCAGAAAATCACCCGGCGTGTCATCAATTAAGAAGATTGTCAATGCCCTGGTTGAACTTGACCTGAAGAGGGGAGGGCAGGTTCTCAGGAGATACAACAGCGGAATGCCTTCAGATGCCGTTATAGACATAAGCGACTACAATCATGACATTTCACTGGAAAGAGTCATAAGGATGATCAGCGGAACAAACTACTCCTCAGTGGGCGTCAACAGGTACATCCGTGGATATACTATCGTTGACGGCATTAAGGCGATTCTTTCCTTCTCATACTCTGAATACAGCAAACTTTACGGCTGGTCCAGCCAGAGAATCATCTTCTTTACAGAGGTTAAACTTGGGAGAAGCCCGATGATCGCAATAAGGGTCCATCCATTGAAGCCTGCAGCCGTGGTTTACATAAAACCCGACAGGATAGATGAACTGGCAATCAAACTTGCAGACGTGGAAAATATACCTCTTATTGTCACTGAACTTGACGTTGCGGAACTTTCAAAGATCATGTCTTCGCTGAAATGAAGATTAGAGGGGTTGCAGAGACAATTCCTTTTATATTGTCCATAAGATTATTACCTGATCAGGCGATCTGCATATCCTTATGAAGATCCCCTATGGTCCACTGATTGCGCTTCTGATAATCCTTGGAGTACTGATAGGCCTGGTGGTTTACTCAGGAGTTTTTCCCCCTGCGTCTGTAGTAGAATCAGGGAGCATGCAGCATTCCCAGGACTGGGAATATGGGGTCATAAACACTGGCGACATTGTCCTTGTCAAGAAAATCCCAAATCCTGAAAAGGACGTGACAACATATGTTGAGGGGAGATCCTCAAATTTCAGCACTTACAGCGATTACGGAAATGTCCTCCTTTACAACGCACCAGGTGGACTTATCGTAATACACCGGGCCATGTTCTACCTCACCTGGTCCAACAATACGCCAGTTGTTCAGGGGTACACAAATCAAAGCTGGATTACCGTTACTGACACATATGTACTGATCAAGGATGTTGGATTCACCCATCGGAATCTTGTAGTCATGCTCAATGACTTCAGGAATGAAAGCGGATTCATAACAATGGGCGACCACAACCTCGCTATCTCCGCCCTTTACAATAAAACCTTCAATGCCTACATAGCTGCTGACGAAAATGTCAACATTATCGGGCATCCGGTTACAAAAAACGATATTGTTGGCATTGCCCAGGGACTGGTTCCATGGTTCGGCCTAATTAAACTGAACATAATGAGACTTCAGGGAGACTGGCCATATTACTACGATGTGCCGAATTACAGTTACTACTACCTAGGAATTTCAATTGTTCTCATTGGCATAGCCATATTTTTCCCATACAACAAAGTGCTTAGTTCCGGCCGCAAGAAAAACAATAAGAAATAGTACGATATGGAAGCATATGGATCCAGTTGCAATAGCAGCCCTCGTATTATCGGTAATTTCAATTCTACTCTGGGCCTACACATTCCTGTTCCCAAAGAATAAACTGTCTTTAAGCGGTAAGAGCACCGGTTCCAGTGCAGCAACAGAAGAAAAGGATGCAGAACCGGGAATGCCGGTGCCTGTGAGATCAAATTCACAAGTTCAGACCCCTCCTCATGGAAAACAGTCCAGCCAGGAAACAAACTTTATGGGTGACACCCAGAAATTCTCCCAGATGGTAAGAAAGAATCTTGAGATGCTCAACACAAGGGTTGGGATCAAGTTCGACGTCAAGCCGCTTTCAGAGGAATATGCTGCCAGGAAGAAAGAACCAAGCTACATAGACTCCATGGATGTCACTGAGGAAAAGACGGACAATTACCTGACCGACGAATCAGAATCAACTGATTAATCAGGAAGAATTCTTTCCAGGTACCATTCCGGATCGAATGCCTGCAGGTCATCCATTTCCTGGCCTGTGCCTATGAAAAGTATGGGTTTCTGGAGCTGGTCGGAAATTGTGAGAATTGCTCCACCTCTTGCGTCAGTGTCTAGTTTTGTAAGAATGACTGCGTCAAAAGGAGTTTCCTTCAGGAAAGTCTCAGCCTGATGGACAGCGTCCTGGCCAATCATGGCATCAAGAACCAGAATAGTCATGTCCGGTTTGGCAACCCTTTTCATCTTCTTCATTTCTTCAATAAGGTTCTTGTTGGTCTGCATCCTTCCGGCAGAATCTATCAGCACATAGTCCAGATTTCTGGCATTTGCGTGCTCGATTGCATCAAAGGCAACCGATGCAGGATCGCTTCCTGATTCGTGTTTTATCAGGTTGACACCGATCCTTTCAGAAAGGATTGAAAGCTGTTCGATTGCTCCAGCCCTGAAAGTGTCTGAAGCTGCAATAACAACTCTCCTGTTGTTTTTCTTTAGATAATTTGCCATCTTGGCAACCGTAGTGGTCTTCCCGGTGCCATTTATTCCAAGGAAAAGTATCACGAACGGCTTCTTGCCAGGATTCAGTATATCAAAATCAGTTGGGTTCCCGGTGAGGATATTTGTAAGTGAGCTTTTCAGTGCCTCGGTTACTTCAGTTTTTGTGATGCGCTTCTTCACAGCGGAGATAAAGTCCTCCATATCTCCAATGATTCTTTCAGCCGTGTCAAAAGATACATCAGATTCGAGCAGGATGTTCCGGATGTTGTCCTCGATATCAGATTTTCTGATTTCTTCTCCCTGAACTTCCTTGACAGCGCCGCCAAATTTCTTCTTCAGTGACTCGAACATATCAGCTCTTTGATCTCTGTTCTGCCTGGGCCTGCTGGACCAGTGATACAAGTGAGTTGTATCTGCCAGAAATATCAGATCTTCTTGACTGTACATTCTGGATTGAGGCATCAAGTTCCTTCAGGTTCCTGTCAAGCCTATCCATGCTCTTATCAGGCTCTTCTTCAACATACAAATCTGAGCCGATTGGAACGAAGAGTTTCTTTTTTGTGTCGATATTGGCTTTTGCAAATATGCCGGCCCCAATAGACACCTTGACGTCCTTTGAACCGACAATGCCTTCTTCCTTCAATACAGAGTAGGCTTTCCTTATTTCATCCATTCCACGTACAAGCACGGAAAGCTGGTTGTCAAGTGACTCCATTAATGATCGTAAGTAATTCAGTTCCTCTGAAACATTGAAGTTATTTGTGTTTTCCATATTCTTTCTCCTGGAAGATGCTCATGCTCTCTTCTAAAGCCTGCAATACTGGCATTGACTCACCTGATAAATAGCTTATCAATGCTCCTCCCCCGGTGGAGGCATGTGAGATGCCATCCATTAGATTCAACTTTTCCAGTGCATTTAAGGTGTGGCCCCCGCCTGCAATGGTCAGTCCGGATGATCCGGCAACAGCCTCGAGAATCTCCCTTGTGCCCACTGAATACTCCTCAATCTCATACATACCCATGGGGCCGTTAAGGAAGATTGCCTTGGCCTTTCCTATTTCCTTCACGAACTTGTTCACTGTTTTCAGTCCGATATCTGCAAGAATCTGGTCATCGGGTACGCTCTCTCCTGAATTGTAAGCCCTGCCTGAAGGGTTCAGGACAAAGTCCTCCGGCAGCAGGATTTTGTCTGGATACGCTTCTAGGATTTTCCTGCACTGGTCAATTATTTTCTCATGATTCTTGTTATTCTTGATTATGAAATCCCTGTTCTTCTTTCCTATATTGAAGCCTTTTGCCCACAGGAAGGCATTTGCAACAACTCCTCCGGTTATGATCTTGTCAACTACTCCATTTTTCAGGAAACTTGATGAAACGTTGACGCTGTCATCTATTTTTGCACCGGCAAGTATTGCAAGTTTCGGGTGTGCGGTTCCAAAAGTGAATTTGTCAATCATGGAGACTTCCCTTTCTATAAGCCTCCCTGCAATGTTCGGTTTTACTCTCCTGAATCCCACCAGCGATGTCTGTGCCCTGTGTATTGTTGGAAAGGCATCTATGACAAAGTAGTCAAAAAGTTCTCCCAGGTTTCTCACAATGTGTGTGGATTCCACCAGGTCTGCGTCCATAGCGTTGATGCTCGTTTCTTCTGAATAGAACCTGGTGTTTTCAAGCATTATTATGTCGCCGTCTTCCATGTTCCTGATCCTGTTTCTGGCATCATTGCCAAAGAGGGAATCAACAAACTGTATGGGCCGGCCCGTGAGTTTTTCAAGTTGTTCTGAATGCGTTCTTAGAGAAGTGAAGTCATCCTTCCCCGGCCTGCTCTGGTGTGCAGCAATAACCAGCTTCGACTTGCGAAGTTCACCTATGGTGTCCAGGTGGGAAATGAATCTGGACAATCCCATGACCTCACCATTGATAGGGTTGATGGGGGAGTTGATGTCAATGCGCAGATACACTCGCTTACCGTCAAGATCAAAGTGGTCGAGCGTGAAAAACTTAGCCGGTGAGGAAGCCATTTCTAGGTTATCGTATAATTTACTTATATTCATTT
>JBJKQM010000068.1:0-7943 GCA_046705365.1 Thermoplasmataceae archaeon
GCAGGCTCGCCAGTAGATCTCTGGGGATTTTCATACAGCACAGCTAGTGCTGAAAGAACCATGGCGGCGGCTACAAACATGACCAGCGCTTTCCCTGTGCTAGAGATGTCCATTTTTAGTCACCTTAGCAAAATATCCTGCACCGGCTTATAGCCACTGTCCCTTACCTCTTATATAAAAAAGGTTATAGGGTGGTTAATCTATATGGTACAGTCAATATTTTTCGCAGTAGATAACAAAACAGGAAAACGATCCAGCGAACAAAGTGTCCTTTTTCCATCCATATTCATGAGGTATATCCCGCAGTTCCAGAATTAAAGAAAAATGAAAATAATATAAAAATAAAAGGTTGGAAACCTATGTTCCCAACTACTTTTTTCTAATTATGTAGAGTCCGATCCCAGCTCCAGCCGCAATTCCGACTACTGCGCCTATGACCAGCATCAATGTCAAGTTCCCAAAGTCAGTATTCTTGACGAAATTGATGCTGACTTGCTGATCCTGGCTGGCCACATTCACATAGCCGGTGCTCGCATTGGTCGAATATCCGCTTGCCCCATTGACTTCATATGTGTAGTTCCCAGCAGGGACTTCGAATGTTATAATGGAGGAAGTGGAATTGTGAGTAACTCCCCCTAGGGTGATTTCCCATGGGGTTCCAACTGACATACCCACGTGCTCAAATGAGACCGTATAGGTCTTCACCTGGATTGTTACGTTCAGGGAAGAATCGCTGTCAAGAACCAGGATGGAACCAGAAGTAGGTGTAGCCAGGTATTCGCTGGCAGTACTGATTGAATAATTGTACAGCCCATTGCCCTTGATCACTGATAGGCTACTTCCTGAAACAGTGTACAGGTTGTTATCGAAGTTTATCTCCCAGCTGGTGCCGGATATGTCACCACTGAAGTTGAATGTGACTTTGTGAAGTGTTGCCACAAAGCTGACATTAATCACCTGGTTTTCCCCATACACCACTGCGCTTCCAGTGCTGGGATTGGCAGCATAATTGGCAGGTCCTGTTATTGTGTAACTGTATGTACCATTGCCCACATTGAACTGAATACTGTCAGTGCTTGTGGTCTCAATTGTTCCGGACAGATTCACGCTCCAGGTGGAACCTGCTGGAAGGCCGGAGGCCACAAATGTCAGTGCATAATCAACAAGTGAAAAGGTTATGTACTGGGTCACGGAAGATCCGTAGACCATTACTACCCCATTTGAAGGGTCAGCCAAATAGTTCGGATGGTTCTCAACGGCAAATGAATGTGTTCCGTTTGCAAGCTGGAATGTTATTGTACTCTGCGTTGTGCTCACGGTGTTAGTTCCATCCACTGTTATGGACCAGGAAAGGCCCTGGAGATATCCTATACTTGTGAATGTTACCAAGTAAGTCTGGATAACATCACTCACAGCATTTGTAACTGGGGTTGCAGACTGATAGGTTGGCTCATTACCTGAAGAGGCCAGCTCGTTCAGGTAACTGGTGCTCTGGTCAGTTCTGGCGGTATTGCTGTTTTGTGGTGAATTAAAAAATATGGCAACAGCTGAGATAACCATAACTAGTGCCATGGAAGCGACCAGGACTCTTTTTTTAGCAGAGGCATCCATTCATGTCACCTTAAAAAAATATCCCGTTCCGGCTGATTAGGGCTATACCTTACCTTTAAGGTAAAATTAGCTAATAGCAGAAACACCGTATTCATTTAAGGCAATATTTTCCTAAGGATTCACCAAGAATTGTGCGTACGTCCAAATTTGAATGAACAGGTCAGTGAAATGAATTCACGGCATATGGAAAGAAGCCGTACAAATGCAAAAGAAATAAAAAAAAGAAAAAAGAGAGATTATTATTTTCTGCGGACTGCCCACATTACAAGAACTGCTCCCACTATGACAATCACGGCACCTACTCCAACCCAGAGATACGGGAATCCGCCACCGGTTGTAAACGTTCCATTGATCTCAAGCGTGTGAGTTGTGAAATGGGGTGCGTGAACAAGTATGAGAGTTCCGCCGTCAACTGCGGATAGGTAATACTGTGCTTGGTTCTGTGAAGTAGAGTTCAGAAGCCCATTGGAATCCTGGAGCTGTGTCATTACCTGGTTGTCGAAAGTGAGCTGGAACTGTGAGCTATTCGCAATAACTCCATTAGGAATGAAGATTGCAATGTTGGCTCCCTGCTGAGTCTGAGATGAAAGCTGAATCTGTACCTTGTTCGTATAGGCATTCTGTACTGTCAGCTTCAGGGATGAGTTGTAGTAATATGTGAAATTATATGCGTGTGTCTGAGGAGATCCAATATATGCAAGTGCTCCGAGCTTTCCATGCTGCATTGCATATTCAAGCTGGTATCTGAGCTGAAGTGAAGCATTCAGGTAGAGATTCTGGGCCACGAACTGAACGTATGATACGTCTGTTGTGCTTATTGCAATGGTGTTCCCGTTAATCGCCACTGAGCCATCATGTATGAACAGTTCCCCCTTGAATGTGCTGTTTGAGATAGAGATAATAGTAGGCGCTGCCATAATGCTGTACTGGTTACCAAATGTCATTCCCGTGTAATTCCCGAAGCTGTGACCATACGCATGGCCCATTCCAGGATTATTATTGAGGAAATGGATTGTGGACACATTCAGTCCGGGTGCAACAACCATTGTCATGGTTCCATTGCTGGTATAGAATCCCCCAAGGGTTGCTATGTTATTGTATATCTTGAAAATAGATGTCTGGTTTCCAAAGAATAGTGCGTTTCCCACCACTATGGGATCAGTACTCGGGAAAACAGGAGTGATATATCCATTTCCAAAGTTTCCCACTCCTTTTGTGAAAATGCTGTTGAAGACAACGGTGTTTGTGTAGAGGTTAGTGTAGTTGTGTATTGTCCCTGTTGCGCTGTTGAAGTTTAAGGACAGATAAGCTCCGGTAACGTCTCCAGTTGAAGGATCATAACTCAGGGGATCTGTGCTCAGGCTCTTATTCTGGGCCTGTTTGTCAAGAGAGTATTTCAGGGTTCCACTTGGAGTTATGCCCACTATCAGTGAAGATCCAGTGCTCAGGCTGGTATTTGTGAATGTTATTGTCTTTCCGTCAGTTGAAAGTGTGGAAGGCGAGTTTGCCATATAGAAAATAGCGCCATTTGTAACGTTCATCCTGTACATGGTGTAATCCGTGAAGCTAAGCATTACGGAGTTAGTGTTCGCAACGTTATATGCACCGGCAGGATTGTAGAAGGTCATTGGAGTTGCTGCATAAGGCAGTACAACGGATATGGAAGGATACTCCCCTGGCTGTGCGAAAGTGGTCGAAAGTAATAGCATGTCGTTATCATCAGTTGAAAACAGAGTCACGTTTGTCAAAGTCAGAGCCTTGGTAATGTCACAGTATGCCTGTGGGGCAATCGTAGAATTCAGTCCTGAAGTTACCACATGAGTAGCTGCAAGGATTGTATAATTGGGATTGGTGTAGGTCAGGTTGTATATAGTGCTAGTGGCGGGGTCGTAAGTCAGGGTGAAGTCACCGGCTTCGGCCGAGGCTGTCTGCGCAGACGAGTCTCCGGTCATTATAGTGACCGCCGACAATGTTAGCATTAAGCCCATCATCATTATCAGCGATCTTCTTGTCAATGGTATACCCATTTAATCACCATTTAAACCATCAGGATTCCACTCATTATGACCATCCCTTATCAGTGAGGAAATTAACTTATACCAATGAATTTTAATTTCAAGAGCGTTATTCTGCCGTTATTAGGTTAACAAAATTCATTTAGGCTTACATAAGGAATTATCCCCGTTCCCGAAGTCAGAACTTTGACGAATAGCTTCAATGACTGCACAATAATTATAGTCCTCTAGAAGGTATAACTTGTATGTTCACACCGGTAAGGAATGAGCTTTTCAGATGGGGGACACCCGACCCTGAATCAGACTGGATGATGTACGGCCACCTGGCCGTCGGCGAAGAAGGATGCATACTTTTTGATCCACCTCTTATACCCGGGCTTCTGGAAACTGCAAAAAGACTTGGTGAAATCAAGGCTGTTGTTCTCACCACACTGGATCACACAAGAGGTGCCGCCCACATTGTAAGGAAGACAGGGGCAGATTTGTATCTTCCTGACCAGGAACCGTCTGATGTAAATCCTGTAGCATTTAATATTCAGAAAGAAGTGGAGAATTTCAAGACATATTCTGAGGGAAAAATAATCGGTTTTAGTGCATTCAGATTAAAAGTTGGCGGAAACCGTGATATTGGAATGCCAAGCATGAACGAATTTGCCATATTGACTTCTCATAAGGAACTCATAGTGGGGGATTTCGTTTCAGCTTCACCTGATGGAGAAGTTCTTGTCGCACCGGAATGGTTCCCTTCAGATCCGCCTGCCTCAGCATACCGCGAGGGGAGGGAAAAATTCAAAAGGTTAGTAGAGGAGACTGGTGCTAAGACATTGCTCACGTCGCATGGGAACTACATTCTGGGAACTTTAAAGGAAAAAGCCGCAAAATTATGAGTTGACTGTCAAAGTGCCATGGAGATTTTTCTGTCTTTTGATCATTTTTTGAGGAGAAGCATTGCGATGAGTTCCTTTTGACTTCTGTAATATTCAATGGAAAATTTCTTTTCATCAACGTTTCCTTTTTTTAGATTAATGAGATTTTGAAATAGTTTCGGCAGACCTTCTTTTGAATTTAAAATAATTATAAAAATCAAAATTTTTATATTATGCTCAAGTTCAATAAACAGGGTGCATAAATGAAGCAGGATTTGAAGGAAAAGATACTTAACACAAGTAAAATGTCGGCTGACAAAACCCTTGTGACATACGATCTTACTTCAGGGGTTGACTTTTCACATCCCAGAAAAACGGCTGAGGCCCTTGCAAAGGTGTTCTTTGAAACTGATGCCTCGAATTGGTTTACCACTTCCGAGAAATCAGTGGATTTAACCCTGCCTACAAGGCACTGATATTAATTTCTGAAAGTGATAACAAGAAGGTGGCAAAAACATTAAAAGATTTCATGAAAGATCTGGAAAACCGTGAGATAGACCACAAATATGCTAATCAGATATATGTCCAAGCTTTCGATAAGGCAGGCATTGGAAGCTTTAGCAACCTTGCAACAACCTTTACTCTTCAGACCCAGTACGATCTGACGCAGGAGATTATTGAAGAAATTCTTGACAAGATTAACAAGAATACTGAGATAAGGGATGAAACCTTGTCCTGAATCGGAATATTCAGATATCTCATAAATTACTATTTGGCAGGCATATTTCAATCGTGTGGGAGTTTAAAATAGTTTACTTTCATGACAAATGTTTATGATTTTAATAACTGAACCAATTAGATTAAGGTTGATACAAAAGAAGGCGACAAAGAGGAAGATATGGGCACATCACAAGATTTTGACATCACCTATCAGAACTAATTTTCTCAGGTCAGTGTTTGAACAAAACTGTTTGTAACTTTTTAATATAAACAATAAAATTAAATATTCCTAATATCATTTTAATAATTATGCCAACACCAATTGAAGAGCTGAAAAAGGAGGAAAATATTGATATTTCTGCAAAAATATTGGCAGTTTTTGAAGGGCATGAAAATGAAGCGTTCAGTTTTGGTGAAATATCCAATGGTGTCTTCGTTTCGGGGGAAGATTTTGATATAGAGGATGTCAGGAATTGGATGCCTTTCAATAATGCCTTCATATTCGGGAACCTGAGGCAGGTGTACTACAGAATATCGATAATAAACTCTGCGCTCAACCTGCTTGTTGCCTCAGGAAAACTTGAAACACTGTCAGTTAAGAACCCTAAACCACACAAGCTCGAATGGTCTCCTCCCTTCATCACTTATTACCTGCTTCCAAAGTAGAATATCTCAGTCTATCAGATATCCCTTACTTGGATGTCTATCAATCGATAAATGTAGGCAATTTCAAAATGGATTCTCAAGATAGTCATTTGAGCCATTGTCTTCATCTTCTATCAGCATGCTCAAAGTTGGTTTACTGATAAACTTCAACTCTCATTCACGGATCGACCAATTACAATCATGATAAGACCAAAAACTGAAACCAAAAGATTCACTGTCCCCCATGCTGAGTGAAGAACAAAGAAATTGAAAGCTCCTCCAAAAGTGAATACGGCTCCAATGACATACAAAATTGCCCCAGACATTTCCCTAAGAGTCATTTTCCTTCAGAACCGGATTCCTCAAATTAAAAAGTCTTATTAATATAAAATAACTTTGCATCTAAATTTTCTAACAAGGGGGTCCCCACTCAAAAAATATTATCCAAAAATTGGAAATGACTCACAACAATTTTTTATAACATTTATATATAATAGTTGGTCTAATATTTGAATAGAAAAAAATACTTTTCAGCTATCCTGATTTCTCTGGCTATTGTATGCACCACATTCCTATTCTATGAATACAAAACAGTTCCACTGAATACTACAACTGTACCATTTTCTGATGCTCGAAATGTATCAGGCACACTGTCTCCCCTTGCCAAGAATATTACAATAAGATATCTTGGCAATTCTGAAACCATATTTCTGGTGCTATCTGCAAGCAATGACACTAAGACTTCCAGTGGAAATTACATTATTGTAAGCACAGTGAAAATTCAACAGCAAGTAAAATTTCCATACAGTTCTATTACAAGCACTATTTCCAATCTGAGTTCAAATTTCGACGGCATCACGCTTAACTATGAAACCCCATCTTTTTCCGGCAGTACTTCTCAAAAAATAGCTGAACTCTATAATGTTCCATTCAGTGTGCCAGGAAACTATACAGTAAGGTACACCATTGGAATTAAACCCATTATCGAGATAGGATTTTTACATTTTACCGGGAAGGTAAAGCTAATTAGTTTTAATTCCACACTGGTAGTCACTAGATAATTTTTATTTATCATTTACTGAATTTATCCACTGTTTTCCAATAAAACTTGGAATTCAACTAATCCAAGTTATGATCTATACACGTTTCAATTTGAAAATGTGCCTCCTAACTCTACTTTTCCCATTCTACCAACTTTTGTTATGAACCCTTGCATAATTGATTTCCTACTGTTTTTACCACCCCGTGATTTCGAATCCGACTGTTTTCTCTGATCAGGGGTGCCTGAACGCTTGTTTTATTAAAGAAGGTTATTAATATAAATTAAATACTTTAATTATAATTACATTCTCATGGGTTCACCCACAATAAAAATCCATGACGATCAGATTTATTACAAAGGTGTCGATTTTCAATTACAGTCGGTAAAAGTGGAACTCTTCAGAAGGGACTCCGTGGAAGGTTTTGCCTACTTGTTAATTCTGGCAGTTCTCTATGTTTTTGCTTATTTTGTGATTTACATTTTCTTTAATGGAAGTATATTGTTTGGCTGGGCATTCTTAGTGTATATCCTTTCATTTGTGCTCGTAGTAATCACAGCCTATGGAATCACCTCAAAATTTCTTCTGGAATCGGCCACTATCCATCTGGACGGAGACACAAAGTTCACCTTTCCCAGCAGTGGAATTAGCAGGGAAATGATCAGGGTCATAGTCGAGAAAGCAAAGGTCATCGAGTATATCCCACAAAGTGGCTTTAAAGAAAAGACCAATTAATCATTAGGTTCCAGTAATGGTCAAAAAAATAGTAGAGCAAACCCAGTCGATCAAGTTTATAATAGTTTAAATTGAAAATGCGCCCCATATCTTGCCCCCTTCTTTCCTCTCCCGCTTTTACGTAAGCCCCCTTGGTTAATTACCTGTCAACCTGAGTTTGTTTCTTAGTTAATAATAAAAGAGGGGTGATTTAACATACCTTCATGTTGATAAAGTACTATATGAACACTTCAAAGAAGTGACTCAATTTTATGTTTGTTTATTCTATTCAACTACTTTGTCAGAACCTGTCATCGACATGAAAATGTAAG
>JBJKQM010000069.1:0-4365 GCA_046705365.1 Thermoplasmataceae archaeon
CACAGTGATTTCTTTGAAAAGAGACATACTGGAGTTGGTCAGAGAGAAGAAAGGTTTGAAATAAGGTCCTGGAGCTGCCAGTGAAATATCCCCAAGGTAGATGCTGGAATTCCAGGCATCAAGAGAAAGTCGGCCATAATCTGGTTCACCTGAGGACATGGTATAGTTTTTCTCATTCAAGCCAAGGCTGCTGTTGAAGGCAAGAAGAGTTGAATTTCTAACCTGATATGAGAAATAATGTTCTCCCAGGAGGTCAACAGTATCGCTTGACATCATGTTTTCTGTGAGATTTGAAAGTGCGATGGCAGAATAGTAGCTGATATTTGCTTCCAATCTGAAATTTGTTGTATTCTCCAGCCAGGTCAGATTATGCAGTTTCCCTGTAAAATTGATGGTAAAACTATCTTCTCTTGATGACTGGTTCGCCAAGTAGGGCAAAGGCAGGCTTTCAAGGTATGTGTTATTATAGTATACCATCAGAGAATCATTGCTTTCATTGGTGTTTCCGTAATATGTCACATTAATGATTGCGCGGTTTATGTAGCTCCTGTTTACAACCGAGAACGATGGTTTCACTGGGACTGCTGCGTTCTGGCTGAATCCGCTTTCATAGAGGTACATCTGCCCATCATTGTATTCCATGGGAATGGTTTGATTATAAAGTCCGTTGAGGCTGCTGTTTAGAAGATCCATCTCTGAATTATTAATCTGCATTGCCAGAGTGGATTCCGATAGGTTGGTAGAAGCTGAATCGGTTGAATTTAAGGTGGAATTTTCAATCAATACCCTTGATCCGTTGAAATCTATGGATCCCGATGCGATAATGCTGGAATTCACCATATTGAGTGCCGACCCATTAGCAAGTACAATATTGAGGTCTCTTACTTTGGAATATGAAGCCTGGCTCAGGGATATACTTGAATTTATGATATTCAATGATCCTGTCACCGTAATAGTGATTTGTGACTGTGAGAGGCTCTCGAGAACCAAATTTTCATTACTGATAAAGTAAGAGGTGCCGTTGGATATTGTGAGATTATTCGTGAGATAGAAAGTTCCATAGCTTGACCCGGAGCTGATCTGTGGGTTGGTGTTTTGCTCCAGCCTGCGAACTGAAGTTTGAGATGCATTGCCAGTTTTGTTTGATTGTGGCGAATGGACCATAAAGCCAGATGTAACAATTAGTACGAGTGTCACTGCAATGATATATTTCTGATTAAGTATCTTGGACATAAGGCGATTTAGCCAATTTTGGTCAATTATAATATAATTGTGCCTTAGAATGCCCTGAAATAGCTATAAAATAAACAATATGGGTTTACACTAAAGTTGATCCTTCAGGAACATTATGGTGGAATCTTTCATTTCCCTGAAGAGTTTGCTCTTGAGCTTAAGGAATTTAATGTGAGTCTTGTCAATATTCCAGGAAACCTCATCTGAAACATCCTGCATCTTGAGGTACTCGCGCAGAATAAGTGATTCCAGGATTGATTCCATTAAAATGACGTAATTGTTTCTGTTGTATGCAACGGGTTTCAGGTGTGATATTCTGGATCCGAAGTATGCCATGAAGAAGAGCCTTCTCCGTGATTTGCCTTCCTCTTCCCTGAGAATCCTTGAAATATTCCTGATATCTGCAAAAGAATGATTGCATGAAATTATAAGATCGCGTATGAGCTTATATGATGAATTGAAGTCCATATTATCCGGTTCTGGAAAAGCCCTGATGGAAAGCAGTTCACGTTTCATCCTGTCATCAACAGCCAACAGTTTCGTAGGGCACGCAAAAACCCCATAATTGATTGAAATCCTCGAATACAGGTCTATATCCTCGCCACTTGCAAGATTTCTCCACCCTCCAACCTCAGTGACTATTTCCCTGCTAATGAGGGAAAGTTCAGAATAGTAGAGCCTTTTTAGCTTGAATCTCAGGAAATTGTGCAAAACGTCAGAATATCGGATGGGGTAGGAAACAAGGGTGTCAAATGGCACAACAAATTTCCCGGTTGAGTAGTCGAATGCAATACTTTTCCCCTGGCCAATGCTTTCAGGATGTGACTCCAGCAATACCAGATTCGGGCATTTCTTCCTCAAATCTCTTATGACAGCCTGCAGATCTCTGGAAACAGGACTGTGCACAACAACAATTTCAAAGTCCCTGCCCAACTCTTCGCCTATGCGGTTAATGCTCTGAATGGACTCCACCACTCTCTGATTCATTTCAAGGGCTACGCCTATGAAGCTTATTGTATAGTTATAGTCCGTTGGCTTCAGGATGTCAAGATCCCGTTGAAGCAGAGGCTCAAGTGCGTCCAATATGATCTTATGCAGTCCTCAAATATAATGTTGGCTCTTTTTTATACAAAAGCGGAAAAAAGGAAAATTCCAGCTTAAGATCAGTAGTTGGATAGTTCGTTCCAAACACGTTTTATATTCTCTTCTATGCTTGCCACAATTTCTCCAGTATGGGGATTATTCCTCAACAGGTCTCTAATGGTGTCAATGTTGTAGTTAGTAACAATTCTCGCAAGATCCTGTATCATACCGTATTCATTGGTTGGAAACTCATAGTCGAGATCGGCCACCTTCCTTGACAGAAGGGCCATCAGGTATGGCTTCACCAAGACTTCCGAAACTATCTTGTCATTTTCCTGGGCGGTTTTTGTATCAAACTGAACCTTGCCGAATACTTTTTCCAGGCTTTCGTTGGCTTTATCTCGGGAAAGATCGCTTATGATCATAAACTTCGCTCCAGTTTGATTGTAGTCTCCGGGGGGTTGAAGGAGAACTGAAATTGAAATTAACTGACCCCCGTACCTTACCATGGGAGTCTTGGAAAGCGACATATCAACTATTTTTGACCGGTCGTCCAGTTCTTCCAATATCCTGCGGTTTACTGAGGTCGTACTGTTAAGAATCAGCATGTCAGCATCTGCATATTCTGATGTTATGCGGCGAATATCCTGTCCTCCCACAATTTCAACATCATGACCGTTTTCCTTCACCAAATCCGAGATAATTCTGGCTATCGTGCTGTCAGGCGAGGCAAGTAAGATCTTCATTGTTTCACGTCTAGAATTTGAGCCTCAGCAGTTTCATCTGAGGATAGACTTCATTCTTGATTATTTCGTCTATTCCTGTTCCTTCTTCCTGTGATTTAAGACAGTATTTCACAGTGTCTTCGTGACTGATCTCCGACTGGGTCCCATCCTTCATGTACACCAGTATAGTTCCGAGTGACTCGCAGTCTATTCCCATCCATTGTGTATCCGTTCTGCAAATTCAATGTTGCGATCTGAATGGGCTTTTTATAGTCCAAAACATAATATGTAAGGCTTGGAAGTTAAATGAACTGGTAAGGTTAGAGTAAATAATGTACACCAACAAGAACACTGCATCAATTATGCCGAAGCCTACACTCATCTTTTTTGAGACAACTGTGGCATGCGATTACCGGTGCAGGCACTGCAGAGCATCTACACAGTCGGACCCCTCGCCCGACCAGTTGACCACAGATGAACTGAAGAAAGCAATACAGGGAGTGACAAAATTCGGAGAACCGTATCCCCAGGTGATTTTCACCGGAGGAAATTTCCTTCTCAGAGAGGATATGCGTGAGATAATCTCCTACACCCATGAACTTGGAATTCCTTTCTCACTTAGCCCTTCGGGTTCTTCACTTCTTACCCCGGATTTTCTGAGTTTTTCTGTTGAAAACAAGGTGAATTCGTTTTCCATAAGCCTTGATGGAAGTGATGGTAAAATTCATGACTGGATCCGGAGAAATCCCGGCTCATTCTCACTGACTGTGTCGCTTATTAAGGAAATGATGGCAATGGGCATTACAGTCCAGGTTAACACAACTGTCATGAAGAAAAATGTGAAGGAACTCCCCTATATAGCAAAACTGCTGAAGGATCTGGGCATAAAAGTCTGGGAAGTGTTTTTCCTGATCAAGACTGGCAGGGGCCTTTACGAAAGAGACCTGGATGCTCAGAGTCTTGAAGATGTGAATATCTGGCTGAGTGACATTGAAGATTACGGTATCACTGTGAGAACAGTGGAATCACCCATGATCAAGAGGATAAGGAGGCAGAAAGCTGATAATATAGAATTGTCCACCGGTATCCTTTATGAGAAACTGAATTCCACAACCCTCGAGCTATTTGGCCAGCCCATTCCCAAGAAACAAGTAAAGCCAAAGAGTCCAACGTCGCATGAATTCGGGCTTATCTTTGTATCGCAGGATGGAAGTGTTTACCCAGATGGATTCCTGCCCTTTACGTGTGGGAATGTCAAGTCAGAATCGCTTGCTGACATATACAGAAACCAGGAACTATTCAGCCAGTTGAGATCAAAGGAACA
>JBJKQM010000070.1:0-5285 GCA_046705365.1 Thermoplasmataceae archaeon
TGCCGAATTCGGGATGATACTCACCCTTGCTGGGATTGATTTCCTCAAACATTCTCAGCCTGTGTTCCGCAAGAATGGCGACATCGTCCTTTGTGCCCTTTCTCAATAGGAAATTCCCATAATCCATTGGCTGGTAATTTATCCTGCATTTAAAAATACACTATTAGAAAGCGGGCCCGCTGGGATTCGAACCCAGGTCTCCGGCTTCGAAGGCCATAAGGATATCCTAGCTACCCCACGGGCCCGTTCTTTTGGGTATTGCCATAATTATATTAAATAAATGCGTGAACTTCAAAGAGTGCTCTGGAAGCCTTCACCCTTGGGGAAAAATAATTTTCTGTCTCCTGTTGATTTCATGTAATCAAGAAGTGTGTAAACGGGTTTTGATTTTCCTTTGTCAATTACCTTGTAACCGGTTGAGAAGTTGTAGCATAGCCTGCATTCCGTGGGGAAACCTGCATGGAAATAACATTTTGCTTCCTCATAGAACATACACTGTGACTGAAGAGAACCTGAACTCATATTGGATCTACCTTCTTTCCTAATTCTACACGACATTTCTGGAAGTAATTAAAGTTATCCAGATCTCCCCTTTCTATACTTCCTGGATTCAGGCCCATAAGGACTGCAGCCGCAAGGTTGAAGTATGCATCTATTTCAGAAACATGTTTCTGAACACTGTCATCACCTTTCAGAAAATCAGAAAACAATGCATGGAATTTCGGATATACATTCTGATAATCACCAATTGAGAAGCGTTCATCTATCAATTTTCCCAGATCAGATTTATTGCCACTCACCAAAAGCTGAAATGCAGTTCCAATCTTTGAATAGAAGAAACCCATGGAATCGCCCATTGTGACTGCGGCTTTTCTCTGTCGGGTGAAGATTTCATTGGCTTTCTGAGAATCTCCTGTAAGGCAGAAATAAACTCCGCCAAATAAGTACCATACAGGCAGGAAATCATCCACTTCCGCCATTTCCTTTTGGAAAAGCGTTTCAAGTTCCATCTGGAGAGTGGGGCTTAAAGTAGGCTGCGCCAGGAGATAGAGTCCTCTTGATATATCCTCCTTTTCCTTATTCAATAAGGACTTTGCAACCTTCAGTAGTTCCTGTGTATATTTGATAGAACTTTCCGTATTCATTATGTCAAGGGAGACCAGGGAGGCAAATCTGAAGAATGGGTAGGCAAGGTTTCCCTCTCCAACCATCCTCACCAGTCCGGTTGCGCTTGGAAAATAGGATCTGAATTCATCTTTCTTGTCAATGTTATAGTATATCTCACAAAGGTTGTAAGTGGCATATGCTCTGGACAGGAGTTCTCCCGATATGTATGATTTTTCTATAATTTCAGCCAGCATGCTTGCGGCTCTATCAAGCTGGCCCCAGTAACTGTGGATGATTGCCACATTATTCAAAACAAGCAGTTCTCTGTCAAAAAATTTGTTCTTCTGGGATAGTTCCAGGGATTTGTTGTACCATCCAAGTGCTTTCTTGAGTTCAAATTTCTTAACCATTAAAGTGCCAAGCGTGCCGAAGGAGTCTGAAAGCAGGTCTGGATAATCATACTTTGCAGCCATTTCTGAAGATTCCGTTGACAGCTTGATTCCCTCATCGAGCATGTTTGAGAATGAATAATTCACTGCAAGGACTATCATGGTTGACACCTTGTCATAAGATCCCAATTCCTCCATCTTTAGAATGCTCTTGCATACATCTATTGATTCACTTAGCCTGTCAAGTTTCTGGAAAAGCCTTGCCTTGCTGAGCTTGGCGAATACAGGTTCTATTTCTGACACTTCTTCTGAAGAATATATCTCCATGGCACCCTCGAAATCACCAAGGTTCTGGAGCGCCTGGGCCACCATAAGAGCAAGGTGGGCCTTGGCCTCCTTACCTCTTACAATGTCCTGAAGATTTGTGAAAAGATCGTGTGAGAATGCAATATAACTGATTCTATCAATGAATGGCCTCCATTCGGAGTTGACCAGGTCCTCTATGCTTGTGCCGTCTTTTCTGAGTTCGTATACCCTCAATCTGGTTATGAATGGAAGTGATTTGAAAACCGGCTGCTGAATAAACTTGTCTGATATGATGTAGCCCGGAGATGAATATACCAGTTTCAGGACAATGTCGCTAAGCCTGGAGTTCAGTATGCTGTAGTTTAAGTTAACATGTGTGACAAGACCCATGCTGGATAGTTTTTCGAGAGCTTCTATAACTTCATTTCTTTCCAGTTGTGTGAGGTCTTTTACGAACCCTGGAGTCAGATCGTCCTGTATGAGTGAAACTACTTCGAGAACTGCCTTTTCTTTTTCATTAAGGCTCTTGATTATCTGCTCAAATCTGATCTCAGCACTTGGTGGAATGGGGAAATACCTGTAGGTAACTTCCTCAAGTGATTTTTTCTTGTTGATGATTCCCTGGTCGAGATAATACTGAAGCGTGTATTTCAGTGTTCGAACATTCCCATTGGTAAGCCTGTAAAGCTCCTGGATAAAGGATAGCGGCAGATTGTAACCATCCAGCTTCAGGAGGAACTTTATATCCTCAAGGTTGGTCCTTTCAAAATTGATCTGCAGGATATTTTCTTCGTTAGCAGTAAGATCAAGGAAGCGCAAAACGGATTTTACATCTTCAACATAGTTTTCAGTTATTGTTCCAAAAATAGAGAAACCCCTTTTCGCAGCCACCCTTGCAAAATAGATGAACAGATCCCTGGAGTTCTGTAGCATGTTTTCCAGGCCATCTATTATGAAAATGGCTCCGTTCAGCCTTTCAGCATCCATTGAAGAGAACGCCTCCACAATCTCCGGCAGAGGTCTTTCCTTGAATTCACCGTAAAACTGGTTCAGCAGCTCGTTGTAAGCCTGATACATAAGCGCTTCATTGGACGAGAAGGACCTTGACCTGAAGGCATTCTTGCCGTCCTTTTTGTTCATCTTCTCAAGAAGATCCAGAAGGTAAGTCTTTCCAGTGCCCTCTTTGCTGTAAAATACATATGATTTCCCCGCGAGGAGACCTTTCTCATACTGGGTCGAAAAATACGAATAAGCGTCGCGGAAGTTGAATACCCTCTGCATCGATTTAAATGTATGTCATAGGATACTTAATATTTGTTTATTGGAACCGCTGCATGAACTGAGTTGATTAAAGCCTCACACGTCTGCCGCTTTCGGTCAGGCGGAAGTGTCCGAATTCCGACATCAACGAGATTTGGGTTTCCGTGAAAACAGGGCCATCTTTGCAGAGCTGGAGCCCATCTATTGAGCAGGAGTCACATATGCCTACTCCGCACTTCATCGTGCGTTCCAGAGAGAAATCGGCCCGGATGCCTTTATCCCTGATGTAATCGTAAATAGTTTTCAGCATCAGCTCCGGCCCACATACATAGATGTGAGAGAATTTGGTTAGATCCATCTGCCTGAGGGCGTCCACTGCGTACCCCTTTACTCCTGCTGAACCATCGTCGGTTGCGAAAGTTACCTGCCCTTCGCTGAAACGATCAGCGAATAGAAGTTCCTCAGAAGTACGGGCTGACACCAATCCGTATGCGTTTTCATCTATGAGGGGGAGTAGACCTGCCATGCCCGAACCGCCACCAATGATGAGTTTTTTGCCTGAAGGTTTTCGGAAGGTATTTCCATAAGGTCCCCTGAAAAAGATCCGATCCCCTTCTCTGACCTCAGTGAGTGCAGTGCTTGTAGGACCATACTTTTTCACC
This sequence comes from Thermoplasmataceae archaeon, assembly GCA_046705365.1. Taxonomy (GTDB): domain Archaea; phylum Thermoplasmatota; class Thermoplasmata; order Thermoplasmatales; family Thermoplasmataceae; genus JAJZOM01. Next base: position 3,725 of record JBJKQM010000070.1, read on the forward strand.
GTGATACCTTTCATTGCTCCGAGATGGGAGAGAGATATTGGGATTTCTCCTGTACCAGGAATCCACACCATTATGAACTGGCCCGGCAATACTTCCTGATCCCATGGGAATAAAATTGTAACAGTGGTCGGTGTAACCTTTTCAACCCTGTTTACCACCGAATTCATCATGATATGGCTGCACCCACCATTTCTGAGATTGAGTTGTATCCTTCCCTTTTCATGAAATCCAGTATTCCGGATGCAACTTTCCTGAAAACTGTTCTGCCCTGATTGTAGAGCGCGGTCCCTATCTGGAGGGCTGAAGCACCTGCCATTATATATTCCAGGGCATCTTCAGAATTTTCAATTCCCCCAACCCCGATTATATTCATTCCAGTTTCTTTCTTGACCTGGTAGACGTACCTTAGCCCGACATTTTTGATTGCTTTTCCTGAAAGCCCACCATAAGTGTTGCTAAGGATAGGCCGCTTGGCGTGAATGTCTATGGCCATCCCCCTCACCGTATTGATCAGGACGAGACCATCTGCTCTGGAAGCAGAATTGGCAATTTCCACAATATCTGTAACGTTTGGGCTCAGTTTAGCAAAAATTGGAACTTTCAATTTGGCTTTCAGTTCTCCAACGATTTCTGAGACAAGCTCTGGATCTGAACCCACTTCTGAACCGACCCCGAGAACATGGGGGCATGACAGATTCAATTCAATCGCCGATGCCCCGTAATCCTGCATTTTTTTGGAAACCAAAAGAAAATCCTCGACAGAAGCTCCAAAAACGCTGCCAATAACTGGTTTCCCGGCCTCCATTGCGATCCTGATTTCATCTCCAAAATTATCAATACCTGGATTTGCAAGGCCCACGGCATTTAGCAAGCCGCCGGGTATTTCCGCTACAATGGGGGGGCGATAACCGGTTCTTTCCGCTTTTCCAATGGACTTTGTCACAACTGCGGCTGCCCCTTCCTGTAAAATTCTCTTCATGGTGTGACCGTTCTCGTCTAGAATGCCCGATGCGAGCATAAGTGGATTTTCAAGTTTTATTCCTGATATGCTGGTTTCAAGAACAGCCATTTCCTGTCCTGCCTATATTCTCATGTGGTTCTTATTTTCTTTGAAGGGCGATTGGCCTGTTGACGATTCCCTGCCTGGACTACTCATAGGATTTCCCGTATCTTACCATAATGGACGCCTGCTTTACCGTCTTGTCTGAAATGACCTTTTGAAGATCCTTCTTGCTGAGTCCTGCAGGAAGGTTGGGCTCCTGCAAAACTGCGTAGAGATAAAAATGGTACTTGTGAACCTGTCTTCTGGGTGGACATGGTCCGTTATACCCCAGCTTTCCAAAGCTGTTAATTCCCTGGGTCCAGCCTTCTGGTGCGGTTTCTATTCTTGTGATGTTCTCCGGCAGTTGTTTCACGTCTGGTTTGATATTATAAATAACCCAGTGCACAAATGGCTTAAGCCTGGCATCCGGGTCTTCCATAATGAGAATAAATGACTTGGTAGAAGTGGGTGGGTCAGACCATGATATTTCAGGTGAAAAATCCTGTCCATTGCAAGTGT
>JBJKQM010000071.1:0-11503 GCA_046705365.1 Thermoplasmataceae archaeon
AGTCTGGCGAATGAAAATCCTGTTCCTCCGCCTGATTTGTGGATCATTGCCTGGTATTTCAGGGACTCGAATATGTCTTCTATGCTGTCAGGTACAGGAAGAACGAAACAAGCGGACAACTGTCCAAGTCTCGCACCGGCATTCATGAGCGTAGGCGAGTTGGGGACAAATTCCAGCTTAGTCATCATTTCATAATACTTTTCAATGGTGTCAGCTGCAGTTGTCGGCTTGGTCTGGGCATAATCCAGGAATTCTTCGAATGTTCCGGTCAGTTCCTCTTCGCTTACTAGATGGCCATGTGCTCTTTCAAGGATTTCCAGCTGTGTCTTGGATAGTGAACCAAAAACTTTTCCATTCTTAGGGAGTTTCTTTGTTTTCTGGAAGGTCCTGTAATCATAGAGAAGTTCAACAACACCAATGTGTGTGGCAACTCTTCTGAACATCTGGCTTGGAGTTTCAACGATCTTTCCCTCTTCGTCCTTGAGCAGGTATCTGGCTTCAAGGGTCTTAATCGCATTTATTGAAAGCTTCAGGTCATCTTTGACACCCAGTCTTTCCTTCTCTTCTCTGATAGTCCTTCTTCTTTCCCTGTAAAGTATGTAGGCCTTTGCAACTTCACTGTATCTGTTGCCCTTCTTGGCGGATCCCATCAGGACACTTTCAACCTTGTCCTGTATCTGTTCAACGGTTGGGATCAGGGTTTCCTTTTCAACTTCTCTTATGACCTTATCAGCAATCTCGTCAGCTTCCTTCATAGATCCGGTTTTGACCGAGAGCATTGCCTTGTAAATGGCCCTTGAGATCTTTGATTTTACAAAGTCTACTTCAGACCCATCTCGTTTTATTATCTTTTTTATCTTGTATTCCTGCTCACTTAACATTATATCACTCCGCTTGTCGGTAACATTATCATTCCATTGACGTACTTCTAATAATTTCCCACCAACTATGTCACCAGATATTGTTATTGGTAAGTTACCAGCCCTGATAATATATTATCGGACCTGATCAACATCATGATAACTAATCATTTACAGCTTCTGATCATATATTATTTTGTTCGTTCCCGACACGACTTTTTTAGGTACTTTCTACTATGTTTACGAGGTTAATAAAGTTCACTTGGAGCCAATTAAATAAGCCATTTGTTGTCTCATTCATAGTGTTCGTTATATTCTAAAAAATCGAAAATACCCGTTATGTAGTTTCTACTATATAGAAACTATAAACATAAATATTTATGAATTAAGCACAGGAATTTTTCACAATTTTTCAAAGTTTAATATGAGACAAAGACATTTCTAGGTTATGAAAACGGTCGAATGCGTACCAAATTTTAGCGAGGGCCGCAATCGCAGCAAAGTTGACCAGATTGTTAATGAAATAACTTCAGTTGAAGGGGTTAAACTCCTTGACGTGGAACTAGATGAAAATCACAACCGAAGTGTTGTGTCATTTGTTGTTGACGTTGAACACGCGGTTGAAGCGGCTTTCGCAGGTATTGCAAAAGCTGCAACATTAATCGACCTGAATAAACACTCCGGAGAACACCCAAGATTTGGTGCTTCTGACGTGATTCCCTTTATTCCACTTACCGGAACCACTCTGGAAGATTGCATTAGACTTTCCAGAGAACTGGGAGCTAAGGTAGGAAAGGAGCTATCTATCCCTGTATATATGTACGGCGAAGCGGCACTTCTGGAAAAGAGGAGAAGTCTTGAGAACATAAGGAGCAAGAGTTTCCAGTTTGAAGAATTAAAAGTATCAATCGGCGAAAGTGAATGGAAGCCTGATTTCGGCCCACAATCCGTGGGAAATGCAGGTGCCAGCATTATCGGTGCACGGGATTTCCTGATAGCCTACAATATCAATCTCAATACACAGGATATGGCAATTGGGAAGAAAATAGCAAGAGCACTCAGGGCAAGGGATGGAGGATTCACTTTTGTCAAGGCACTGGCATTTTTCCTTGAGGACAAGAAAATGGTCCAGATTTCCATGAACCTGACGAATTACAGGAAAACTCCAATTCACAGAGTTTTCCAGCTCGTTAAGCTCGAAGCTTCAAGGTACGGTGTGAGCGTGGTGGAATCTGAAGTTGTTGGGCTTGTTCCGCAGGAAGCTCTTGTGGAAGCTGCAAAATTCTACCTTCAGCTTAACGGTTTCAAAATGGATCAGATATTGGAGAGGAAAATATGGGGATAGAAATGGAATCACTGGACAGTTTCATGGAAAGACTCGCAAGCTCAAGCCCCGCACCTGGCGGAGGTGCGGCCAGTAGTATGGTGGCACTGGTCGGCGCGTCACTCACCTCAATGGTCTCAGGTCTCACAATAGGCAAAAAAGGGTATGAAGACAGCCAGGAAGTGGTATCTTCAATTGAGAAAAGGTCAAAGGAATTGATCAGTGAGCTGAGGCTCCTGATGAAAGAGGATGAAGATGCCTTCAACCTGATCGTTAAGGCATGGAAGATGCCCAAATCAACTGAAAAGGAAAAGGCGGACAGGCAGAAAGAACTGGAAAAAGCAACAAGGGTTGCAATTGCAGTGCCGTGGAAGATTGCTTCAGTTTCACAGGAGATACTCAGGCTTTCCGCTCTATTGGTCAAGCACGGCAACAAGAACGCGATCACCGATGCAGGTTGCTCACTGGAATTCTCAAGGGCCGCGATTAGAGGGGTTCTTCAGAACATAAAAATCAATCTCAAGTCACTGAAGGATCAGGAAAAGATAGACTCGGAGAATATGAAAATGAAATTTTTTATGGAAGACACCGAAGAAATCTACGGCTCTGCCTTAAAGGAGCTTGAAGGAAAGCTTTAGTACGGAGGAAATAGATGAAAGACGGACTGCCGGAATTAAAAGATATAGAAGAGGCCAAAGAATACCTGAAAGGTAAGACAAACAGGACAGAACTTGTTCGATCCAATACTTTCAGCGAGATGTTCGGAGCAGAGATCTACTTCAAGATGGAGAATCACCAGAAAACCGGGTCATTCAAGGCAAGAGGGGCACTTTTCAGGGCTTCCAAACTGACAGACGAGGAGAAAAGTAAAGGTGTCATTACAGCCAGTTCCGGTAATCACGCACAGGGAGTTGCTTATGCAGCTAAATTCAACGGTATAAGTGCAAAGATAGTAATGCCGCAGTACACAATACCTGCAAAAATCAATGCAGTACAGGGTTACGGGGCTGAAGTGGTTCTAGGGGGTGCAGACTACACCGAGGCGAAGGCAATTGCGGACAGGATAATGGCAGAAGAAGGCAGAATATTCATGGAAGCCTTCAATGATCCATATATCATAGCCGGACAGGGCACAGTTGGCCTTGAAATAATGGAAGATCTGAATGATGTGGAGGTCATTGTGGTACCAGTAGGCGGAGGAGGCCTGATTTCAGGTGTTGCCATAGCTGCAAAGAGCATAAATCCTGATGTAAGGATAGTTGGTGTTGAATCAGAAATGGCCCAGTCCATGAAGAAATCAATGGAAGAGGGAAAAATAGTTCCAAGCACAAGCGGTCAGAGCATTGCCGAAGGAATTTCCGTCAAATATCCCGGTGAACTGACATTCAGGACTGCTCAGAAATATGTTGATGAGATTGTAACGGTCAGCGACGAATCAATTGCCCTTGCAATATATAAACTCCTTGAACGGAACAAGACACTTGTTGAGCCATCGGGAGCAGCGACTGTTGCAGCCCTCATGGATAAGAAGATAGATGTTGGCGGAAAGAAGACTGCAGTGGTTATCTCTGGAGGAAACATGAATTTCCTTCTACTCTCCAAGATAATATACAAATCCATGGAAATAGAGTCAAAACTTGTGAGAATTGAATTCAAGATTCCAGATCAGCCGGGTACCCTTTACAAGATAGCTTCTGTAATATCATCCATTGGAGGAAACATTTATCACGCACAGGTGGACAATCTTTCAAGAAATACTCCTGTTGGCCACCAGACAGTCACATTCACAGTTAATGTGAGAGACGAGAAACACCTGAATTCTCTGCTTGAGAAAGTGAAGGAAATGAATTTCCCTTATGAAATAGTCACCTGATTACGACAAAATCCTGGTATTCCTTTACTTCATCTTCCAGGGATTCAAATTTTTCAACCTTTGCAGGGAATAATTCCGTGCATGATCTGTGTATAATGGATTGGATCACCAGTGGTTCCCCTTCAATGTGGGCTTCCACTGAACCATCTGCGATATTCCTGATCCAGCCTTTTAGGTCAAGGCGGGTTGCGAGGCTGGCAAAATTGCGTCTGAAGTTAACTCCCTGAACCTGCCCGAAAAACCTTACATTTCTAGCAACCTTCATCATATTCCACCTCAGTTCCTGCTTATCACGGTCATTACGTCTCCGTCAAGGAGCTCGTATTCAAGGCCCACCCTCAATTCAGCCTGCTTCCTCAGTGGGCCTGAAATTATGGCATACCTGAATGAATCAAGCATTTCCCTGCTTATTTTCCTTACGATGTCCCTTACAATGACTCCTTTCCTGACTACCATGGGTTTCTCATCGATGTGCCCTGATTTTTCCCTGGTGTAGATTCTTATGAGATTCAGGGACCTGTAAATTTCTTCCTTCAATTCATCAATCCCAATATTAGCTGATGCGGAAACCTGGACAACTTTGCCGAATTTTTTCAATTTCTGTATGTTTTCCTTGTCATGGGGTAGATCTATCTTGTTAACGATGAAAAGCCCGGAAGCATAGACGGTGTTTCCCTTGAGATGATCTATGAGGTCATCCATGGTTATGGCTTCCCTTATGAACACGTCAGCATTGGTTATCCTGAACTCCTTCAGAATATCCTTGATGTCATCATCATTGATGTTTACCTTCTTTGGTTTGTGGATCTTTATACCACCGCTGTTGGACTTCTGTATTGCTATATTTCGTTTCCTTCTGTTCAGCACAATGCCTGCCCTGTGAAGTTCGAATATGATCTTGTCCACACCCTTGGCCTCTACATCTGTAACCACAAGGACCAGATCCGCGTTTCTTACGACACCGAGAACTTCCCTGCCCCTTCCTGAACCAACTGCTGCCCCCTCTATGATACCGGGAAGATCCAGGATCTGTATCTGGGCACCCTTGTAATCCAGAGTTCCCGGGATTACAGTCAGGGTGGTGAACGCAAAATGCCCAATTTTGCTCTCCTGTCCAGTGAGCTGGTTCAGGAGGCTGCTCTTACCTACGCTTGGGAATCCCACCAGGGCCACGGTGGAATCTCCGGACTTTGGCACTGAAAAACCTTCGCCGCCGCCTTTCTTGTGGGATTGTGCTTCCAGTTCAAGTTTCGAGAGCTTTGCCTTGAGTATCCCTATGTGTTTCTGGGTTGCCTTGTTGTATTGAGTCTTGTGGATCTCTTCCTCGATCTCCTTGATCCTGTCCTGAATTGTTCCCATGGGGCAGATACCTCATTGTTTCCAACCTTAAAACCATGCTATGTTTTGAATGGTCCGGCCACATTCACTGGCGGAACATTTTATCGGGATTTATTATGAATTGGGCAGAATTATATCCCATGTAACAATCCTTGCAATAATGCAGGTTTCCGTTGAGACATTTCTCATTGCAGCTGTAATACTCATGCTGGTCGGTGCAGCAATGGGGGCGTGGATTACCAGGATTTTACTCCGCTACCCATTTGGGAGGAATCCCATGACAGGAAAGGAAGCACTTATCGGAAGGAAAGCCCGGGTAGTGGACAAGAAGAACGGCTACCTCAGAGTGTTCATAAATTCCCAGGTCTGGACTGCAGAATCTCCTGATATTGGAGCAATTGAAAAGGGGGATTTTGTACTCATCAGGGCTGTAGATAACCTGACACTTACAGTTGCGCCTTACAGGGAAGTCAGGATACCGGTTAATCCTGATCCTCTTGAAAGCCGGGTATTGTGAATATCTGGAAGAGGTATATTGTTTCAAAGAAAAAGGACTGCCTGCCCTTCTCCTTGAATGAATAATTCCTGAATTCCTTTATCAGTCCTTCAATATCAGTAAGGCTGGAAAGGATTATGTAAATTGAGCCACCCTCAGTCAGGTGATCCGGGGCTGATTTCAGGAACGGGCGGATAACATCGAAACCCCCGGTTCCACCGTTCCACTGCTCCGATTCTTCATAACGGTCATCGGTGGGGAGATATGGGGGGTTGAAGATTATGGTGTCATATTTGCCGTCGATATTGTTAAAAAGCTGTGAATCCAGAATTTTCAGTTCAACATGATTTCTTATGGCATTCTTCTCTGTGCAGTTCCGGGCATCTGGTGAAACATCGCAACAGGTGACTTCCCGGCCAAGTGTTGCACAGTAAACAGATATTATCCCAGTACCGCAGCCGATCTCAAGGACTGTGTTCCCCGGAACTATATTATCCAATACGAGAAAGGTATCCTCTGCCGGTCTGTATACCCTCTCGCAGTTCTCTATGGATATGCCGGAATACTTTTCATAGTGAATTATCAACTGGTCACCATCCTAATTTGGGATATAGGGTTAATCCAAAATTCATATATGCGCTTCAGGGTAAAAACATCTTAATAAGAGTAGCATTAAAGGACGATCCTTTGCAAGAGACAACAGCACCCCGAAAAATCATTATAACTGAAAAGGCCGATGCAGCCAGAAGGATTGCCTATATACTTTCTGACGGGAAATCCAAACAGAAAAGATCCAAAGGCCTGAATTATATTGAGTTCGGTGAGGGGGAAGATCACAATGTGGTAATTCCCCTGAGCGGACATATAGTAGCAATAGACTTCACGGATGACATGAAGGACTGGAAGTCCACAGATCTCGAGAATCTCATAGGCTCAAGAATCGTCCACAAGGTAACAAACAAGAGTGCCTTCAACAGCCTGGTTTCCCTTACAGACAAGGCAGACAGCATAATAGTGGCCACTGACTATGATCGTGAGGGAGAACTGATAGGAGTGGAAGCTCTGGATATCGTGAGGAAGAATGTTCTGGAGAAGATCAAGTCCCATCCTGAAATCAAGAGGGCAAGGTTCAGTGCACTTACTCCTGATGAAATCAAGAAAGCCTTCGGCGATCTGGCCGAGGTTGATGATAACCTTGCCCAGTCTGCATCTGCAAGGGAAGAGATTGATCTGTTCTGGGGGGCCGTCCTTACCAGGTTTTTCTCACTGGCATCCAACAGGCTCGGCAAAAGCTTCCTCTCAGTAGGCAGAGTGCAGACTCCAACGCTGGCACTTATTGTAAGGAGAGAGCTGGAAATCAATAACTTCAAGGAGGAACCTTACTGGACAATCAGCATCCTGTTCAACAAGAGAAGGGATTTCCTGGGACACTACAAGGAAGGGGCAATATGGAAAAAAGAAGATGCTGACAGCATTTTCGAAGATATAAATGGAAAGAACGGAACAGTGAAGGACTTTTCAAAGAATGAGGAAAGAATCTACAAACCTCCTCCATTCAACACAACAGAATTCATCAGGGAAGCTTCAAGAATAGGGGTCAGCCCTGCAAGGGCCATGAAAATAGCTGAAGATCTTTACACCCGTGGCTACATCAGCTATCCAAGGACAGATAATACAGTCTACCAGAGATCCATTAACCTTAAGGGCATTTTGAATAAGCTCCTGGAGTCTGAGTTCAGCGACGACGCGAGGAAAGTGCTGGATCAGGAAACAATCAGGCCATCCAGAGGAAAAAGGGAGGCAACTGACCATCCCCCCATTTACCCTGTTTCTGCAGCAAAGAAAGGCGACCTGAAATCAGATTATGCAAAAGTCTACGAGCTGGTGGTCAGAAGGTTCCTCGCAACCCTTTACAGAGAGGGCAGAAAAGACGTATCACAGGCATTGATTGATGTCAACGGCCATGAATTTGAAGCCAAGGGGCAGAAAGTTACAGATCCTGGCTGGCTGGAACTTTACCCGTACAGGAAAGTTGAAGACATAATCATTCCGGACCTTTCACCGGGAACTGAAGTGAAGGGGAAAGAATGGAACATGAATGAGGAAAAGACAAAACCTCCCAGAAGGTATGATCTTGCCTCACTCATCAAAAAGATGGAAGAGCTGAACCTTGGAACAAAGAGCACAAGGCATGATATCATCGAGAAACTCCAGATGAGGGGCTTCGTTGAAGGCAACCCGGTCAGGCCGACATATCTTGGAATGGGTCTGATTGAATCCCTGATGATGGTGGAATCAGACATAACTGAACCGGAAATGACGGCAACCCTTGAGAATGAGATGGATAAGATTGCAAACAAGGAAAAGGGAAAGAATGAAGTTGTCCAGATCTCCAAGGACATGCTCCTGAAAGCGTTAAGGGAGTTCAAGACAAAGGAACAGGTAATCAAGGACACCATAATTGCCGCCCTAAGGAGAGGTAACCCTGTCGGGAAGTGCCCCATACATGACAAGGATATTGTTCTGCTCAGGAACAGGGACTATTCAAGGTTGAAGTGTGAGGCTGAAGGTTGCAGAATAGATTTCCCCAGCCCATCAAGGGGGACACCGCAAATACTTGACCAGAAGTGCGAGTTTTGCGGTCTGCCAATGATGAGGGTCATCAGGCGGGGACAGTCTCCGGAAACAAGATGCATTGACCCTAAATGTGAATTCAACACGAACAAATCGGTTATGGGGATCTGCCCTGGTGATGGGGGCAACCTTATTGTCAGGCAGTCAAGGTTCGGGAAGAGGTTCCTCGGATGCGCAAATTATCCTTCCTGTACTGTTACATATGCCCTGCCTCAGATGGGGCAGCTCAAGAATACCGGAGAAAAATGTGAACACTGCGGTGCACCGCTTATCATTGCATTCAGGAACAAGAGGGCCTGGAAGTTCTGCCCCAAAATAGAATGCAAGTATAATACGGACAAGAAGAAGGGGAGTGGCAAAGGTGGCAGGAAAAAAGCTTCCTGAAATATCCAGTATTCTGCTCTTTGTTGTTTCCTCCCTGTTCGCTACATATCTTTCAACCCTCATTATAGAATCAGGGCTTGAGGCGCCCCCATCCAGCCCAACTTCAGGCGCATCATACATCATTGTCTACCTGGCGGCTGCCCTGGTTTTTTCCGGTATTGTAATATTCCTGGGGCGGAAGAACCTGGGCAAGATTCTGAGATGGATATTCATCGCCGTAATAGCATACGTCGTTTTCTACGTCTGGCTTTACCTGGGAGCATTCATAGCACAGACTGAACTGCAGTACCTGATCATAATCTTCGCTGCACCGGCTATCATGGTCCTCCTCATGATCTTCAAGAATGAGTGGTACGTGGTGGATACAGCAGGCTTCTTTCTCGTTGCCGGAGTTGCCTCCCTGTGGGGCCTGATTATTGGAGTATGGGCCTCAGTAGGTTTTCTTGTGGTTTTTGCCATTTATGATTACATTGCGGTCTACAGGACGAAGCACATGGTGAGCCTTGCAAAGGTCGCAGTGGAAGATCAGTTGCCCCTGCTTTTCATTTTCCCTGGGGAAAAAGGGGTCAAGATGAAGGAACTTAAGTTGAGCGAGACAGGGCAAAAAGGTGATAAAAAAGTGCTCTTCCTCGGATTTGGAGATATGGTTTTTCCTGCCATAATGGTGGTATCTTCCGCTATTTACGGAAGACCCGATATAATTCCATTCATGCTTTTCCCGCTGATAGGCGCCATTATAGGGATGGGATTCCTCTTCTTTACCTCTATTAGCAAACCTGCCCCCGGGCTTCCAATGATAAATGCAGGAGCCGTTTCCGGCTTCCTCCTGGCATTCCTGATTTTCAGGGTTTTCCTTTAATCAGTGCAGGAATACCCTTTTTCCGGTGAAATACATGGGGATTCCCAGTTCTTTCGCTTTTGCTATTACTTCCTCATCCCTGATAGAACCACCGGGTTGAATTATGGAAGTAATTCCGGATAAAGCTGCGAGTTCAACATTGTCATAGAACGGGAAATAAGCGTCTGATGCAAGCACTGCACCCTTGGATTTTTCTCCAGCACGCCCAACTGCTCCACGAAGTGCCTCAATCCTGGAGGTTTGTCCTGCTCCAATGCCAACGGTAGAACCGTCTTTCACGAGGACAATTGCATTGCTCTTGCAGTGTGCCACAACTTTCCAGGCAAACTTGAGGTCCTCAATCTGTTTTTCGGTTGAGGGCGTGTCCGTTTTAAGGATAAGGTTGTCAAAATCAGTTCTGAGTCTGTTCTGGGCAATAAATCCATTTGATATGGACCTGATCCTGAAGTTGTCATCGGCCACCAGCGGTACCTTGAGGATCCTGAGATTCTTCTTCTTTTTCAGGGATTCAAGGGCCTCCTCGGTGTAGTCAGGGGCAATTACCACTTCCACAAGCATCTTTCTTATGGTTTCAAAGCAGTCATTATCAAATGTCCTGTTGAATGACATGACCGAGCCATATGCAGATTCAGGGTCTGCCGCAATAGCTCTTTTCAGTGCCTCTGAAATGGTACTGGCAGTTGCAACACCACATGGTGTGCTGTGCTTCAGAACAACCACTGTTGGTTCTTCAAACTCAAGTATTGCCTCAAAACCTGCGTCCGCATCCTGCAGGTTATTGTAACTGAGCTCCTTGCCCTGAAGCTGTTCTGCATTGGCTATTCCCAATTTGCTCCCATCAGAGTAAAGGTAGCCTTTCTGGTCGGGGTTTTCGCCGTAGCGTAGTTCCTTGCCGTTTATCCCGCGCACGAAAAGTCTGGATGGAGCGGTGCCCAGGAAACTTTTGGCCAGTGAATTGTAAATTGCAATATCATAATCGGATGCTCTTGCAAAAGCCTTAAGTGCCAGGCTCTTCCTGGTTTCCGCAGAAATTTTAGAATTTCTGAGCAGTTCTTCCTGAACAATAGAATACTGTGAAGGATCTGAAAGTATTATCACATTCTCGAAATTCTTTGCTGCAGCTCTCAGCAGTGAGAAACCACCAATGTCTATGTTTTCGATCATCTTTGAAAGATCACCGCTTTTTGCCGCCTCCTCAAATGGATAAAGATTTACTATGACCATGTCAAATTCCGGGAATTTACGCTCATCCAGCTGCCTCTTTGAGGGCTCATCCCTCTTGGAGAGAATGCCTGAAAAAATCGCAGGATGCAGTGTTTTCACCCTTCCTTCCAGGAGATCTTCAAATCCAGTAAGGGTGGATATGTTTGTAGCCTTTATGCCGGCGGATGTGAGGAACCTGTGTGTTCCACCGCTCGCAAATACCTCAGTGACGTGACTGGCAATGCCTTTCAGAAACGTATCAAGGTTTTCCTTATTGTCGACGCTGGCTAGTACTTTCATTATGATCATGGATGCCTCGGGGGCTTTAATTCATTTTCATGCCATGACATGCTACAGAATATCTATATTACTCTCAGTAATCAAAATACCAGCGTGGTAATTTGGCGATGTTAAATACAAAACCTTTATCTTATATTTAAAATCCCACGAAAAGAGGCAATATAATGGAAAGGAACATTGCTGTAGAAGGAATCACACAGATACCAACACACAAAAGAGAAGTAGAAATCGT
>JBJKQM010000072.1:0-9783 GCA_046705365.1 Thermoplasmataceae archaeon
CTCCAGGATATCGTGACTTCTGCGATGGCCCTTGGATCCTCCGTCCTGCTCCTTTTCTTCATAAGTGGATATGTTGGGTTTGTCTCATCACTACTCATAATTGCGGTTTCCATCTACCTCAACAGGAATCTGGTGTCGAGAAACCTGAGGCTTCTGATGGAAGGGACGGAACTCAATATGAACGAGATAGAGAAGGGCCTCAGGGAAAAGTTTCCTATGGTCCATCACATACATGTCTGGGACGTCTGCAAACATTACAGGCTTGCCACTGTACATGTATATGCTGAGAAAGAGGCCAGGCTGGAAGACCTTGATCTGGTGAGGCAGGAAATGTCCGATTATCTTGCGGGGAAAGGAATTAACCACCTCACTGTGCAGTTCGAGCCCACCCCGCAGCATTAAGGCTTTATATTCTGGTTTCCTAGCAATAACAGATGAGATGTCCGGCATGCTTGCAGGAAACGGGTGATTCTTTTGATGCACTGTCCACACACATTTATGAAATGCAGGAAGAGACCGAAAGCGACCACATAATGTGGATAAACCGTAATGTAGCCAGACAGAAAACCAGCTTCGAAGAGTTCAGTAAAAGGATTGCGGGAGTTTTTGAAACCAGTGACCTGAAATCATGGGTCCTTAAGGCCTTCATCAGGAAGTTCTATTCCCAGACCCCTCATGCTTTTCTTCTCAAAATGCAGAGGCCTGACAGCAGAACACTGCTTGGATACGCATACGAACACCATCACTTCCTGAAGCAGTGGGTGCGTTCGTGTTCCAGCATCATAGCCAACACCGATATTGAGGAAGTGCAGCATTACGAAATTGAAAACATAATCTCAGAATGGCATGGTGAAGAGGGAAAGTACCCTTCCCATCACGAGCTTCTCCTGAGAATGGGTGAATCATACGGGGCTTCCAGGAAGGAGATATACAACACCGAGCCCTTGAAGCCAACTAAACACGCAATGGAAACATGGCACAAAATGTGCAGGGACTTTTCCTTTGTTGAGGGAATGGCTGCAATGCATACTCTTGAACTCATTGCCAACAGGAAAATCAAGTCTTATGGTGCTACTATAGGGTACTTTGATCCCGAAATACTGAAGGATGGATCGGTCACCAGTGAAACAGTTGATTTTCTCAGGGAAGGTTATGAAGCGGACGTTTCCCATTCAGAGGTTGCGCTGGACCTCATTTCGAGGTACGCTAAAGAAATGGGACTGGAGCAGAATGTCCAGGCCGTTGTGATGAGATCTATGGAAGAGTTTGACAATTACCTGAACGCCAGGATTGTAAGAGGTGAAATGATTGAAAACAAACAACACTGAAGGGTGTGGACTTTGCAATGCCACATGGGGAGAGTACTGGAGAGAGATCGACGGTGACAGGATGTTCTTCTGCTGCAACATTTGTGCGGATATCTTTGAAACCATGGTGAGTAAGGTCAAGGAAAATACAGGTTGGCCAACTATTGACTATATTGAGCTGGTTGGAAACTACAGCAAGGGAAGGGAATGCACCGCAAAACATGATGCGGAGGAGTTCAAGTACTATTTCAGGACTTATTCAAATGGAGATTTCATAACTTTTGAGCCCAGATAATTTTCTGGTTTTCCATAAATTTCCTCTTTTTTCTCTTCATATTTAAGTTGATCCGGTCCCTTTTTTGTAGCTTAAACCAATTATGAATGGATTGGAACTGATAAATAATGAGTAATAAGTCAGCGGCCGTACTAGGGGCTGGAACCATGGGAAGTGCCATAGCGGTGGCACTCAAGAATAATGGATATAATGTTGTAGCTACCAGAAGAACTCTGGGCAAACTTGATGATCTGAAGGATATTGGAATTGAAGTAAGTTCAAACAACAGGGAAGCGGTTGTAAAGTCCGATGCGGTGGTTTTTTCCCTGAAACCGGGAGACACCGTAAGGGAAATGGAGAAGCTCAGTAAAGAGCTGGCAGGGAAAATGGTTATATCCATTTGTGCAAGCCTGCCAATTTCCAAAATGGAAACCATACTCCCGGATTCTGTTGTGATCCGGGCAATGACAAACGTGGCTTCACGGGTTGGAGGAGGATTCACTGCATACTGTATCAGTGATAAGGTGACAGGTGAACAGGAAAAGGAAGCGCTTGATGTCCTGAGATGTTTTGGGGAAGTTGAAAAAATTGAGGAGAACTACATGGATATACTCACCCCAATAAGTGGCAGCGGACCTGCATATATCTTCACTGTTATAGAGGCAATGGTGTATGCTGGACTGAAAATAGGCCTGCCAAGAGAACTTGCCCTCAGGGCTTCCTACCAGACTATACTCGGATCCGCAAAGCTTGTTGCAGAGAGTGGTGAATCTCTGTCCGCACTTAAAGAAACCGTGATCACTCCAGGAGGAGTGACCATTGAAGCCCTTTATGAGCTTGAGGATTCCAGGATAACTACAGCTTTCATGAAAGCCATTGAAGCTGCGGCTGATAAGGCCAAAAGAGGATCGCTGGATTTCCTGGACAAGATTGAGAAGACCCAGTGATAATACATCAAGTGAATAAAAATTAAAAGGAGGGGGAGGGGTGCATTTCCTATGGAACTATTTTTGGTCTACCCATAGTGGCATCAATCTTTCTTTCCCTCACTGAAATCTTGACAGATGGTCCTGATTTCATGTACTTTCTTTTTACAAAACCTAAGGCTATTGAACAATCAAGAACAGGAGAAAGTGTTCCGCTTGTTATCACGCCAATTTTTTCATCACCAAGGTAAACTTCTGACCCGGCTCTTGGTATGGATTTACCTTCAAGTTTGAATCCCCTGAAAATATAATCTCCTTTATTTTCGAGAGCTTTCTTGCCTATATATTCACTTTCATTATTCACAATGAAAGAAATAGAACATTCATATGGATTCCTGTCCCCATTGAAATCAGTACCGGAAAGAAGCATTCCCTTTTCCATCCTCAAAGTATCCCTAGAACCTAGTCCACATGGAAGGCCGGAAACTTCAGAAATCAATCTTAACAGCTTCTTCCATACTTCAGGAGCATTGCTGGATGATACAAGAAGTTCGATACCAATTTCTCCGGTGTAACCTGTTCCAGAAACAATTATTGAATTGCTGTTTGTAATTTTATTTATATTATATGATCCAGTTTCTTCTATGAAATGAAAAGGTTCAGGAAATTCAAGGCCCATTTTCTTTATTATTTCAGGGCTCTTTGGTCCCTGGACCGCAATACAACTAATATCTGATGATATATTTTTTATTTCTACATTGAAATTTTTCTTATTCTTGTTAACCCAGTTGAATATAATCTCTATTGTAGAAGCATTCGGGACAAAGAAGAATTTTTCTTTTCCAAGTCTGTATACAATTGTATCGTCAATAATGGTTCCATCTTCTTTCAGGAAAGCAGTGTAAGTAGCTTCTCCTTCCTTAAGGCTCGATATTTTTGTGGGAAAGATAGAATCAAGGAATTTTTCAGCATCCGGTCCTTCAACGGTGATGTCTCCCATGTGTGAAACATCAAATATGCCAACATTTTTCCTCACTGCCATGTGTTCTTCCAGTATTTTCGTGTACTGCAGCGGCATATCCCATCCATGAAAATCAATGATCTTCGCCCCAAGTTTTACATGCTCATCATATAGTGGTGTTCTTTTATTTTCCATACCTATCATCCCATATCAGTTTCCAGAGGAAGCATACCCCCCTCTCCCTATCAGGTCAATAAAGTACTCATGTACTCTTGTATCTTTTGTTAATTCCGGGTGAAATGTCAGCCCAAGGACATTTCCTTTCCTGACCATCACAGCTTTTCCTCCCTGGGAGGCAAGAATTTCTGAGGTTCCAGGGTCAGAAATTACTGGAGCCCTTATGAATACAGCCATATACTTTCCAATATCCTTTATGGATATCTCCTCCATGAATGAGTTAATCTGCCTGCCATAGGCATTTCTTTCAATAACGGCATCTAACAGTCCAAGACCCTGTACTCTAGGATCGTTTGTTACAGATGAAATCAGAATCAGGCCGGCGCATGTACCCATTACAGGCATTCCTTTTCTTCCTCTGTTCTGAATTTCATCATACAGATCATACATTTTCAGTAGCTTGTATATTGTCGTGCTTTCTCCGCCAGGTATTATTATACCATCCAGATCTTTTAACTGATCTTTCTTCCTGACATCAATGATTTTCAGGTCCAGGTTTCTTTTCTTTGAAATTTTCCTCAATATGTCAGCGTGCTCTGAAACGTCCCCCTGAAAGCCAACAATTCCAATGATCATTGATCTACCGCCTTAAGGATAGTGCGAGACTGCATTAAACGCTTCACTTGTACAGTTCGATGTAATCATAGGCATTCAGGTCGCCAAAACAATACTCAACCTTCCTGAAACCGCTCTTCAGTTCCACTACTTTTTCCTTGACTTTCTTAGGGTCAGGATAATTCTTGATTGCCCAGGACAGTATAGATCCCAATTCCTTAGCATCGGATTCCTTGAAGCCGATTCTTGTGATTTCCTGCGTTCCAATTCTTATACCGCTCGGGTCCTGCGACTGCTTGTTATCATCCCATGGAAGAAGGTTCTTGTTGAGAACAATTCCACAGCTTTCCAGGTATTCTGCAACTTTCTTGCCTCCGCCGTTTCCTCTAACATCAGCGACCAATGTGTGCGATTCAGTAAATCCCCTGCTCTCTCCCAGTACCTTGATGCCTGACTCATGCAGTTCAGTTGCAAGGGCCTTTGAATTTGAAATAATCTGGTCAGCATACGCTTCTCCATATTCCAGTTCCTCAGCCATTGTTACGCCAAGAGCGGCCATGGAATTCAGGTGGTGGTTGCTCAGGGTACCAGGGAAAACACCCCTTTGGACAGACCTCCACACCTTGTCGTCTGTATTCCCGAGGATTATTCCATGCTGAGGCCCGGGAAGTGTTTTGTGGGTGGATCCTGTAATAAGTTCTGCCCCTTCCCTGAGTGGATCCTGGAATCTCCTTCCAGCAATCAGGCCAAGGACATGTGCAGCATCATACCATACTCTGCATCCAACCTCCTGAAATGCATCCTGCAACTCCTTCAAAGGAGTGGGAAACAGGAAAACAGACTGTCCAAGAAGGCAGACTTTGGGCTTTTCCCTAATAATCATCCTTGAAGCCTCGTCCGGAAGAACGGTCATAGTTTCCTGGTCATAGGGGTAGTTCACAATTTCAAGCCCTCTCAAGCCTACAGCACCAAATTTAGCAGCGCTTATGTGCCCTCCTCCTGAAAGATCCGGGGTGGCAATCTTGTCGCCAGGCTTGAGAAGCCCGTAGATGACAGCTGTATTGGCATTGGTACCTGAAACCGGACGGGGATCACTTTGTTTTGATCGGAACAGGCGGTTTGCCAGTTCCATGACTTTATCCTCTATCTGATCAACATAGAAATTTCCCTGGTAATATCTGTGGTGGGGAAGACCCTCGGCATACCTGAAACCCAGGTCTGAAAGAAGCATTTCCATTGCAAGGGGGCTCATTATGTTCTCAGAGGCTATGAGAGGGATACTCTCCTTGAAAAACCTGCCATGGTCCTTGGCCAGTGACCTAAGTTCAAGAGCTTCTTTCAGATTGTCTGTCATAATAGAAAATCGTAACACTCTATAATTATCTTCATTCAGACATGATAGTGTATTCTTTGAAGATCAATAATACCTACACCAATAGGTATGTGATTACATTCATATCATTCTTAAATAACTGTCAAGCAATTGAATAGTGCCTTGGCTAGATGATCCTGATAAATGTACACCTGCTGGCTATACTGCCAATTCTTCTATTTACAGTAGCAACAGCTGTACGATACTCGTTTTTCAGCAGCACCCAGGAAAAGATTCAGGACGAATTTGTAAAAACAAGGCTCAGGGAAGACTTCATGTTTTCCTTTGTGATCGAGGCAATTGTTCTGGCCACGATCAACGGGCTTATCCTGGCGGAGCTTTCTAACGACTTCGGTGCAGGGACAGGCTTCCTGCTTGCTGGCGTATTTCTCGGAATAATAATACTATCCCTCTTAAGAAATGGTTATGACGATCTTTCAGAGTATTTTCTTGCAGTTCTAGGTCTGCTTTTCCTCTACGAGTTCATATATTTTCTTTCCGCGGGAACCTTTGCGGATATTTTCGGGTTCACAATGATAGGCTGGCAGATAGCTGTAACCTGGTACTTCGGGTTCATAGGCGCTTGTGTGGGCATATTCCTGTTCATAGTGTGGCTGAGGACCAGAAGTGAAGAGTAAATGGCCCTCTGCCCTATGAAGGAGTTTCAGCGGGAGAAGAACTCTTCCAGCCGATCCATGGCAATATCAAGGGAATCCATTGAACCTGAATACGATATCCTGAGATGCCTCTCCCCACGACTTCCAAATGCAGACCCGGGAAGTACAGCGACATTATGCTCTTCCAGAATTCTTTCTGCCACCTTAGTGGAATCCAATTCCAACTCATAGGACGGAAACATGTAAAATGCCCCTTCAACAGACGGGACCTTGATGCCGGGGATCTCGCTTAGCCTCCTGGTAACAAAGTCGCGTTTTTTCTGCAAATCCTTCCTGAATTCCTCGATCTTCGAGTCCATGTTGTCAAGTGCAAATGCAGAAGCATGCTGTATGAAAGGCGGGAAACAGGTTACTGCCTGGTCCATGTACCTACCCAGAAGTGTTATGAAACCCCTGTCCGCAACAATATATCCTGCACGCCACCCCGTCATTGCATAGCTCTTGGAAAGTGTGAAAAGTGAAATGACAATCTCCGGGGATTCCTCCATGGAACCTATTGAAACATGGTCCACCCCGTATGTAAGATCTTCATAGGCCTCATCACTGATTATCCTGATACCTCTTGATTTACACATATCAAAAAGTCTCCTGAGATCCTCTTTTGGATATACCCTGCCAGTGGGGTTGGAAGGGGTATTGATCATGATCGCCCTGGTTGAGGGAGTGAGTTTGTTCTGAATTTCATCAAGGTCAAGTGAATAATCTTCCTTGAGATCGTAGGGAACTGCTTTTATTCCTGCCAGTACAGCAGGTTCAGTGTAAAAATAACCAGGGTCCGGAACAAGGACCTCGTCATCGTTTCCAGTGTTCAAAGCCATATATATGGCATAAATGGCCATTTTTCCTGACATGAAAATTGTGTTATCCACTTCACATTTTATCCGGTTCTTCCTCCACACCTTCCTGGTAATTGCAGCCCGTACCTCCGGAATTCCAAGAGAAGACACGTAATGGGTCATGCCTTTTTTCATAGCACTGTTCGCTGCCTCCAAAATTTCTTTTGGAGTATCGTAAACCGGCTCGCCAATTGCAAGCGAATAGACGTTTTCGCCTGCTGAAATTTTCCTCATAACCTTGCCTATAATTTCCAGCGACGAGGATCTTTCCAGATCATAAAGTGGCATAGCATGTTATGATGTACATTTATTTAACGTATTGAAGATGGGCTATCCGGAAGCATGCAACAATTTTATTCACAGAGTATATGACACTCTATGGCAGCCGACCAACTCCTCACGGAATCAGGTAATGGCGCAGCAAGGATTTTCTTCAATAACCCTGAAAAGCTCAACGCACTTTCCCCGGAAATTGTGGAACAGCTGCTGTATGCACTGCGGGAGATAGAGGAGAATAATAATATCAGGGTGGTCATCCTCCGCGGCAAGGGCGGGAATTTCTCTGCAGGAGCAGATCTGGAGGCACTTGAAAGATTCACCCCAGCAGAAGCCCTGGAGTTCCACAGGAAGATGAATGAGATAATTCACCTCCTGATCAATTCGAGGAAAATTTTCATTTCGGTATTGGAAGGATATGCGTTAGGAGGAGCATTTGAGCTGTCGCTTTCAACGGACATCAGGATCTGTACCAGGAACGCCGTTCTCGGGCAACCCGAAATAAACGTCGGCCTGAATGCAGGCGCAGGAGGAAACGCGATCCTGCCAAAGGTGGTGGGCAGGGGGAACGCACTTTACATGGTACTTACAGGGAAAAGGATCTCCGCAGGTAGGGCTTATGAAATGGGGATTGTGCAGGCAGTTGCAAGCGCAGAGGAACTTGAAAGCGAACTGGATACCCTTGTTTCCGGTATACTAAGTCAACCAGTTACTGCCGTTGAAATGTCCAAACTTGCCGTAAACAGTTCCTTCAAGAATGAAACAGACCTCGCCCTGGAAGTTGAGGCACTGACATTTGCCCTTCTGCATGGAAACAATGAAACAAAGAACAGAATCAGGAAATTTCTTAAAAAATAGGGTTTTAAAAAAATAAAAAAATAAGGGAGATTTAATCAGGCTTCTGCTTCAAGTGCCATTTTGTCTACAGTTCTGTCCAGTACCTTGTTTCTGTCTTCCTTGACAAAGGCAAGGAGGACAATGCCGATCACGAAGGCAACCGATCCATAAGCGAGTGCAGTTCCCAGTGTGGTTGCAGATGCCAGTATGGCAATCAGGAACACAAGGCCTGCACCGGCATATCTTCCAAGTGCTGTGATAACAGCGAAACCTCCGGCTCTTGCCTCAGTCGGGTATATTTCTGGAACCCAGAGCGAGAACACCGAGAAGTCTGCTCCACCTATTCCAAGCAGTACCAGGAGCGGTAAGAACATGAACAGGTTGTGCTGGTTGGCAGCAATACCAAAAGCAGTGGAAAGCCCGATTATCATCATGACCATGAAAATAGTCAAGGTCACTTTCCTTCCGAGTCTCTGTACCATGTAAGGCATTATGAGACAGAACAGCAACGTAAAGGCAGATATGGTTACTCCACCAAGCACTACATACCATGTGGCTTTTGTTCCTGCAGCCAGTGTTCCATGGGCAGTAGCATAAGAAACAAGTCCAGCTATAGTCGACGGTGCATACAGAACTCCACCATAAAGCCCGGTGATCACTGGAACCATAACCAGAACCATCAGCACAGTGGTCTTCCTGTATTTATTGGAAAACAGCACCTTCATTGACATAGACAGGCTCATCTTCTCACCCTGCTTGTCTTTCTTCTTCTGCCATACTTCAGGTTCCTTGGCTCTGAGTCTTATGTATGCGAGAACTCCCGCAGGAATGATACCGATGAAGAAAATGGCTCTCCAGGCATAACTGCTTGGTATGACCATAAGAAGCAGGGGTGTTGTAACTGCTGCCACAATAAAACCTGCATACCAGGCACTGTGGAACCTTCCGGCCCATATTTGCCTGGACTTTTCCGGAAATACTTCTGATACTCCGGTTCCTCCAATGAACCATTCGGCGCCAAGACCAAATCCGGCAACGAATCTTGCTATTCCAAACTCGATGAGATTGTAGGATAAACCAGAAAAGAATGTGCCCAGTGCGTATAGTAAAATAGCTACTCCAAGCATTCTCATTCTTCCAAACTTATCTGCGATCGGGCCAAAAACAAATGCTGTCCCCCATCCCACTAGGAAGATGGCGAACATGGCCAGACCGTACGGCGCTATGGCCGCTCCCTTGAGCCCACTTCCAGCCAAAAGGACTGGCAGTGCTGCAAGGATGACAAAGGCGTAAATTGTGGTGTCATACCCATCGAGCAGCCAACCGAAATAACTCGCCCAGAAGACGTGTTTCGCGGAGGCATCCATTTTATCACTAGGTAATGAACCTTCTGTCATTGAGATGCTATGACGGATCATGGCTTAAAGTTTCTTTAACATTTATCAATAAATAACGGTTTAAACAAATTAGCAGGGGATTTGGCAAATTTTTAGAAGTCGGTTTATTTTAATAGAAACGGGAATGA
>JBJKQM010000073.1:0-7553 GCA_046705365.1 Thermoplasmataceae archaeon
GATTATGAGAGGGGCGAACTGATATGTAATGATTGTGGTATGGTTCTGGAGGATTCTTTTATAGATCAGGGTCCCGAGTGGCGAGCGTTCGACTCCGAGCAGGATGACAGAAGAGCCAGAACTGGATCACCCATGACGTTCCTTAGCCATGATAAAGGTCTCGCAACTGAAATCTCATGGTCAAACAAGGATTATTATGGTAAACGGATTCCACACAAGAATAGGGCCCAGATTTATAGGGTCAGAAAGTGGCATCAGAGAATCAGGGTCTCTAATGCTGCTGAGAGAAATTTATCATTGGCCCTGCAGATGTTAAACGACAACGGGGCCAAGCTGGGTATTCCAAAAGACATAAAGGAAACTGCCGCTCTTATTTACAGGCGCGCTGTTGAAAAAAATCTTATCAGGGGAAGAAGTATTGAAAGCATAGTTTGTGCTTCCATTTATGCTGCGTGCAGAATGGTAAACCTTCCCAGAACTCTGGATGAAATATCTAAAGCTTCTGAAGTTAACAAGAAAAAGATAGGCAAAGCATACAGGCACCTTGCAAAGGAACTGAGCCTCAACCTTAAACCAACCACACCTTACTCATATGTTGCGCAATTCTGCAGTAAACTTGATCTTGATAAACAAGCCATTATCGTTAGCGAGGATATAGTCAGAAGATCAATTGAACTTGGCATTTCCTCCGGCAAGGGTCCAACAGGTGTGGCTGCTGCTTCAATTTATATCGCTTCAGTAATGGTTGGGAAGCCAAGAACCCAAAAAGAGATCGCCAGGGTTTCTGGAGTAACGGAAGTTACAATAAGAAACAGATACAAGGAGATAAGCAAATCACTCGGAATTCCAGGGATGGAATAAACTTAGATGAAGATATACGTTGTAGACAACGGTGGACAGTGGACCCACCGTGAATACAGGGTACTCCGGGATCTTGATGTTGAAACTAAGATAGTTCCCAACACTTCTTCTTCCACCGATCTTGATGATCTTGACGGTTTGGTTTTATCTGGAGGCGCACCGAGCATTGCCTCTGAACTTGATAAACTTGGAAATATCAGTGCATACATAAATGACCATAGTTACCCCATACTGGGAATATGCGCCGGATTTCACTTTATAGCACTACATTTTGGTGGCGAAGTGGCTCCTGGCAGACACCCGGAGTTTGGCAAAACTGAGGTTACAATTTCAGCAAGGGACAGAATTCTGGAAGGTCTCCCAGATAAGATAACAGCTTGGGAGAATCATAATGATGAGGTTAAAAAACTGCCTCCGGATTTCAATATTCTCGCATCATCTAAAACCTGCGAAATACAGGCATTTTCGCACAAGTCAAAACCAATCTTTGGAACGCAGTTTCACCCGGAAGTGGAAAACACACAGTTCGGAAAGAAAATTTTTGAAAACTTCATTGAAATATGCAGGGCTTAAAACCTGCCAATATTTATATTCAAAACTGGAATTCATTTTATAATGCTCACAGAAGTCACAGAACTCTATGGCATGCCTGTATACACGGATAAAGGCATCCTTCTTGGCCAGGTATCAGATGTCATATTCGACATGGAGATACAGGATATTTACGGCATCTATATTGAAAATCCCAATGCACAGCTCGTTGAGAAGGGCTCTGCCATAAGCATACCTTACAGGTGGATTAAAGCTATAGGGGAAATCATACTCCTGAGGAAATTCCCGAGTTTTCTAAAGGTTCCACAGGAATGAGCATTATTTGTGTGTAAAGTAGGCTTCAGTATCTGAAAGAATATTTACGTATGCGTATCTTTCAAGCTGTGCCAGGCCCTTGTAGCCATTTGCACTGGGTTCAATTATACCGCGGTCTACTGTTCCGTTGGTTCTGAATACAGCAAACTCAGTTCCATTTTCGGGCGACCACTGTATTATCCTCACTCTGTTTGCGGAAGGCTCTACACTGATGAAATCTCCTGAATCGCCTCTTTTTTTTATGTTGCACAGGTCCTTCAACCTGATGGTCTCACCTTCCTGCACTTCTTTCCAGTCAGAAGCAGGGATATACACGGACGGGTCATCCCCCAACGCATAACTCCTTGTTCCCAGTTCCCTGTTAGAAGGATGGTTGTTAAGGACAGCATTAAGGCTCTTTGCTCCGGAGATCCTTATCTTCACAGGTTCAGTGACGAAGAAAAGCCGTCTAGTACTGTGATCAATTATCTCCTTGTTCATGGAGTTGAATATTTCCACTGAAAATTCTGAATCTATCTCCCTCATACCCGATTCTATCCAGTATCTCCTGAAAGTTTCAGGTTTGAATCCTCTCTTTTTGAAAGTAAGGAGCGATCCCAGTCTAATGTCATCCCAGCCAGAATAAAGTCCCTCTTTTATCCCTTTCTTTATGGTAGAAGTTTTTAGAACGACATTTGGAAAATCCACTAGGCCGTAATGGTAGTATTCCGGAAGTTTCCAGTTATTGTACTTGAAAATGTATTTCTGCCTTTCAGTGTTGTTTATGTGGTCCTTTCCCCTAATTACGTGGGTAAGCCCTAACAGATAGTCGTCAACAGCAACACTGAAATTCATCATTGGGTAGAATCTGTATTTCCTGCCTTGCCTTGGGTGCTTTTCCTCAGAAATGCGGAATGCAATCCAGTCCCTCACTGAAGGATTCGGGTGTTTCAGATCTGTTTTGACAATAAGCACTATCTCTCCAGGTTTGAATTCACCATCAAGGACCCTGTTGAAAAGTATTTCATTATCATGTGCCGGGGTATCCCTGTGGGGACATGCTATCGATTTGGAAAGTTTGCTCTTGAAATCTTCCGTTGGGCATGTACACATGTATGCAAATCCACCCAGGATAAGCTTTCTGGCTTCCTCATAGTAGATTTCCATTCTGTCGGACTGTATTACGATCTGAGTGGAATTTACATTAAGCCACTCAAGGTCTCTGGGAATCTGTTCGTATGCCAATGGATCAATATTCGAGGGATTTGTGTCCTCTATCCTGAGGATCAATTCCCCACCATATCTTTTAACATACTCATCGTTGAGTATTGCCAGTCGTGAGTGCCCAACATGAAGTGGACCAGATGGAGAAGGTGCCATGCGCATAACTACTCTTCCTTTAACATTCCTCAATTCTGGAAGCCTGTGTTCCTGCACAACTTTCTCTTTAACCAAAAATTCCGGATACTCTTTCTCCACAATAAGCCGGATTTCCTCCAACGATTTTGTGTTGACATCAGCAACTATGCTGGAAACTATGGCGGCGAGTTCCTTTGCCTTGGCCCGGTATTCAGGAAACTGGCCGAGTATTTTGCTCATTATAGCCCCTGTTTCAGACTTTCCGTTGTGTTCAAAAGCGTTCTTCAAGGCCTGTTTTCTAATCTCTTCCTCGATTGTCATGCAATGACCCTTTTGGATACAATCTTCTCCATTTCTTCCTTGAGGATATCGAAACCTTCCATTGTTTCAGTAGATATTGATATTTTTTCTATACGCTCATCAGTAAGGTCACACTTCGTCTGGACCCTGATCATTTGAGGGCGCATCTTGCTTTTTATTTCGTTGTAAAGGCTCTCCTGCTGTTCCATTGAGTAAGATGACTGGCCAGTGGGATCCAGGAGAAATATTATGGTGCCCTTGATGTCTCTCAGCGAGAGAATGGATTTCATTTCCATTTCATTTCTCTCTTCCATGGGCCTGTCCAGAATCCCGGGAGTATCAATTACCTGGACTTTGACGCCATTCATATGCATATAACCAATGGAAATACTCTGGGTGGTAAACGGATACGGCGCAACCTTTGGCACATTACCTGTCAATCTTGAAAGCAGTGAGCTCTTCCCCACATTTGGCATCCCTGCTATGATGAATGTTGGCATTTCAGGGTCTATGTCCGGTATCTGCCTTATCCAGTCCCGGCATCTTGAAAGGAATTTAAGATCGTCGTCGATGCTTTTGACAATTGAGGAATATCTGCCGTAATAAGCCCTCATGATTCCTGTCAGCTGCTCGACTTTTCTGGCCTTCTTGAGTTTCTGGATATGCTCAGTGCTCAGGGCTTCAATTCTTTCAGCAGCCCATTGCACCTTGCTTAAACTGACTTTGTACCGGTCAGTGTCAAACATAAGGTCTATCATGTCTTCATAGAACGGATGCAGCTTTTCTATTGTTGGAAATTTCTTGACAAGTTTCAAAAGGTGAGAACATGTTATTGATTCGATAGTGGAAATCCTGTCAATAACCTCTTTTCTAATCTTAGCCTCTATGGTGGGATGGTATGGCTCTGTTATTTTAGAAGCCTTAAGAAAGGACTTGTCTATTAGTTCCTGGCTTCTTAGCACTGTCGGGATTTTTGTGAACATTATTGCTTCTTATTCTGACGATTTCTCCTTAATCGCTGCTTTGAACTGATTCATCTTGTCCTCAGGCACTTCAAACATGTTGTGGGCGTACTTGGCGTGTATCTTTATTTTAGGAACTAGCTCTTCCGCTGTCGCTCCGTCCACTTCATAACTGCAGTTGTATCCTGAATCAGAACACTTGAAATAGTATCTGGGCATAGCAATGTATACTAAATGCATTTAAAAAGATGTTGAGTTTCAGTGAGCTAAATGCAGTTATGAACAAAGGTATGCCGGCATGAACCACGATCTGTTGAAGAAGATGAAGGATGAGAGCAAGTTTTTCCTCCTCAGGAAAGAAAATCTCTTGGAACAGGTAGAGAGAAAGAAGATAGAAGTTCTTGATATGGAATACAGGCTTGAAACTCTAAAGAAAGATCTCGCCCGCACAGATTCAATACTCGAGGTCCTGAGTGAAAATGGATTCTGAAAAGAGAAGAATAATTGATCTATTGAGAAAAAACCTCGTTTTCACAGGAAAAGACCTTGAAGAGATCTCGGACAATTTTGAACAATACAGGGAGGAGCTTCAGGACCTATGCAGCCAAATAAATTCACACAACCTGATTACTGAGGAGTTGAGCCAACTCAGTTCAAGATCAGCAAGACTCAATTATGAAAACTATGAAACTTACATGGCAGTTCACACAAATGCAATAAAAATTAGTGGTTCCAGGGCTGCCCTTAGAATATCCGGCCAGAAGCTTTCTCCTGACCTGGATGAGGAAATAGAAGAACTGCTGGGAAAGTACCTGATGATGAAGTTTTAGAACCCATCAGTAAGGTTTTAACTGTTTCTGCAATACAGAATGGTATGATCACAGAGGATCACAGAAATGTTTCCTGTGGGGGCGACCCATTCAATTACCTTAAAAGTGTAATGAAAGGTTTAAACATCCAGCTCGACCCGGGCCAGGATGCAGAAATACTCCTTCTTAAGGAAAAGTTCCCTTATACCAAGGAGACTTTCGAGGGACTTGCCAGAACAACGAAACTGGCTCTCGTCGACCTCAAGGAGGAAGGCACTGATCTTCAGCTATATGTGAGAAAGCCACAGGAATAGTTTGAAACACCTGAAAACGCGTAAAAATTCATATATAACTTAAGATAAAGAATGTAACAGTGGTCTATACTAGTTTAAATATTGGTGATTTTAGTGGAAAATTATGACTCTTCTCAAATTCAGGTTCTCGAGGGGCTAAAAGCCGTAAGAAAAGTACCAGGAATGTACATTGGTTCAACAGATATCCGTGGTCTGCACCACCTCGTATATGAGGTCGTAGACAACAGTGTTGACGAAGTTAATGCGGGCGTTGCAAAAAATATCTGGGTTACTATCTACCCTGACACTTCAATAAGCATTGAGGACGATGGCAGAGGTATACCTGTTGATCCACATCCAAAATACAAAAAGCCTGGCCTGGAAATAGTTATGACTGAATTGCACAGCGGTGCAAAATTCGATAAGAAAGTTTACAAAATAACGGGCGGATTGCATGGAGTAGGCGTCCATGTAGTGAATGCCCTTTCATCAAGGCTGACGGCCATCGTCAAAAAACAGGGTACTATCTATTATGAGGAATTCAGACAGGGAATCCCCAGCACAAAATTGTTGTCTATTCCGACATCTGAGTTTGTGAAGGAACCTCCAGAAGAGCTTAAGAACGTAAAACTGAGGTTGAATAAGGAGCATGGAACCATTATCTGGTTCTATCCAGATACTGAGATTTTTGAAACAGTTGATTTTTCCTTCACAACTCTTCTTGAGAGAATAAGGGACCTTGCTTTCCTCAATCCCATTCTGACATTCACCATTGAAGATTTAAGGAATGACCAGAAGGAGATATTACATTTCGAGGGGGGACTCTCAGCTTTCGTAGAATACATGGGCGAAGCCAGCAACCCGGTTCATAAGGAGATAATAACACACAAAGTAGAGCAGGAAAATGGAATCGTTGAGTTTGCTTTTCAGTATAATACAGGTGTCTCCGAAACCATTGAGAGCTTTGTCAACAATATTAACACAATTGAGGGCGGAACCCATGTAGCCGGATTCAGGGCAGGCTTATCCAGGGCAGTTCAGGATTACGCTAAAAACAAGAATATGATAAAAGGCGTGGCTTCAATTACGGGGGACGATGTCCGGGAAGGCATCGTTGCAGTATTGCACCT
Organism: Thermoplasmataceae archaeon; assembly: GCA_046705365.1. Lineage (GTDB taxonomy): Archaea > Thermoplasmatota > Thermoplasmata > Thermoplasmatales > Thermoplasmataceae > JAJZOM01. Next base: position 6,561 of record JBJKQM010000073.1, read on the forward strand.
TAAGATCGCACAACCCCAGTTTGAAGGGCAGACAAAATCAAAGCTGGGAAACAGTGAGGCTAGAGGCATTGTTCAATCGGTGACTGAATCGTATCTAAGGGAATACTTTGAGTCATTCCCCAATGTAGCCGACCAGATTGTAAAAAGAGTTATTGCCGCCGCAGCTGCAAGGGAAGCTTCAAGAAAGGCCAGAGATCTGGTAAGAAGAAAGTCTGCGCTTGAAGGCGGAGGACTTCCCGGGAAACTTGCTGACTGTTCCTCAAACGATAACACAAGAACTGAACTCTATATTGTAGAGGGGAACTCTGCCGGTGGAACCGCTAAACAGGCCAGAGACAGGGAATTCCAGGCTATCATGCCTTTGAGGGGCAAGATCCTCAACGTAGAAAAAGCCACAGACGTAAAAACTCTGGAAAACCAGATCATAAGGGATCTCATAACAGCTATGGGAACAAGCATCAAGGAAGATCTGGATTTGGCTAAGCTAAGGTATGGAAAGATCATAATCATGACTGATGCTGATGTTGACGGAGCCCACATAAGAACGTTGCTCCTGACATTCTTCTACAGGTATTCAAGGGAACTCATAACCAATGGCAAAATATTCTTTGCCCAACCCCCACTTTACAGGATTCAGAAAGGCGAAAAGGTCGAGTATGTTTATTCTGAAAAAGATAAGGAAAAGGTATCTGCTAAGATGGGCGCCAATGCGATCACTCAAAGATTCAAGGGTCTCGGTGAAATGAACCCAGAGCAGCTTTGGGACACTACCATGAATCCTGAAACCAGGAGGCTGGTCGAAGTCTCAATTGATGATGGGGCATATGCTGACAGACTTTTCTCAATATTAATGGGCGACAAAGTAGAACCTAGAAGGAAGTTTATAGAGGAAAATGCAAGGTTCGTTTCCAACATCGATGTGTGAGGTTTAAGAATGGAAAAAAGACCAATTGAAAACGAAATCAAACAGTCTTATCTCGAATACGCAATGAG
>JBJKQM010000074.1:0-4013 GCA_046705365.1 Thermoplasmataceae archaeon
AAAGCGCCGAGGGAGAGATTCGAACTCCCGATCCACAAGGGAACCAGATCTCAAGTCTGGCGCCGTACCACTGGGCCACCTCGGCTTAGAAGGTTTATCTCCTGAGCCTTCCGTTTGCTCTGATGGACGGGCGGCTCTTGGCGTTGCCGGTATTTCCGGTTCTAAGGCCTCTGCTCTTATATCCTGCAGAAGTAAGACCCCTGTAAACTCTTCCAGTGTTCTGGGGTTCTGCAATCCAGGATATCTTTGAGTCAGTTTGAATCTCAGGCTCGTGTTTGTCTACGAGGATGACTTCATAATACTTGTAGTAGCCATCTTCCCCTACGTAGTAGGAATTAAGGACTTCAAGATTGGGGTGCTTGTCGGCGGCTCTCTCTTCAGCTATCCACTGAATGCTCTTCTTGGGGGTCAGCTTATTGTAGGCCATTCTCCTGGGCCTTCTGCCACCCATGATCTTCTCCCTGTTCCTTCCTCCGCGTCTCACTCTTGCTCTGACTACGACATAGCCTTTCTTTGATTTGTAACCAAGTGATCTTGCCCTGTCAATTCTGGTAGGATGTTCCAATCTTTCCAATGAAGGACCGTTTCTCCAGTCGATCATTCTCTGCTTGTGAAGATTGTAAATTTCAGACTTTTTGAGACTTTTCCATGCGTCCCGAACTGTGCTGTATGTGGTTTGTACTTCTGGCATCTAAATCTAACCTCTATCTAACGTGAATGATGCTGTAGACTAACTGTCTATAAATATCTTATCAGCTACCGGACTAATGCTTCTACGTGTAAGGATTCATGCACTGTTTATATGGGTTTTCAACTTTTGATTTGCCTGATTTGGTATTGAGTAGAGCCCTCTATAATGCTGGTATTTTTCAACAAAAGCCGATATCTAAATTAAGCATGTAGGAATTTAAGCAGGTTGAAAGGCTCTGAAATAAGGAAGCGCTATATTCTTCTGCATTCTAAAAAAATGACATTGGTACTTCCCAATCTTGAAAGGGAGCTTTTCAGGTTATTCCGTTCAAAGAGGAAATATGCTGAAAAGGAGTATGCCATTTTTCTCACTGACCAGTTCAACAAGGATAAGTTGATTCAATTCATTACCGATAGTTCATATCCTGCAGAAACCGTAGTGGCCAGCGGGACCATTAAGAAATGCAAAGCAGTCATGGAATCACGCAAGAAATCAAATGCCCCTGAAGAAAAGGAGATTTCAACGCTTCTTTAAAACTGCTATTTCTTTTTCAGAAAGTGGGAGCCTCTCGCTAAGGTCTTCCAGATTCTTCTTGTCTTTCAGGAGGTTCGCGAAGAACCAGAGATTGTCGTTGGTTCTGGATTTACCGCTGTGGGTGAACTTCGAGAACTTTGCAATAATAGACTTTCTAGCTTCCCTGCTCTCCCTCATCCTTGACATTTTCATGATATAGGAGGGGAACTCATATTTCACGTAGCTGGCATTCTGATTCTCCAGCTGGGTGTATATGCCTGCAGCTATTTCCTCTGCGAAGCCCTTGAAGGCGTAGTGCTGCTTCTTGATAACCCTTCCCACAAACCTGTCCGCAAGTGAAAGCATATCATATGCAGAACTCAAGTCCTTGAAATCAGGTGCTTCAGAGAAGAGATTTTTGTCAATCCACATAAGATAGTCCTCCGTGGTGAAATCCTTAGCCATAAGCTCTGAAAGTGTTTTTTCGTACGAATGGACCTTGAATGTTGTGTGGATGACATTGTATATGTTGCTCTGGACATCCCTGTAGGTAAGTTCCGATAGTATCTGGGGTTCATCAATAAAGCTGAACGCACTGATGGAGTCATTAATGGTGGCTCTAATGTCGTCTGAATTCTTCTCCATTATCTTTTCAACAACATCCTGTGAATACTTCAGGCCTTCAGCATTTGCTATTTCACGGATTCTTTGGCTTAGCCTGTTTCTGAACACTTTGTAATCTGAATCGTTTCTCCTCTTGTACTGGCGGAATTCCAGGACAAGGGAATTGTTTATGACATCCTTCGCGCTGGATTTTCTCCGGAACCCGTAATAGTCGTTCATTGTGATGATTATGGGATTCTTTGTCCTGCTGACAATTTTTGAAAGCTCTGTTATGCCGCCGGTATCACCACCGCTGGTTCTGCTTCTTCCTTCGAAAATATTGTCCGCCTCGTCAATGAGGATGATCTTTGAGAAACCCAGCTCATTCTGTGTGTCGGTCTGGAAAAGGTCTGCATACTGGGAAGCCATGAGAGCAACCCTCTTCATTGCATCTGCATTTCTCTGTTCCGAGGCATTCATTTCAATGAGCGGGACGCCCAGTTCGTTAGCCAGGGCTCCTGCAGTGGTTGTCTTGCCTGCGCCAGGCGGGCCATACAGGATAAGGGCTTTTTTAACGGGAGTACCCTCTTTCCAGAGGTTGATCCAGTTCCTGATCTCCTGTATGATCCTGGCGCTTGCCAGTAAATCTGAAGTATTTTTTGGCCTGTATTTCTCAATTATCGTGGTCATCCTTATGATACCTTTATGCCGGAAGGGCTCTCCCTATCAGTTGTAAGGAGGGAAAGGAAGTCATCCTTCTCCACTGCCAGGAGCATCCCCTGACTCTCAAGGCCCATGAATTTGGCTTTCTTGAGATTGTTGACAATTACAATGGTTTTTCCCACCAGCTCGGATGGTTCATAAAACTGCGATATGCTTGATATTATCTGTTTTTCCTCTCCGTCAACTTCGACCAGGATTCTTAGCAGGTTTCTGGATTTCTCCACTTTCTCGCAATGACTGACCTTTACGGCCCTCAAGTCCAGTTTATGTACATCCTCTATGCTGATTTCTTCGACCATTTATTACTACACCTTATGATTTCATGAATTCCTTTCCAAGAGCTTCCCTGGCTATGATTGTTTTCATGACCTCTCTTGAACCCTCGGCAAGCTGGAATGATCTAATTCCCCTGAGAGCCAGTTCCTGCGGGTTGTACTTGGTATATCCGTACGCACCATGCCATTGTAGTGCATCGTTTATGGCATCAAATGCCCATACGGTTGATAGAAGTTTTGCTATTGCAACTTCCTTTGAGACTTCGAATCTTGAGAATTTTCCTTCTTTCTGTTCCTTGTCGTACATCCAGAGTGCTTTGTAGCCCAGGGTTCTGGCTGCCTCCATGCGTGCAACATGGTCTGCAAGCTGGAATTGAAGGCCCTGAAACTTCCCAATGGCCTGCCCAAATGCCTTCCTGGTTTTCATGTATTCCATTCCATTCTCGAGGCAGGTCGTGGCCGAGGCTGAAGAAATTACTGCTATAAGTGCCCTTGCGAATTCAAAACCAAGGTGCACAATCTTGAATCCTCCATTCTCCTTTCCAAGCATATATTCTTCGGGAATGCTGTAATCCTTTATGTTGATGGATCCCCACGTGGAGCCCTCTCTCCCCATTTCTTCCAGCGGAGTAATCTCTATGTGTTTATCACTATGGGGAACATAAAATAGCGAGACTCCTGAAGTCCCTTTTGACCTGTCGGTCTTGGCAACGGTAACGTAGCCTCCACCCATTTCCTTGATATCCTTGACGAGGCTGATGTAGGCCTTCTCTCCATTAATCACGTAATTGTTGCCCTTCTTTTCAGCAACTGTGGTCATTGAACCTATGTCAGAGCCGAAGTTAGGTTCAGTGGAAGCGATACCAGTCAGGATTTTACCTGCTGCAACCTTTGGCAGGACACTCTCCTTAAGGCTTTCTGAGCCGTATCTGCTCAGAAGGTACGACCAGGCATTGTCCACCAGAAACATTACAGGTATGGATGCTGTTGGATCAGCACGGGCTATCTCTTCAACTGCTATGCCGGTAGTGACTGCATCAGCTCCCATTCCGCCATATTCCTCTGGAACTGTCATTCCCAGAAGATTCAGTTTCGCAAGCCCTTCCATTATGGCATGGGGTATTCTCCTTTTCTCGATCATTTCCGGGATTCTCGGAGTAATTTCCTTCTCAGCAAATCTTCTTACTGAATCTCTCAGCAAATCCTGC
>JBJKQM010000075.1:0-8044 GCA_046705365.1 Thermoplasmataceae archaeon
AAGCCAGCAATCCTATTCCCGGGATATGAAGGGAACCTGATCCGGTTAGTGAAAGGCGTGTCCCTGTAAGTAGAGATGAGAACGACAGTATAAATGCAATAAGCAATGAAAGTATTGAAATGATGACAACCAACCGTGTGGCTACTGTGCGGATGGATCTGAATCTGAACATAAAATTTGATAAAAATTCTAGTTGAAATCATTTTAGGAACAAACGTGTAGTTTTATGAAGAATCCTCAATTTTTGTAAGGTTCAGATTTTGTTGAATTCATGCGAGAAGGCATAATTTCGCATATAGAATATCTGTCTTCTCAAATTATCTGGGTTCGTCGGAATTTGCAGCTAACGAAATCATGCATGTCTCATCAAGGAATTTAAAGTATCTGTTTTATTATATATTTAATTAGACATATTATTAATAATCTGCATTAATTAGGAGTGATTATAAATGGGAATAAAACCTGGAAAGGGACCGCTCATAATATCAAGCGTGATCCTGACAGCAATAATTGTTTTGGGAGGTAGTGTCTTTTCTATACCCTCCCAATCAGTAACTTCGACAACTGAAATAATGCCAGCGGCTATTGCATCACCTTCTTACACCGATTGGCATGATGGGGGCAATCAGTCCACATCACTTGTAAATGTCACTTATTCTGAGAACTTTTCCAGTATAAGCCAGCCCATAAACAACTCAATGACGCAGATGTCGCTGTTGCAGCGGTTCATGTGGCTGCAGTATAACGACAACACGAGTTCAAGAGTCGGGTTTGAATTGCACTGTGTTTTCTACCCGGGTGGAATCAATCTTTCAGAACAGAAAGTTGTGAACTGGAGCAAGCTGTACAACATTGAATTGATTCTGCACAGCGAGACCTGGGAAGACAACAGAACAGTCGGTACCATGTATAGTTTCCAGGGGTTTGATATAGTCAAAGGAAACGCCAGCAATGTCTCCCTGGTAAAAATATCTGAAGGAAATGGCTCCTATTTCTATGCCGTCAACAACACAATAGGCAGCATAAGCTACTGGACAAACCTTGCAAAAATAGGCAATGTTTACCTTTACACTGGCCCGGGAAATGAATCAATTGCTAAGTTCAATGTTTCATTGAATGCATACATTGGCAATGGTAGTTCAGAAGGATCCCAGCCTGGCAGTTTTGGTGATCTCATTCCTGCGGAGCTGTCATTCACTGTAACTCACAACCTAAGTTCTACCGAATACAAATATGGTTCAAACATAGACTGGAGTTCGGCAAAAAGTTTCCCTACATACCTTCCAATGCAAAATGGGGATAACTACAGTCTCGTAGCCAAGGATTTGCTCATGTTTTATGTGGGAGGCACAAATGGCGAGTTCAAGCAGTTCACCACAGATGCTGCAAATGATACTGCGGTCTACAGTTTTGACAATCAGACACTATGCAGAGAATTCTTCACAAAAAACTACACAATAGACAATGGGAGTTTGCCGCACAATACTGAAAGAATATACGTGGCAGACTCAACCCATGATCAATTCAGCAATGTCTCAACAGTTTACGTAGTGTTCGGTGGATTCACCTATGGAAAAAGCTTCAGCCTGTCCTTCGACCCTGAGGTCGTGACTCCAAATTCAGTAAAGGCAGGCATGTCTCCACAGTCAATCCTGTCGGAACTTCCATCCTCGCTTCCTTACATAATTGCTGTTATGGCCATTGCTGCTGGAGCTGTTCTGCTTTTCAGATACCGTAAGAAGTGAGAGGCAACTAAAGTAGCAGGATCTCTAAGGTAGGTTGGAACCACCCCGGTGTAGCCATTTGGGAGAAAAGAGGCCACCGGGGAACAATATATTTCTTTCCTGACTTTGTTCAAGGTTTTCAGGAGAATATTCTATTTCAGCTGGTTCATTTCTTTATTGGCTCAGTGACTTTAAACTTCCATTTTGATCCATTGAATTTTTTTGGTTTCATGTTTGAGCTCCCCTGAAAAGGAATCACAAGCGATCAGGGTGGCAGAACAACTAGCTCACCCATCATGGATCCACTTATCCCCATTGAGGCGATGCCACAATCGCACATGCAACCCCATGTGTAGTTTCCAACCGTGTTGAAATAGGTGTATGCAACCTCAGTGGAATGTGGAAGAATAGGTATGCTCATGCCAGTACTGGTCGTAAATGTATGAGAAAGTTCGGAAACCGGTATTGCATCTGAATACCGACCTGACTGGTGCCCTAGATTATACATATTGGATACTGTGACCTGGTTGTAAACTGAGATGGACTGGTTGGTCACCCCACTTATCAGGTTCGAAGTTGGAGTCATTGGTTCACTGATCTCCCCATCATAGTTTATGATCGTAATTTTCACTGCCTTTCCAAAAGGAACATATATTATGTCAGAGGGTTGAACTACACCATTCTCAACAACGAAAAATGAGTATGTGTTTGTGAGGTTTTTTGCACTGGAATATTCTTTTTCAATTACCAGATTGAGTTGATAAAAACCCGAAGAGGAATTCTGTGTATTATTCTGGGCAAATACAAAGCCAATGCTCGAAATTAATACCACCACTATAAAAAATGCAAACATGGCTGATTGGAACTTTGAATTCATTCATCTCGCCATGAAATAAACACTTGAATCTTTAATTAATTTTCTCCTTTATTATAAATCATAGGGCTGCTTAAACAGCTACTCAGTAATAATTTTTATTAATAAATATATTACTATTGATTGGAATAGATTCCAATACTTTTCCCAATATGTAGTTACCAGTTCCAATGCGTCAATACAGGCATTCCTAGGAGAGGTCTCCCACCAAGAACTCCATATTTTCTTCAAACATTTCCTGAAAGTCTGAAGGGTATTCATGCGCCAGGTTTGGCACTATGTCAATCCTGCATTGGATGTTGTTCCTTTTTAACAGGTTGAACAGATCCCTGGTCCCGTTTATGCAATCAACATCGTTTTCGCCTACAATGAGGTAACCCTTACCCTCTCCTGAACTGAACCTTACGATCTTTTCTTCAAGTTCCGATGGGTTTTGCAGGTAAGGCCCCATAAGAACAAATCTCCTGCAGGGAATGACCTGTTCAAAACACAAAGTGGCAGCGAGTGCCCCTCCCTTGGAGAATCCGGCTATTAAGACCTTATCTTCATCGATTGGATATTTGCCCTTCAATGTCTTGTAATGCGATTTGATTTCCTCTTTAGCCACAGTGAAGTCATTCCACACATATGCATTGGGCATTGAAATCTGGCTGGATTGGGGGAGTGCAACAATCCAGCCTTTTTCAGCCATGAATTTCCACTTGTCCATGGAATCGTCAACCGTCTCAGTATTACCATGAAGTGCTATGACTATGGGCATTTTTCTAGAATTGTCAAAGGTTCCTTTTTCCGGTTCAAGTGTGACCAAAATGGGTTTCTGGGTTTTCCTGCTTTTTTCTGCTAAATTTGAGTATTTTCTCAAAACTGCTTTAAACCTCGGATCATCCAACAGATTCGAGAAGTCCGGATCCCTTTCCAGTTGATGTGGATCTGCCCAGTATCCCTTCTCAGCTGCTTCTTCCATGAGTTGTACCGCCCCTAAACTGTCACCCATGAGGTTCTTCATAGTATATGCGTAGTTGTAAACAACTCCAGCTCTTGAAGGATAGTCCTTCAGCATCTTTTCTGCAACTTCATAAGCACCTGTAAAATTCTTCTGAGTGTAAAGAGCGAACAACCTTTTTTCCATTTCCTTGTATTGTTCCTTCATTCCATCCACTTCAAGATGCATAACATTGCTCTGGCTATTAGACTTGCCCTGAAAGTTGAAATTGGTCTATGTTCGCATTATTATCTTTTAAAATGGTTTAAAAGGGCAAAGCAAGTAGATTACTTTTCACCTTCTAGATAAAACTTATTAGATATTATCTGTATCATTTAATTACAACGCAAAGACCAAACCCCCCTAAGGAAAAGAACTTGAAAAAACGTCGGTTCTACGTTTTTTGGGCAATTGTGATAGCAGTTTTAATAATAGTTTCAGGCTTCTTGATTAACGGGTTCCTTAGGCCGCTTCCCAGGACTCTTGCCCTTTCAAACACTGGATTATTCCAACAATACGTAAATGCTTCAACCCCCACCATCACTGGATCCTTCAACACCTCAGTCCTCGGTTCCCACGCGGAATTTGCTTACATTGTAGAGCTTCTGAATACTACAAATGGCATCTACAATGGACCTGCGGTACAGATAGAATTTTTTGAATTAAGCTGCACTTTGGGAGCTTATTCCCAAGGATTCGCCATATCCATTAACACAATTTATGTTGACCTTGGAGAACAGTATTTTAATACCAGCGGCTTGGAATTTCACTGGCCGGGAAAGTCTGTAACAATTAATTCGAACACCGGCTTTTCCCCGGGCAGCAGGATCCAGTTCTTTGATTATGAATTCGACGGTGGTTACAACCAGATCCGTTCCACATTTATCCTGACATTTGTAATTGTTCCACATGAAATAGGGAGACCATTCAGCATGGATGGCCAGAGCGTGATTGTTAACAAGACCCTAGCTGTTAACCAAACCCCAATATTGCTTTGAGGAATGCCTGATGAACTTAAGGAGAAAAATTGCAATAGCTGTTTCTTTGACGCTTGTACTGGTATTTATATCATACACTACTTATTCTAGTTATACGGAACCTCAAAACATTGAACCATTTTACATAAACAATGCAAAAGCAGTCGATTACAATTCTCTTCTCTCTCCAGGAACCTCTAATTATAGTTTCCCGGTGAAATCAGGGGACAACTTTGCTGATATTTACGTCAGTTTTCTTGCAGGAGACCTTTTTGATCCCCTTTGGAATACAACGAATATCTCGACTACAAATTATTTTGGCAATTATTTGTCCACGGTTCTTCTCTCGGTCACTTATGCGAATGCTTCAGTTTCAGGGGCACTCCCAACTTTCTCATTTTACCTGTCCAATTATACCTTCCAGACCAACTTTCCATATCTGTTGATGCCAATGCAAATTGCCCCGTATTACACATCTGCAGTGGTAATTAGTTATGGCAAGACAATAACACCTTCACACGGATTTTACGTTGGTTCCAGAATACCATTCTTCAATTACACCGGGCTTTACGGTATGCATACTTTCTGGCTTAACATGACTATCAATCCATACGTCAGTTATGGCCCGTACTATTCAAACTGGAGCCCGGTTAGAGTGTCCTTCTGGTGGACTGAAGATTTAGTCTATGTAAATTGAAAGGGGCAATGACTTTGCCGCCGAATTTTGTAAAATACTGATTGGATCTTCCCAAAAACTTCGCCAGAAGTTCTCTCGTACAAAATGGCAGAGTTTAGCCCTGAAAGCACCATAAATTATGGTTGAAGGTTTTTGTTCATGAATTAGGCTCGGCGGAAGAATGTTATCTTGCTTTATTGAAAGGCTTGAAACGCATCAATCTGGTTTCTTTCTCCACTTTTTGTAGTTTATGAGACTGTAGGCAGTGAATATTATGCCCATGAATGTAAAGAAATTCAATATGTCCGTGTCCATCGGGTAAACAAATGAAAGTGAAATTCCCAAAGCCAGATAAGTTACCCCCATAATGAAGAAAGTCAGATAGACGGGGCGACTTTCCTCTGATAACCTATCTCTTCTTATTATTAACAGGATTAACGACAGACCGACTATCACTCCAAGAACAACTATAGATGCGATAATCCAGGTCAGGCCGTCCATAGTTGTACACTCTTGAAACAGTTATAAACATAAGACCTAACAAATTAACTTATGAAATTACCTATAAAATACTGGATTGGCCCATTATACGAGTAAGTAAATATATCATTTGATTTTAGTTGATTACCATTAAAGACAGTAGGAATACCATTACAGATTCTTACCGAATTTTTTACGAATAATGATTGATGCCGGGTATGGAATTGTTTAAACAACTGTGATTTTAAACCGATATGGAACATTAACTCCACACAATTTATATATAAAAGATGTCAATAATATTATATGCTTCTTGCGGAAAGTGGCAAGCCAAACATGCGAACAGAAACACGTGACAGCCCGAAATTTATCCTGAGATTGAAGCAATCAATTGTCCGGAGAAAACAGAGTTTCCTTGCTGGTAGTGTACTGGCCATCTTTGGTATATTTGCCTTATTATACAGTGTCCGCCCAACACTGGGTTACGAACAGGTCTATTTCTTTTGGAGCTTTGTATACGTTTACCCACTCACTTCCCCACCTCTTCCACCTGAAGTGATACAGCCAGGCGGTCCAGCAATGGCAAGTACATTTGAGGTGTTAATGCCATGGCTGATAATTGGTGTTGTGGCTCTTTCAACCGGTTTGTTCTTCTTATTCAGAAAAACAATAAAATCATAAGTTTCCCTTGCTTACTTCAGAAACCCTAAATCAATCACTGTCCACCATGTTCCAATTTTTAATTCCGCATTTCAATGTACATGCAATGCCTGTTTTCCTCTAGTCTTCTCTCAGGCTATTTCTTACCCGCCAGTTCAGAAATTATTCTTCTGTTATCATAATATAATTTTTTAGCCTATTATAAACAATGGAAGTGGGTCAATGAAAAGAAACCTCATCCTCCTGCTCATTTCACTGTCAGTTGCAGGTATTCTGATAATACCAATGTCAACAGCACATGTGCCAATTATCCCAGGAACCAACAATACACTAAACAGCGCAACACATATTGATAACCCCACCAAAAGCTGGGTAGTGTATGGAATAATAAAAAATCCTGCAGATCCCAGCTATTTTCAGTTGAACATGTCAAAAGGGGAGGAGATTTATGCAATGTTGCTTAAGTCGACCGCACCTGACAGCAGTTCCTTCCACCCGGTTCTTGCAGTTATTGGGCCAGGGCTTGGTAATTTAGGTAACCTGCCCTCCAACGTTAGAGTTCCGGACGGGGATGGATACATAGTTGTGTCGCCGCCACCTATTTCACGATCAGCTGAATACGAACCGTTCGGCGCAGATAGTTTTTATGAAGTTTCTGAATACATCGCAAATTCTACTGTTACTGGCACATACTATTTGGCAATCTCATCCAATACTTCAGGGAATTACGGTCTTGCAGTAGGGCAATCCGAACAGTATACCATATTGGAATGGATCACATTGCCATACTTTCTGATCTTCGTTTATATGTGGCTTGGAGAAAACATTCTTCTGGTTCTGTCCCCCGTTTTGATCACACTTGCCATAGGGCTTCCCATTCTTTACCGAATTTGCAGAAGAAAAATGCAAAAAGACAGACTATATTATTGGACAGCAGGCATTTCCGGACTTCTCTTCCTGGGAACGGGTTTTCTCACAATTTTCCAGATGCTTTTCAACCTCCTGAGAACCGGTTCAGACATTTCTGCCCTGATAACAATGGGTCTTGCGGCAATGCCCTTAGCTATAGGTTTGATTATTCTATGGCTAACTACCAGATACAAAGGGAAGAAATTAAGGCAATTCATAATTACTGGAATTCTGGGAGTGGTTGGACTGTTCGCCCTTGGAGGATTGTTCATTGGTCCTGCTTTGGCATTCTTCGCTTCAATCTCATTTATCTTTCGGTACGGAAATAAGATCAGCTGAGGTTTAAGTAGTATACTAACTAATTTTTGTCAGCTAATCTCCTTTTCAAAAAGGAGGAAATGTTCAACGCCTCCGGTCGGAATAAAACCTAGTCCGGCTGCTTGATAAGAGTGGAGAACCCACCCGTTGTTTTGATATTCCTCAATAGTGATACCAATTTTTGAATGATCTCTCAATCTCGTGCATTCGTATTTTTTCATATTATCGTTTATACAACTGAAAGAGAATTATAATTGCAGACTCTAAGATCTTCCTTATAATGAAGTGGTTCGGGCCATTGTTCCTACATCACACCGAAATGGAATTTTTTAATATACTTCCCGTTAATGTAGGATAACTCTGCGGAGGTTGTCGAGCTAGGTCAAAGGCGATGGATTCAGGGTTCATTCCCGTAGGGGTTCGCCGGTTCGAATCCGGCCCTCC
>JBJKQM010000076.1:0-22424 GCA_046705365.1 Thermoplasmataceae archaeon
CACAATTATCTCCATTAGACATTATTCGGGTGATTACAGTGAATGTAGATCCAAATTTAACAAAATACCTAATCAAAGCAAAGATTTCTACGGACGGGGTGGTTGAAAAACCCGACGTGGTAGGAGCTATCTTCGGCCAGACCGAAGGGCTTCTTGGCGACGAACTTGATCTTAGAGACCTTCAAAAGAGCGGTAAAATCGGAAGAATCGAAGTCGAAATAGACAGCAAGAAAGGACGTACCGACGGGTTTGTACTAATACCGTCAGGACTGGATCAGGTGGAAAGCTCTATTCTTGCAGCTTCTCTTGAAACAATTGACAGAATTGGCCCATGCAAAGCCAAGGTAGAGGTTGAATCAATAGAGGACGTAAGGATACAGAAAAGACACAAGATCATAGAGCGTGCAGAATCTTTATACAAGAAAATGAGTGAAAGCGGAAAGAGCGTAAGCGAAAGCATTGTCGCTTCAGTCCGTGAAGAAGTGGAAAAAGGAGAGATCATCACTTATGGTGAAGATAAACTCCCTGCTGGCCCTTCTGTAAAAGATTCAGACTCAATTATTGTAGTTGAGGGCAGAAGTGATATTCTAAATCTTCTCAGATACGGAATAAAAAATACCATTGCTGTGCAGGGAACAAACATCCCAAAAACTGTTCAGAAACTTTCAAAAGAGAGGACCGTAACAGTTTTCCTTGATGGTGACAGGGGTGGAGACCTAATTCTGAAGGAAATGCTTCAGGTAGCAGAGATTGACTTTGTTGCAAGGGCACCACCAGGCACAGAAGTTGAGGAACTCACTTACAAGCAGATTGTAAAAGCCTTGAGGTACAAGACACCTGTTGAGCAGTATCTCTCAATGAGAGGTATGTCTGAAGAACTCAGAGAACTCAATGAAAAATCTGCTGCAGAAATGGCAACTGGACAGAAGCAACAGAAGAGAGGATATGAAGAGGCAAAGGCTGTTGTTGAAGTCAGAAGTGCAAAGCAGCCAGAAGAGAAGGAAAAGAAGCAGGAACCCCCTGTTCAGGAGAAACCTGAGCCGGAACCGGAACCTGTAATAGAGGAACCTGAGGAAATACCTGGAAAGGTTGATCTCTCTAACCCCAGATCAATAGAAAGAAGAGGTTCAGCCCTTGCAAAAGACAAAATGACGGAACTTTATGGTAAAGACGGACTTGTGCTGGCTACATACCAGGTTTCTGAGGCTGTAGACAAGATACAGGAATCCTCGGATGGAGACACCATCATCACTGGCGGAGTGATTTCTCAGCGCCTCATTGATGTTGCCTTCAAGAAGGGAATTAAGAATATTTATGGGGCAAAACTTGGGCATATTACCAAGAAACCCACAGAGATAAGGGTCATTTCATGGGAGAGGCATTCATAAACCACGATTACAGGGATGCACCAGATACATCCCATGTTTCTATACCAAATAACCCATTAGACAGAGTTATAGGGCAGGACGAAGCTGTCAGAATGGCACAGATAGCCGCAAAACAGCGGCGCCATCTTTTACTGGTTGGCCCTCCTGGGGTCGGAAAATCAATGATTGCTCAGGCAATGTCATTCTACCTCCCAAGGCCAAAACAGGAGATAAGGGTCGTACACAATCCACAGTATCCCGAGCGCCCCTTTATTGAAATAAAGAACAGCAGCCAGATAGAGAAGGAAAAAGAGGAACAGAATCTGGTTGAGGGCGAACTTATTGATCCAAGGGATGCTCCAATAAACGTGTCAGAACGCCTTGGTTATAGATGTCAGCGTTGTGGTTATTACTCCCTGCCTACTGAGGCAGTGTGCCCTAACTGCAGTAACCAGAAGATACAGACTACAACCCAGGGACCCTTTGGTGATGTTTTCAACGTAATCGGGGCTGCCTTCGGAGTACCAAACAACACTGAAAAAGTGACTTCAACAAGACGCGTAGGAGAAAGAGAGGAAGTCATCGTTTACGAAAAATATGGTGACAAGATCAGGGTTCTCGATGAGAAAACCCTTGAAAGAAGAAGAAAAATGGAGAAGAAGAGTCCAAGCAAAGTCATAATTCCAATTGACAGGAACCCCTTTGTCCTTGCCACAGGAGCAAGTGAAACAGAACTGCTTGGTGATGTACGTCATGATCCATATGGTGGCCACCCGCAACTTGGTACCCTTCCGTATGAACGAGTCATATCTGGAGCCGTTCATGAGGCACATGAAGGTGTGCTTTTTATAGATGAAATAACGCACCTTGGAAATCTCCAGAGATTCATCCTTACAGCAATGCAGGAAAGATCATTCCCAATAACGGGAAGAAACCCACAGAGCGCAGGTGCAAGTGTAAGAGTTGACAAAGTTCCTGCAGAGTTTATCCTGGTAGCAGCCTGTAACATTCAGGATTTACAGTATATTCTGAGCCCACTGAGATCCAGGATAGTTGGAAGCGGGTATGAGATGTTAATGGAGGTTGCCATGCCTGACACCCCGGAAAACCGCCTCAAATACCTTCAGTTCATTACGCAGGAGATTATTTCTGATGGCAAGATCCCCCACATGGTCCTCGAAGGTGCCGAAATTATAATAGATGAGGGCTTGCGAAGAGCCAGAGAAATTGATCACAAAGAAAGATCACTTACATTGAGATTAAGAGAACTTGGGGGCCTCATCAGGGCCTCAGGAGATATTGCAGTCTCCAAAGGCAATAAACTCATTGAAAAGATCGATGTAGTTGAGGCACTTCAGATGTATCTGCCAGTTGAAGAGAAGATCAAGAAATATTATGGTAACCTCGGTGCAGCCATGTCTTCAGAAAATACGCTTTCCCAGAGTGGAGAAGGCTACTACATGAACTACCACAATTACAGAGAAGATCGTTCCTATGACTGATTCCTGCGGTTTCCTCCGCAGGCACAGGCAAAAATTTAATTATTGTTCATACTAACACCAACTTGGAAACAAGATGAAGCTGCAGTATGTTTTAGAAATGGAGAAACCTCAGACTCACTTTGTCAATGTAACTCTCAATATTGAAGATTTTAACGAAAGCACCTTACTGGCCACTATCCCAACATGGGCACCTGGTGCTTATGAAATAGCTGATTTTTCAAGATTTGTCAGAAATCTTAAAGCCGTTTCAGGCAAGACCCAGCTTGAAGTATCTAAAAAGGATAAGGCAACCTGGAAGATCAACACGAAGGACATCCATTCGGTGAGCATTTCTTATGAATATTATGCGAATGAACTGAGTGTTCACACAAGCCACGTTGATTCGACCCATGCCTACCTGAACGGGGTGAATGTTTTCCTGTACCTCGAAGGTTACAAGGACCAGTCCGTTGAACTGCTGATAAAACCCTACAAGGACTGGAAGGTTTCAACTGGACTCGAGAAACTCAGTGATAACAGGTACCGGGCCATAAATTATGATATCCTTGCCGATTCGCCCATAGAAATTGGAACACACAGGAGTCTTTTCTTCAACGTGGATGGAAAAGAGCACGAAATTGTACTCTACGGCAGAGGAAATGAAAATGAGGAAAAAGTCCGGAATGACCTGCAGAAAATAGTGGAAGGTTTTCTGAAGATTTTTGGAAAACTTCCTTACAAGAGATATGTTTTCATTTACCATCTGTTTGCAGGTGACAATGATGTTATGGGTGGCCTTGAACATCTCAACTCCACTACCATAGATGTAAACAATTTTGTGTTCCAGCCTGACTCCAAATACCAGAGGACTTTCCTTTCAGTTACTGCGCATGAATACTTCCACCTCTGGAATGTAAAGAGAATCCGGCCTGCAGAACTTGGGCCTTTTAACTACAAGGAGGAGAACTATACCACTATGCTCTGGATGGCAGAAGGGTTCACCAACTACTACGCGAGCCTTGTCCTTATGAGAACCGGACTCATTGACAGAAAGGAATACCTTAAACAGCTGGCTGAGGGCATGAGATACCATGATCTCACACCGGGCTCAAGAGTCACTTCAGCTTCAGAATCCTCATTTGATACCTGGATTAAGCTCTACAAGCCCACTCCGAATAATATCAACAACTATATCTCGTACTACCTGAAGGGCGAACTGTTAGGTTTCCTTCTAAACACAAGAATTATAGAGGTTACCAAGGGGTCAAAATCTCTTGACGATGTCTACAGGAATCTCCTTGACAAATACAATAGAGACGGTAAGGGTTACACAGAAAAAGATGTAATATCAAGCATAAAGGATGTCACAGGACAGGACTTTAACGACTTTTTTGAAACTTATATAAGGAATCCCGGACATATAGATTTCGCAGTTGAGCTCAAGAAGATTGGGATAAAGTTAACGCCCGCTTACAAGAAAGTGGATGACAAAGAAGTTAAGGAAAAACCATTCCTTGGAATTGGTGTTAAGCCCGCTGGGGGCAGGAATTTAGTAAACTTTGTTCTTGAGGGGTACCCTGCCTACGAAGCTGGACTTAACCCTGAAGACGAACTTATTGCTGTCAACGGGTACAAATTCACAGAGAGGTATCTTAAGGAACTCAGAGAAGAGTACAAGGTAGTAAAGCTGGATAACTTTACGGATTATTCAGTTGGTGACTCAATAAGACTTGACTTCTTCAGAAAGGGTCGACTGATGAGCCTTGAAATGAAGCTAGTGGAATCCCCGCCTGAAGTCTATGAGGCAACTGAGGAAGAGAAGATACCAGAGGATGTCTCAGTATTAAAAACTAAATATTTCGCACACTGACTTTTACCACCCATATTTTTATATTTGAAACAAATCATTCTTGGAATGCTATTAATCCTGGAAGAATATTTCAGAGATCACCCCATAAAAAGGCGAATTGTCGAAGGGCTTTATGAACGAGGCATCTCTGTGAACAATGGGAAGTTCTATTCCAACGACATAGAACTGTCCATAAGCGAAGTTGCAAAATCTTTCAGGGTAAACAGAAGAACCGTTTATGATACCATCAGAATTATTGAAAACACAGCTGGCGTAAGGGAAATAATGTCGAGAATCAGGCCTTCTCCAGATCTGACCAATGTTGCTCCGCTTATGGGCGACCAGGTGGTTACACTGTTTATTTCGCCGGGCTATTTCTCAAAGGCGATGAGCTCCCTTCTTGAATGCGTTAGGAAGTACGGTTCATACGTAAAGGAGATTTATGGCAAGAACCAGAACAAGGACGAAGTTATTCTCCGTACAATTTTCTACAGAACTGTCCCTAAAACAGTATTTGAGGAACTCTCCAGGATAGATGGAATAGGGAGGATTGTAATTGAAACCCCAAAAAATGACTTCGAAGAGCCAATATGCACAAAATGTGAAGTGAAAATCTGCCCTAGCAAGCTTTCTTCAAGCATATTTGAGGAGAAGATACCTGAGTATTGATATCATGGATCGCAATTCTTATATAGTGCAAATAATACTTGTATTTCGTGGAAGACAGGCGTAACGCCATTGTTAAACACATTTTCGACATCCTCATGCGTGGAGGTTTCAGGGTCTCTAATCCGAATCCTGGGGGCTCATCCAGCTTCGATCTCATAGCCCGCAGAGACAATCTGAAATTCATAATCAAGGTGCTACAGAATATCGATACCCTTCGGGGTTCAAGCGCATCTGAGATGATCAGGATTTCAAAACTCACTGAAGCTACTCCTGTTGTGGTTGGTGAAAAGGCGGGAGGAGGTCCTCTTGAGAGGGGCGTAGTTTATTACAGGCACAGGGTCCCAATTCTTTCACCAGAAAGCTTCCAAGATTACGTTGAAGGCGATCTGCCATTCATCTCATCCGGCCCTGGCGGCTATTATGCATCCATTGATGGAAAAAGACTTCACCAGAGGCGTGAAGAACTTGGATATTCCATAGGGTATCTCTCAAATAAAATAGGAACCTCCAGGCGGTCTATTTCCCTATACGAGTCAGGAAGCGCAGTTACCATAGATATATTTCTAAAGCTGGAGGAAGTTCTTGGCGAAGATCTGGAGAAATCAATTAACCTGTTTGATGTGACCAGATTGCTTGAAATGCCACTAGATGATGCCAGCGAGGAAAGCGAGTTTCTGAAAGAGGTTCTCAATCTTATGATACAGCAGGGGTTTGATTTCCACCCCGTGAGGAAATCTCCATTTGATGCAATAATGAGGGAAGCCATGGAAGAGTTTTCCCTTATTGGGTTATTGGAATCCATGACCCAGAAAATGGGCAGAATCATGGCTATGAGAAATATAAGCGAAATCTTTGAGAATGATGCCTTCATAATAAGTAAATTACGGACTGAAAAGGAACTCCTGGCCGGATGTCCTGTGATAAACCTTTCAGAACTCAGAAACATTGATGAGAAAGAAAAACTTCAGATGCTGATCCAAAAGAGAAAAACTGCCTAATGATAACAAGACTGAAAAAAATAAATTTTGACACGCCACTCCAGATTTTTTCTGGAGTCAAGGGACTCGTTTCACATGGCAATGAACTGAAGAATTATTTACAGATCAATAGGCCAAAAATTCTCCTTGTATCCATTTCTCCTGAAGAAGTCAAGGGGCTTGCTGAATTTATAAAAGCACCTTTCGAAATGAACCTTTCAGATTATGAAGTCATTTACGGAGTCAGGCTCTCAAAATACGGTGAGGTAATGACCCCCCCTCCAATATATACTGAAGCAGTGCTTTATTCCGGAGAGAATGGAGCAACCTGTACCGGCATTGACATGCCACAGTCTGAGTTTGACAGATTGTACACTGATTCAATGAAGACCCGACACCTGATCAGGCATTCGCTCAGGAAGAAGAGAGTCCTTAATCATGATTATGGAGACACAAATGAGTATGAGTTTGCTGAAGCCTGGATCGGAAGAATCAATGCTGTTAAGGGCCTGAACAGGATTGACACGGAAAGAGTTGCTTATATGTCGGAACAGATCCTGAATTTTGTAAAAGAACGGTACACCCCATCACATCTTGTAATAGTGGACTATGAGTTCTATAAACCACTACTGGATTTGCTCAGGAAAGATGGGTGGACTCCAGTCCAGGCCTGAAATGCTGAAAAATAATGTAGATTTCCTTGCTTCCTTCCCTTGAAGCTGCCACGGTTGTAACTTTTGAAAAACCGAAATATTTCTTCCAGGAGTTTACAAACTGAGTAGTGAGATCTCCCTGAAACTGCTTCATAATAACAAAACCACCCTCGGCCAGGAAAGTTTTTGCAAGTTCCATTATTCCCTGGCAGATCAGATATGATGATGAGTGGTCTATGTCCTGGTTTCCGCTCGTACGCGACATGGCATCGGATATGATGCCGTCAAACTTGCTTAAATTGTGTCTTTCCATTTCATCCCTGATTCGTTCGTTGAGGCTTTTATCTCCTACTTTACCCCTTATGAACACAATATCATCAAGGGAATCCATCTTGTTTGGATCAATTGAGATTACAAGTGATTTGGTGATGCTGGTTATGATCTGGGACCAACCACCTGGTGAAGACCCAATCTCCAGTATATTCTGCCCTTCCTCGAGAGGATTGAATTTTGTCTGGAGTTCTAGAAGCTTGAATGCTGCTCTGCTTCGGTAACGTTCCTTCTTTGCCAGGTAGTAATACCTGTCCCTGCGATCAGGCATTTTCCAGGCTATTCTCCAATATACTTCTTGTATTCAGCAGCACTCATGGACGGGGTTTCCTGGCCTGTTTTTTTCAGTTTTACCATCCAGTTGCTGTATGAATCTGAGTTTACTAGTTCCGGCTTATCGTTCAGGGCCTTGTTTACTTCAACGACTTCCCCCTCTGCTGGGGAATAAACATCTTCGGCCGATTTCACGGATTCAATCGTAAGAATGACTTCTCCAGCTTTCTTGACCGAGCCCACGCTGGGGAGCTCTATGTAAACAATATCAGTAAGCTGGCTCTGGGCATAATCTGAGATACCCATGACAACCATGTCGCCTTCCGTCTTGAACCACTCGTGAGTCTTTGTGAATTTGAGTTCCTCTGGTACTTTGGACATGCTATCAATATATTTTGTGCGTATTTAACAGTTTTATGTGAATCGGGAAGTGGAATTGCACGGCTTTGCCCTTATTAATGATCTGAGCACAAATTAACTTTTTACGCAATATTCCCTTGCATATGCCATGAGAGTTTTTGCGGCCTCCTCCATTGAAAGGTTTGAAGATGTCGAAAGGCTGATGGCTGAATTATCCGGAATAAGTGGAACCAAGCCGGTCAGAACTCCTGAATTACACCTGACCTATCGGTTCTTCGGTGAACTCGATGGAAAAACCCTTGAAGAAACAAGGAATGAATTCAGGAAAATAAAGGGCCGGGCCTTTGAACTGAAAATCTATGGGATTGGCGCCTTTCCAAGGGTCTCTTCGGCAAATGTTCTCTTCCTGAAAGTTGAGAACAGCGAGGAGATTCAGTCAAATTGGAGTGAAATTGCCTCCATATCTCCGAAAGAGGAGTCTGGAAAGGAATTCGTACCACACATAACGGTTTCAAGATTTAGAAGAAGCTTTGACTGCAGAGATCTTGCACGCAGGTTTGAGAAGCTGACATTTAAAAAGGATGTTAAAAAGATCTCACTCTACAAGAGCGAGCTCAAGAAAGACGGTCCAGTCTATACAGAAATAGAAGAGATTCAGCTGAAGTAGGTTGCTTTGTCTTCCTCTTCAACTTTCTTCTTTGAAGCAAGTAGCTCTTCATCAGTGAATTCTATTGCAATCAGCCCTGAAACTGGAATCAACCGGAGCAGGCTCTTGCCTTCATCCTGTTTCACGCGGAAGCATACTGCCCCCTCTTCTCCCAGTATTGTGTAACCCACAAATTCACCCTCAGTTTCCATGGGTTCTTCCTTGCCACTGTTTGAAATAATCCTGTATTTGCCGCCTTTCTTGATTTCGATCATATCCATATTCATCAACAACTCTGACAACAGGGATAAGTTAATTTTCGTCTGATCCCCCTCGTCCGTTCATAGGCTATGGAATAAAAAACTTTATCATTTTCCGGTCTGAGACTTTTCTCTTGAAAGTTGCCAGATTCTCTCAACAGTCTTCTTGTAGTTGTCAAGAGCCATTTTGACGTTTACTTCGACCCAGTTCCATGCCCTTATTATATCGCCGGACCTCATCCTGTATTTCTTTGTCTTACCATCCTGTATTTCTTCCAGGATATCCATGGACTTTAGTTTGTTAAGATGCCTGTAAAGTGTGGTTCTGCTCGTCTTGAGGTATGCAAGGAGTTCGTCTCCTGTCCAGTAGCGTTCAGAATTTAGAAGAAAACATTCCTTGAAAAGTCTGAAATAGGCTGATTTGGAAATAACCTGCAGGTCCGTGCTGGGTTTCAGTCTTGGGATGTAGCCAATATCTGAAAGGAAATAAGCTATATTCTTGTCAAGGTCCTCGTCAAGAATTCTTGTCGGAGTCGAAACAACTGTCATCTTGAACATTTTAACAGTCCGTCTTAACATACCAGAATTAATAAATTTGTGGCAGTCAATCTGCCGGGCTTAAATGCCGAGCATGGGAGAAAAAATAGCCATAAGCCCTGTAGTAACGAATTCCACAGCGATTGAAGCCAGAAGGAGCCCCATTATCCTCGAGATCAACAATGATCCGGTCTTTCCAAGCCTTGAAAAGAGCGGAACCGAGTATTTCAGAATTGCATAAGAGAGGATGAGAATTGTCAGTATAGAAACCAGAACCACTGACTTTCCTGCAATTGTGGTGCTGGTGTTGTTGAAGTAAATAATGGCAGTTGTAATGGAACCGGGGCCAGCAAGAAGTGGCGTTCCAATGGGAACTATGCCAATTGCTTCTCTTTCAAGCGTCTCCTCGGTTTCCTGCTTCGTAAGTTTCGTGTTTGAAGTCTTGCCCTGCAGCATGTCAAAAGCAACTTTGAACAGCAGAATGCCCCCGGCCACCTTGAAATCGGAGATATTAATGTTGAGAATTGAAAAAATGTAGACACCAATGAGCATGAACCCTATAACCATCCCTCCGGCAACTAGGACGCTTTTCATGACTACCATATTGCGCTCCTTTCTGGTATAGTTCTCAGTCAGAATCATGAGGGTAGGGACTGCCCCTATTGGATTCAGAACCGCAAACATTGCGGCTGTGACTGAAACGTAAAATACCACCGGATCGAGCATTGTTAGGGTTAAAAACTCACAGTTAGATTAGTTTTCTGGTTTCTGAGAATCTTAAACTCTTTTTTTGCCTAATAAGCACTCTATTTATATGAAATTCATATGGAGTAAGAATGGTCAATTCCCGTTTTCTTAAGAAGATAATGGTCGTTGGTGAGAAGAGCATCATGCAGCAACTCACCAGTTTTACTGACATGGCTGGCACTGCAGCTGAACTTCTGGGAAAGATGCTCAAGATTGACGACAACGAAAAGATAGTGATAAATGAGAAAATCAAGCAAATAGAGAAAGACGCTGACAATCTCTCTATGGACCTGAAACAACAGATTACAGGTGGAGCCATTAGCTCCAACCTCATGGACAACCTTATTACTCTTGTTGAGACCTGTGATGACCTCCTTGACAAATCATATTTCCTGAGCAGGGAAATTAAGAGGGTACATGAAAACGCGCACAAGTTTGACGACGAGTCAAAAGTAGCTTTGGAGCGTGGTTACGCTGTATGCAGGAAAATACTGGAAGTAGCTGTTATCGCCATAAAGGATGTCAGAACACTTCTGGAGGCAAAAGATACAAAAGTGATGTCAGAGGTGCGTGACAGAATTGAGAGGATGGAGGAGCAGGTTGACGACCTGAAGGATAACCTCATAGACGAGTTATACAGGGCCTCTGACAGATTGCCCTACATTATTTTCATACATCTGACTGAGCTGGTCCATAAATTAGATGATCTGCTGGATGACTGTGAGGACATCTCGGATCTCGTTCATACAATTGACCTTTCAATAACCAGATAATATGTTTTACAGCATTCTGATTATTGTCCTGTCTGTTCTTCTCACAGCAATGGTCGCAGGCAATAACCTGTCTGCAGCAGTTGGAACCCTTATCGGCTCCAGGATTCTGTCAAGAACAGGAGGCGTATTAATTGGAATTTTAGGTTTTTCAGCGGGACTTGTCATTCAGGGAGGGAGTTTGCATGGAACCGCTAGAACACTCATTCCCGGCTCTGATCCCTTGATTGTATACGCCCTTAGTGTTGCCCTTGCAATTTTCATTCTCGCCACATATCTTAGGGTTCCACTTTCTCTCATTATGGCCCTTGTTGGCACTTCCATCGGGATGTCTATCCGGCTTGGTTATAGCCTTAATTCCTCCATTGTTCTCATAATAATACTCACCTGGGTTGCCGCCCCGCTCGCTTCAATTTTCCTCGCCTTTACAATTAACAGAGGATTCATTAAGAGTCGCCCGGGAAACATCTGGCGATTCGCCCTGTCTATGAAGCTTGCGCTGATTGTTGTATCATTCCTGACAGCTTTCACCCTGGGGGCAAACACTCTTGGTTTCATTGAACAGGTATCCGGCCTGCAGGGATTCTCTGTCCTTTACCTCATACTTGGAATAGTCGCAGGTTCAGTTTTCCTTAGCAGAGGCGTCATAAAAAGAGTAGGACAGGAAATGTACCTGATGCGTTACACAAATGCATTTGTTTCCTTGGTTGTGTCCTCTGTTCTGGTTGAGGGAGCAACTGTATTCGGTATTCCTCTGAGCAATACCCAGACCCTTACCTCCAGTGTTTTTGGAACTGGTTTATCCTACAGGAACAAGCTGATGGAAATGAGACCTTTCCTTATAACAGTGGCAACATGGGTTGCTTCGCCTCTCATAGGGCTTGCCCTTGGGTTACTAGTATAATTTTCGCTCATAGTCAAAAATAGTTTTCCTCGATATTCTTTCCAGATACGGTATATACTCCCTCTGATACCTTCTCCTGTATTCGGTGAGGTCTGAAAGGTAAGTCACGTAGGCGCCCTTGATTCGGAAGACTTTGGAACCCACCATCTCCCTCAAGATTTCCTGAAAATCCCGCCTGATAGTTTCTCTCTTCACTCCAATTGAGTGTTCATAAGCATCATCCACCAGATTTTCCAGGATGAATTTTCTGCTCAGAGGAGGCTTGAGCCTTAACCCCCTTGTGAGAAAAAGGGATCTTATGAACATGTCAAGATCCGGGTGATATGGGTACGGAAAATTGGAAGAGAGAGTAGAGCTTGCCTGGAAGAGTGTATCAAGAATATCCCCCAGGTTATAATCCACTCCCTTCATTATTTCACCACTCATGGGTTCAACCAGCAGTGTCGGGAATCCTATATCTGATGATTTTCCAGAATCCTCAACGCTCAAAAGCTTAACCGGACGGATGGAGGATTCAAGCTCGCGGTTCAGATCTTCGGCAAGTGACAACACCGTGGACCTCTCGGACGCACTTCTTTCCTGTCCATAGGTGTAGAACATGTAATCCGCAATTGAAGCAGAAGATGTACGTCTGCCTGCCAAAACATACCAGATGCCTGAACGGAATCCAACGGAAATAGGTGAAAGGCTTCTGTTCCCTGCTGATTGGGAAGCAGTGAATACTGAACTGATGAATTTATGGGTCTCCAGGCTTCTAAGGATATCCCTTGTGCTTTCTAGGACTTCAGCTGTCAATTGAATGCCTCCTGATTCAGCGCATCCATGAGCCTTATTCCCAGGCTGAAATCCGCCCTTGACCTGTAGTAAATGAGAATCCCGCCTTCATTGAGTATAAATTCCCCCCATGTGCCATCCGGCGAGGCAAAATTCACATTTTTAGCACTGGATGCTTTCATTTCGAGCTCGCCAGAGAAGAATGATTCAAGATAATTTATCAGCCCGCCTGCATCTTCAAAATGCTTCTCTAATTTAATGGGATTGATGGCTGAAACTTCATCGTCCGATCTTTTCGGCTGGAACGCGTTCTGGATGTTGTGATAAACGCTGATATCAGCAAGCACACCGGAAACAGCGTCGTAGATGAGATAACCTGTCTCCCTGGAGTAATCAGTAAAACCAATCTTCATACCGATTTCAAAGGAAACAGTTGAAAGGCCGTTCGAGAATCCCAGGAAAGTTGGTGAGATATAAGGGTCACCGGAATACCTGGAGTACATTTCCCCGGCAATAACGGGATCGTTTTTTACGGTGATAATCTCTGTTTCTCCCCTGTTAAGTGTGAGATCACAAAGTTTGAAGCCAAGATCTCTGCCAGATTTCATTATTCCGGAAAATGCTTTCCTGGTGGCCCTGACACTTCTGAAGCCTTTTCCTGTTGAATATTCAAGAAGTTTCTTTTCACTTCTGGAAATAGAGATCCTGAAACCATTTCCTACAGGAACCGTGAGAAGACTCTGGTTTGCCGGAGCAGGGATAAGCGATTCCCCGTCGGAGCCGGAATAGACCAGCATGGAATATATTCGCGCCTTTCCACCTGTAATCTGTATGTTCTGTGAGAACACATCAGTAAATTCTTCCCTGTTCAAGCCATTGAAGTATGGCTCAAATAATAAAATAACCTTTGGATCAAAGATACACTTTGAAGTTGGGTTTCACAAGTTATACAAAAGAAAAAACATGTTAATCCTGAAGAAGAATTTCAGAGGTCCCCGTTAGACAGGAATTCCCTTATGTCTTCCTCACTGTAAGGACCTTCCACGGCAACAGGGAGAAGAACTGCTTCTTCTCCAATATCATCCTGTCCATCCTCATTAATTTCCTGTATGTGAACTTCAAATGTGTCAGGCGTGAACTGAGGCTCGTCCTCGTCTTCGTCCACCTCCTTGGCATATACTTCGTCAAACCATATTATGTAGTTGTAGCCGCCGAACCGGTAAACCTTCCTGTCACCGGAGTCCATGGTAAGCTGGCTCATTGTACTTTCTGTAAGAAGACCGTAAATGTATCCTACCAGTATGGCTTCCTGGAATGTCCCCTGTCCACCATAATCCTCATCGCCAAGAGTATGAAACTCCGACATTATTTCGTATAGAAGTCTTGGATCCAACTTTAGTGTCACTGGTAAATCACCCCTAAAGCGCGCTTGAAATTAAATATCAATCCCTTCTGTATGATGTTATGGTTGTAATAGTTATTTACTAGGTAGTCGTGTCTTTTTCTTTCATTTAACTTAAATACATGTTACGCTTCGAAGAATTATGCAGATGAAAGCCAAGATGAAAATACCGGCATCCCTCTGTCTCAGATGCAGGGGCACAAAGATGCTCTGCGGCCTTTCATACTGCCCAATTTCAGTAAAACATCTTGTCCAGCCGAGCCTGAAAATGGTAACCGGTAACAACCTGGAGGGTTCCTCCCCGCCCAGTGTTTTTGTCGGGAGATACGGTTACCCTAAAGTCAAAATATATCCCACTACGCCTCCTGTTCATGGAGATACAGCCAGTTATGAGGACCCGAAGGGCTGGCTCAATGTTCCAATCGAGAACTTCCTTTCAATGAGGCTTTCCATGATACGTGGGGGCCTTGACGTAAAAGTTGCAAATGCCTCTGATCCGGACAGGTTATTCCAGGAAATACAGCTGATGGCCCTCTCAGAGAAATCAGTTGAAGTGGAGATGATCCTGGATGGCAATATATCTGGAAAAGATGTTATCCTGGATGAGCACACACCCCCTATGGGGCCATCTGCACCATTGAAAAGATTCACTGTAGACTATTCAAATCCAGGTCTTCATGCAGAGAAAGTTTTCGGAGATACTGATCTTAAGGCTACAGAAGCAATGGAATACCTCTATGCAAATGGACAGGATGTTTCAAGGATATCAAAGATACTCAGTGTAGGGGCCATTGGCGTAAAGACTGCAAGGAAAGCTGTACCGACAAGATGGTCGATTACAGCTGTAGACAAGAATCTCTCGGATGAGCTTGTGGAAAAATCCAAGGATCTGAGGCAGATAGATAAATTCCTGGCTTTCGTCAGGGAAACTTCTGGAAACCTGTTTATGGCCATACTCACACCTTCTAACTGGATATATGAATGGGGAGAATCGTGGTTTCCCGGAAGCACCTGGAACCAGTGGGGTGAAAGTGCACATGTTGAAATTGATTCAGAGGGCTACTACGGCAGAAAGGATTACCCGGGAATAGGTGGTTGCTATTATTCAACAAGGATGGCAGTTGCGGAAAAATTCCTTTCGATGCGCAGAAGTGGAGGTGCCATTACGTGGAGGGAGATCTACCCTGGATGGAACCTTCCTGTAGGGGTCTGGTACGTTAGGGAAAACATGAGAAAACTTTTTGAAAGCAGCCCGGCAGAATTCGACACTCTTGACGAATCGTTGAACTACATATCCAGATTCATGAAGGTCCCGCTGGAAAAGTGGGTAGCCAAATCTTATGTTGTTCCAACTCAGAAATACAACAATCTTGACAGGTTCTTCAGTCTTTAAGATGAAAATAGTGGAATACTCCTCCAAAACTGCGATTTCGAAATCAAACCTTCCTGAGCTTGATTATGCAGTGAATCCCTATTCCGGATGCCAGCACAGATGCATCTACTGTTTTGCCATAGATTTTACCCACATAGACGACGCAAGGGAGAATTGGGGACATTCAGTCTATGTCAAAACCAATCTTATCGAGATTCTACAGAAACAGATCAAGGGCATGAGGCGTGGCATTACCGGCATATCAACGGTTACGGATGCATACCAGCCCGCTGAAGCGAAATATAAACTCACAAGGCAGTCGGTGAATATCCTTCTGGAAAATGGATTCCGTGTCACAGTTCAGACAAAATCCCCGCTTGCTGCGAGAGATATGGATATATTTACACAACACCGGAACACACTTGATATTGGAGTTACGCTCACAACCATAGACCGGAAGAAAGCCCTGGAGATAGAGACTCAGACACCTGCACCTTCACAGCGCATAAGACTTCTGGAGAAACTCCATGAAAACGGGCTCAAAACCTGGATTTTCATCGGCCCAATAATCAGGGGATTCAATGACGATACCCATGAAGTTGAAGGGATATTCGAAGTTGCTAGCAACACTGGCTCAAGGGTTATCTATGACTACTACTCTACTTACAAGAATTCTTCTGCATTCATGAAGAATGAATTTTCAGGAACCCTCCAGGATCAGGATTTCGCAGGAAATGCAGAATGGAAGCGATCTATTCAGAAGTCAATGGAATTACTTGGGAAAAAATATGGAGTCAGGACCAATAGCCAGAAAGACGAGTGGAAAGTTGCCAGGGCGGAAGGCATTAACAGACTCCTGTGAGGCAGTCTGTATTCAAATATAAAGGGATTTTAGCCTGCTGAGTTCTGCAGGATGTTTCTCCAGTAGAGAGGTCAGTTTCCCAAGCATTTTATCGCGATCATAACTGAATCTTTTGAAAGTAAGGTCACCTGTTTCAGTATCAAGAATTGCATACATGGGTTTCCAGTTTCCATCTCTGGGCTGGCCCGCGCTTCCTGGATTTATAATCCTGCCACGGTAAAACATTGGAAAGTGGGTGTGTCCAACCATGATGTAATCATATTCCTTATAATCCTGTTTTTTCCAGACCATTTCAGCCTCTGTTGAGAAGAGATATCCAAAAAGGGGATTGTTTGGGGACGCATGGACCATCAGCACCTTTTTACCGTCGATTAGTACAGTTTCCTTAGTCTTTAATTCGGAAATCTTTCTCCTGTCCTGTTCGGAAAGAAACTTCATGGAAATTTCATCCCTTGTAAGTACACTTAAGTCGTGCATTTCAGGGGCACAGTTACAGTCCTCACCTGTAGCAACTGCATAATCATGGTTTCCCTGTACGATGTAATCAGCCTCTTCAAGCACCAGATCGAGTGTTTCGGAAGGATTTGGGCCATAGTCAACTATGTCTCCCAGGAAGATTGCTTTGTCAAATCTTTCTTTGCTGACCACGGCATTCATGGCCTCAAGGTTTGAATGAATATCGGAAAATATGAGAAGTTTCATGATACATCAGGTTCAGGCAGACCATTAGTTTAACCTATATACACTATATAAGGAACTGTATCTTTAGAATGAGGAGATAGCATGGGAGTGTATGATTTTTCAGGAAAGAGGGGTATTGTTACCGCTGCTAGCTCAGGCATAGGCAAGGCGGTTGCCCAGGTTTTAAGCGGCAGCGGAGCCGAACTGCTTATCAGTTCCGGGAACGAGGAAAGGATTAGCAGGGCAGCATTACAGATATCACAACTCACAGGAAATCAGGTGCATTGGACGAAATGCAACCTCAAGTCACCTTCAGATGTGGAGAAACTGGTTCAGGAAACGATTAAAAAATTCAGCTCAATTGATTTTATAGTCGTCAATTACGGTGATCCAAGACTTGATCAGTTCATGAATCTTGAGAAAAGTGACTGGGATGATTCCATAAACATGTTCGTGAGGGCAACCGTCAGCCTCGTAAAAGGCCTGGTACCGCATATGAATCTACCAGGTGGGCGCATAATTTTCATAACTTCATCAACAACAAGGCAGGCCAGGGAAACTTTCTCCTTGTCCGGGGCGCTGAGGGCTGCAGTTGTAAATCTCGGTAAAATCCTGTCACTTGAGCTTGCCCCTAGAGGGCTTACTGTAAACTCTATCTCACAGGGGTTCTTCAACACGGATCGTTTAAAAAGCATACTTGAGAGAAATGCCAGAAACAATGGAACAAGCATGGAAGAGGAATTGAGAACAATCAGCGCCCAGGTTCCGGTAGGCAGAGTGGGGGAACCTGAGGAAATTGGTAAACTGGTTGCATTTCTTTGCTCAGATGATGCTTCTTACATCAATGGAACCAATATTCCTATAGACGGTGGCTCAACCAGATACCCTTACTAGAATCGATTTATGAAATAATTTAAAATCTGAAGTTGATTGCTCATAATATGGAAATAAAGGCCATTTATGATCTTACAACTTCCCTCAGGTCGGGTATGGCCACCTGGCCAGACAATCCTGAAATAAAGATAACCTCATCTCCAGGTGTTGAGAAAGAAGGCTTTCTTGTTGAGACCTATTCGTCATTTACCCATTCTGGTACACATGTGGATGCCCCGGCCCACTTCGTCGCAAATGCCCCGACTGTTGACAGGATTTCACTGAAAACACTTGTTGGAAAGGGGTATTGTATTCGGCCTGAACTAAATGGTACTGAGATAAGTTATGCTGCCCTTGAGAAGAAATGGAAACCAGAATTCGAAGGCAATATTCTTCTTATAAATACTGGATGGGACCGCAAGAGGGGTTATAACAGGGAATTCCAGTATGAATTTCCCGGACTTTCATATGACGCAATAGAGTTTTTCCATGAACACCCGGTGAAGATGATTGGACTAGACACTCTTGGGATAGAACCTTACAATCACAGTGACTACAGAGTCCATAAAGATCTGTTGTCCCTGGGAATACCATTCATTGAGGATATGGCTGGGCTGGACCAACTGGAAGAAGGGAGAGAGTACTTCATCACGGCCCTGCCACTGAAAATAGAAGGCGGGAGCGGGTCAATGGCCAGAGTTGTGGCAATAGAGTTCGGAGGAGTGTGATACAGGTTTGGCAGTGAAAATAGATTTTGAGGCATTCAGGAAGAAACTTTCAAACTCCAGAAATTTAGCCGGCCCCCTTTTGACAATTGCAGATCCTGGTGTTGCGGAAACACTACTCTACACAGAACCTGACATGATAATAGTGGATATGGAGCACTCGGGTATAACAGTTGAAAATCTTAACGTCATTTGCATGGCAACAGGTGAATTACCTGTAGTAGCGAGGATCAGGGGGCTGGAGAAAAATGAGATCAAGAGGGTTCTTGATACAGGCGTTTCTGGCATAATCATACCAGGCATTAACAGTGCTGAAGATGCATTTCAGGCAGTCCAGTTTTCCCGTTTTGCGCCGGAGGGTATCCGGGGAGCCGGCCCGGGAAGGGCTTCAGGTTATGGGAATGGAATAATGGAATACACTAAGGGAAAACCCATCGTATTTGTGCAGATTGAGACATCGGGTGCTTATGACCAGGTGGAGAAAATTGCCCAAACCAAAGGGCTCGATGGGCTCTTCATAGGTCCTTTTGACCTCTCAATAGCGCTCGGAATTGAATTTTCATGGGAAAACCACGAATTCCTTGCAGCAGTCAGGAAAATCAGAAAGGCCGCTGAGCAAAATCATCTCTTGACCGGTATTTATTCCCCACTCACCGAACAACCATTAAGAAATACCGCCGGGGAAGGATTCAATTTCCTGATGCTGGGGATGGACAGGGAAGCCATGGTAAGTGGTTACAGAGATGCCATAAAGCGGCTTAAGAGCAACAACTCATGACAGTAAATTCGAAATATTACAATTCAGCTATGGTTAGCTTTATGAATAAGCATCAATATTGTATAGAACCAGATGCCAAACCTTAGCCAGTCAACTTTCATAAAGGGAACATCTGCCAGGTACGAAGGGATCAGGGGAAATCTTCTGCTATCTGCCGACGGATTGTGGTTTGTTCCCGATGATGGAGGAACGGAATTATACATACCCATAGAAAAGATCATGGACGCAAGTCTTGAGGGCGTAGTCAGAAAGAAGGTCTGTGTAGTTGTTAACGGCTCCAATGAAAGACATATTTTCACGGTTTCAGATTTTGATGAATGGCGTTCATCCATTACACTTGCAGCCGGGATATACCGGAGAATTGCAACTGGTACAGCAGGCACCATTGGAACTTCCGGACCTCAAATAATCCAGCCGTCAAAGCCAGCTGCCCAACAAACACCTCCTTCTCCAAATGTCCAGAAAACACCAGCACAAACTAAGCAACCAACTGCAAGAAAGAAAAAAGCGGCCGCACAGGTCAAACCTCCAACGCCGCCACCTCAGGCACCAACTGCGCCTGCACCACAACAAACTGTACCAACCCCGTCTAAAACTGCCGTGGGGCCCGCTTACACCGGTTCGTGGCCATCAGGCCAGGACTATGAGCAGAGTTTCCAGATGATGAAACTCAGTATAAGCAAGAAGCTCGGAGACATCGGGAACTGGGAAGCTGTCAAGAACCCAAAGACACCAGGCT
This sequence comes from Thermoplasmataceae archaeon, assembly GCA_046705365.1. GTDB lineage: Archaea > Thermoplasmatota > Thermoplasmata > Thermoplasmatales > Thermoplasmataceae > JAJZOM01. The sequence goes on from JBJKQM010000076.1 coordinate 20,030, forward strand.
GGTATGTTTACGCATCAGGAAACTACGGTTCCATTTACAAGATTAAGGATGAAAATGGCAGGTACTTCGCACTGAAGTGCTTTACAAGGAAATCAGGTAATCTCAATGAGAGGTATCTGAAAATCAGCGACTACCTTTCAAGCAAAAGCAAGGGCATCAATTTTCTTGCCCACTTCAGGTACTATGAGGATGGGATAAAAACAAGGAAGAGCCAGTCTTATCTGTTTCCACTGCTTAAGATGGAGTGGATCGATGGAGTTACCCTGAACAAGTACATCAATTCACACATTAACGACCCGAAGAATCTCAGGAAGATCTCTGAAAATCTTATTTCAGAGATAGGAAAGCTACAGGATGCAGGAATATCACACGGAGACCTGGCTGGAGACAATATTATTATAACTGGAAACAGCGAAGTGAAGCTTGTGGACTACGATGGAATGTACATACCTGATTTCAAGGGCAAAAAATCCACAGAAATGGGACATGCAGATTTCCAGCATCCGAAGAGAACAGCGGATTCATTTTCTACAAAACTAGACAACTTTTCAGCACTGGTAATACATCTCTCACTGACTGCCCTTTCCCTCAAACCTGATTTGTGGGACAAATACAACGGCAATGACCCAGACTGTCTTATCCTGAGGAAGAAGGACTTTCTGAATCTGGATATCTCACCTGTATTCAATGAACTGACGAAAATCAGGAACAAAAAAGTCAAGAAAATGTGCAGTCTCCTGAAAACATATCTCGCACATGGACCTCTCTGGGATGGAGCCAGCCCCTCAGTCCTGTCTTCACTCTAGAAAAATAGAAACAAGGGTAGCATCATCATTTCTCATCCTTTTGGCATTAATTTCCCTGGTGAAAAGTTCTGTCATCTCGAAACTTGAATCGATCAGTTCTGAAACTTCTGAAAATCTTTCATATTCCATCAGCCATTTCCCGACCGCGTCTGTAGCCATGAAAATCGCCCCACCCTGATGAAGTCTGCCCTTGTATGTATTTATTTTAGGCGCAGGAATCTTGAATTCCAGAGGCATGGGATAGCCCTTGCCGCTCCAGATAAGGTTTGGAGTGTTGTTGAATTCTTCAGGGGTCGTGAGGGGATATGAACTGTAGTCGTTGCCGCCCTCCCACTGGAAGAGCACACTGTCTCCTACAGCAAAAGATGAGTAGTCGTAATGCCCACCGGAATTGGAGAACTGCAGGCCGACCAGTGTAGTGTAAGAACCTGATACTGATTTATTTTTAAGGTACCAGGGAAGATTGTCCCACTTGATCTTTCCGTACCATTTTTCCCTTGCCCTCTTTACAAGATCGAGAATGAAGAGGTTCGGATTACCGAAGAAATCGTACTTCCCGGTAACTGTGCTGTCCGTGATTGCTCTGGACCAGATATCGGAAAAAATGGATGCGCTGACTCCGTCTGCAATGGCAAATTTCATCTGCCTGGTGCGGAAACTGAAGGAGTCCTCGCAATCGGACTCCCTGTTCCCGAGTTTGCTCATCTGGAAGAAGCGCCAGTTCAGTCTCATGTAATTTACTGAAGGTTTTCCGTTGGTGCTCTTGTTCCAATATCCAGAAGTTCCATGAGCTCATCAAGGCCGGCGTTGAACACATATGCCCTTGAACTGTCAGATACCTCGAGTGACCTCTCTTGAGCAAGGCTCATAAATCCATCTGGCAAGACGCTGGACATTTCGAAGAGCTGTTTAGCAAATTTGTCATTTGATGGCAGCACTCCTGTGTCTGCAGGGAAAGTCAGGGGCTTTGCATCCTTGGCTTCTGAAAGGTGGCAGTTCCACAGGAGAACTTTACCATCGCTTGTTGACATTTCCATCAGTTCTTCTGCAACTTCAAGAGGGTCCCCGTCTGTGGCGGCCCCGTCTGATATATTTATGACAACTGGCGGGTAAGAGTCGTGATGCTCTGCTACCCAGTCATCAATCCACTCCTTTGCGAGTTGGAGTGCCTTTACCATTGGGGTGTTTGAATTTGCAACTGGCTCAAACCATACAGGGAATTCAAATTCACTTTCAACGTCGTTTCCCTCAGGGTCCGTTATTACTTCTTTCCTCTTCTCCATTCTGAGGGGTGTTTCGGCAAGTCTTGAAATTGGCACCAGATCCGCATCCTTCAGAAGTGACTGTGCTGTGTCAGAGACCGCACCATATCCAATAATGCCAATGTCAAAATAGTCTCTAACACCGTCACTCTTTGTGCATCTGTAAATTAGTTCATAGATTTGCCTGTTGATTGCATCGGCCGCTTCCTGGGACTTGGACCTTAATGTCCCCCCCAGTTTGTGGCTCATCGATCTGGACTGATCGATCAAGAAAATAAACAGTCCAGGGTTTCTCCGACTGATCTCGGCGTTGTATGTCATAGTCAG
>JBJKQM010000077.1:0-18071 GCA_046705365.1 Thermoplasmataceae archaeon
GGCTTACTCCGGGCATTTCCACCTTTTACATTTTACCATAGTCGATATAGATAAATAGGGCTGTATGCTGTATTTATGGACAGTGATTGCAAATGGCAACTAAAAACTGTGAAGTCCCGGAATGCACTAATGAGAGCTTCAAAACAGTTCCTGCAGATTTGGCAAAGAAAGTCTTCGAAATAGACAAGAATTTGACTAAAGTACATCTCTGCAAGGCACATTACAAAGAATACAAGAAGGGAACCAAGAAAGAGAGAGAGACCAACCGCATGGACTGGGTATAATCAGAAAATGCCTGAGCAATCAGCTGGTATCTCCATTGTAATAACTGTCAGGAACGAAGGGAAAAACCTCGCTCAACTTTTCAGCACGCTGGAGAATCAGGAGGGACCTTTTGAGGTTGTCATTGTAGATTCTGATAGCTCGGACAATACTCCAGATATAATTTCATCCCACAAAGGGAAAATAAACATAAAGCACATTGTAAAGAAAAGCACCAGGGGTGAAGGGAGAAACATTGGTGTCCGGAACTCCACTTATGAAAATATTGTATTCACAGACGGGGACGTAACTGTCAACCGTGAATTTCTTAAGGCGTACAGGCAGAAATTCGTTTCAGGCTTCAACCTGATAGCAGGCGAAGTCGTGCCTGAAGGGGTTGAAAAATTCAAACTGGACCGGGTCAAGCTTTTTTACAGGGAATTTGAAATAACACACCCTTCAGCCAACCTTGGCTATTCGAAGGAGCTCTTTGATTCCCTGGGGGGCTTCGATCCTGAATTTGTGACAGCAGAGGATATAGATCTCAATCTCAGGGCTGTTAAGGCCGGGGCCAGGCATACATTCTGCCCTGACTGTGTTGTGCACAATAAAACCAGGGAAAATTACAATCAGTTTACCCGACAGGCTTTCTGGAACGGATATGGCCGGAGACAGCTGAAGAGAAAGAACCTCAAGATCTGGGATACCGTTGAAAAGAAGGAAAAGATAGGTTCAGGCCCTCTTTTTCCCCACATCATAAGGCTTGCTTTTGGCGGCCTGGGATATGCATATGCAATTTTCAAAACTGAAATGTTATAATTAAGTCGGGCAATGTCCTGAAGAATGCCGGGCAATGAAAATATCTTCCGAGGAATCCGCAGAGAGGAGATCAAAGTATTTTTCAGGCTTTTCCCGGTGTTTAGAAGATACCTGAAGGACAGAAAGAAGGTCAGGAAAGAGGAAGAGAGCCAGTGGTCCTATGAACGAGAAAAAAATGGGGTGAAGGCCCTGAACGCTTTTATCTCTCTTGGCCCGACATTCATAAAACTTGGCCAGGTATTATCTGCAAGGCCAGACCTGTTGCCCAAAGAATATCTTTCTTCCTTCCAGAAACTACAGGACGAGGTGCCGCCTGCACCATTCAAACAGGTTAAACCGGTGATAGAGAAAAACCTCGGGAAGATTGAAGAGGTATTTGAAGAGTTCAATCCTGAAGCTATTTCCGGAGCCTCCCTTGGGCAAGTTTACCTCGCTAGGTACAAGGGCAGTGAGGTGGCTGTAAAGGTCAACCGGCCCAATGTTGAAAATGTGCTCAAGAGAGACCTTGTTGTGATCAACAGGCTTCTGAAAATTGCCAAGGGTAGAATTGAAAATTTTCTTTATATCAGCGTTTCCAACGTAATTAATGACTTCAATTCAAGGATATATGACGAAATAGATTACAGGAAGGAGGCGGAAAACTCCCGCCGAATAGCTGCCAATCTCAAGGACAAGGAGTCTGTAATAATACCCGGCGTGATAGAAGAGTTAAGCAGCAAGGAAGTGCTGGTTCTCCAGTATAAGACAGGCATAAAGATAACCAATGTGGAAGAGCTCAGGAAAACTGAAATTGACCTGAAGAGACTTGCATTCAGGGTTGACCTTCTTTTCATGAGAATGCTCCTGAGGGATGATATCTTCCATGCAGACCCCCATCCGGGAAATATTTCAGTAACTCCCGATGGCAACATAATCCTCTACGACTTTGGGATGATTGGCACGCTCGACAAGAAAACAAGGTTCTCACTCTTATCGCTCTATGATGGCCTGGTAAACACGGACCCTGATGCCATAATGGATTCGCTTATTGCCATGGGGGCACTTTCACCTGCCGCAAACAGGGCAGTCATGAGGAAGAGCATGGAGATGGCAATTGCAGGGTTCCAGGGTAGAAACCCCGAGGAAGCTGAGATCTCTGAACTGTTCGAAATTGCAAACAGCGTTATTTTTGAATTTCCATTCAGGTTACCGAGATCACTAGTTCTGTACATGCGTATGAGTTCACTCCTGGAAGGTGTCTGCACTCAGCTGGACCCGGATTTCAAGTTTGTGAAGGTTCTGAGACAGCTTCTTTACAGCGAGGGTTTGCTGGATGAACTGTACAAGCAGCAGCTCAGTGAATTTGTCAGGAAATCCATAGTCTCTATTGAGAAAGGCCTGGATGTTCTGCCGCTCCTGAAGAAGAAACTTGAGGATGACCTGAACAGTATGCCGGAAAAACGTAACCTGAAGACACCGGCCTCAATATTCCTTGGATCGGTCCTCATTGCATCTGTTTACATGTTGAGCACCAGGCCACTCCTGTCTCTGATAATATTGGGGGCGGATCTTCTTGGATTCGCCTATGTCTTAATAAAAAAGAGTTGAGTTACTCAACTTCTATAGTTTTGATGCCTTTTGCAGGAAATCTTACAGTCAGGACACCATTGGTGAGTTTTGCCTTGAAGTTAACATCCTGGTCCACTTCCAGGGGAAGCCCGATCCTCTTGGTGAATTTGTCCGGCCTCTGGTCCAGGTATACAACACCCTTCATTTCCAGCTTTCTCTCTGCCGAAATTGTAAGGGCATTCCTCTCAAGCCTTACTGTTATGTCTTTCTTGTTGAATCCGGGGAGGTCGGCTTCCACGACTATTTCACCGGCATCCTCATACATGGTGACCGGGGGATACAGAAAAGTCATTATTTCCTTGGCCCTGCCACCAAGATTCTTGGCAACTTCGCTTGTGAAGTACTTAAGTGGATTGTACATATTGATCAAGTAAAAATGAGACTTCATTATTTAAACATTAACTTGTCAAGAAAGCAAAAAATTACGCGATCCTTTTGATGAGATTCTCAGCTGCTGAATATGGATCAATCTTCTGATCAAACAGGGATTGCAGTTTGTTCCTGTCGTTTAGGAAATTGTCAATATCCTCCTGGAACCTGTTTTTCAGCTCATCTGTGATTGTTAGTTCCAGTTCTGTGCGGTATTTCCTCATGCGTATGTTATCGTGCTCCTTGACAAATTTCCCATGACGGTCAATTTCCCTGATAAAGTCTTCATAACCCTCCCTTGTAAGGGAGTTCACTCCTACCACAGGAGGTTTCCATTCCCCGTGCATGGACATTGCAAGGGTTTCTTCCAGGTCCTTCATAGCAATGAAGGCCCCTGCAAGGTCAATCTTGTTTACAACGAATACTTTGCCGATCTCCATTATTCCTGCCTTGATTGCCTGAATTTCGTCCCCTAGCCCTGGCCCAAGGACCATTACAACAGTATCGGCAAGGTTTGCCACATCCAGGTCTGCCTGACCGGCCCCAACAGTTTCCACTATTATTAAGTCTGAACCTGAAGCGTCAAGTATTTTGACTGTGTCCCAGACAGAGCGAGAGAGCCCGCCTTTCAGACCCCTGTTTGCGAGACTTCTCATGAAGACCCCGTATTTTGTCAAGGTCTCCTGCATCCTGATTCTGTTTCCCAGAAGCGAGCCTCCAGTATAGGGACTTGATGCATCAATGGCGACAACAGATACCTTTCTCCCCTGTTCACTCAAAATAGCGGAAAGGCTGCCGATAAGTGTACTTTTTCCAATACCTGGTGGTCCAGTGATACCAACAATGTGTGCACCGCCCGTGTGGGAAAAAATTTCCTTAACAATCCTTTTTGCATTGCTTGTGTTCTGCTCGTTTTCGACAATGGAGATTGCCCTGGATACTGATCTCCTGTCCCCTTCAATGACCCCTCTGATGATGTCCTGAAGTTTCAGAAAAATCACTCTGCTTCCGTTTCTTTGAGCTTCCTGATTTCTCTGGCCCTTTCATTGATGTGTGCAATTATGGTTGAGATGGGAGTGCCCGGGCCATAATTTCCAGAGATTCCAAGTTTTTCAAGTTTCGGCTTGTCTGCATCGGGGATCGTTCCTCCCCCAACTATTGCAATATCACTGATTCCCTTGTTCTTCATCATATCGGCGACTTTCTTGAAAACAGTCATGTGGGCACCGTTGAGCAATGAAAGGGCAACAACATCCACATCCTCGTTGACTGCAGTGTCCACAACTTCCTCAGGTGTTGGAAGAAGCCCGACGTAAATTACCTCCATGCCTGCGTCCCTGAAGGCCTTTGCCAGTACAAGGATACCTCTGTCATGCCCGTCTATACCGGGTTTTGCAAGCAATATCTTAATGGGCTTGCCCTTAGACAATGACTGGTTCTTTCCAGGTTCCAAATACTCTCCTCCCTACGTTTGAAATTTCCTCGATTGTTGCATATGCCTCAACGGCTTTCAGTATGTAAGGCATTGTGTTAACTTCTTCATTAAGCATGGCCACTTCAAGCTCTCTCAGAGATGCCTGAACTTTTTCCTCATCCCTTGTTCTCCTGACTTCCTGGAGCCTGTCAAGCTGTTGCTTCTGTGCCTTCTTGCTGATTCTCAGGATATTGATGGGCTGTTCACTCTTTTCTTCGTGTTTGTTGACGCCAACCATGATTTCCTTTCCTTCCTCCAGCCTGATCTGCCTCCTGTAGGAAGTGGCAGCAATCTCTTTCTGGAGGTACCCAAGTTTAACTGCTTCAAGTATTCCTCCCATTCTCTCGATCTGGTCAAAATACTTGTAAGCCTCTTCCTCCATTTTGTTTGTGAGCCATTCAACATAGTACGATCCCCCAAGAGGATCTGCAGTGTCAGCCATGCCTGTTTCCTCTGCGATTATCTGCTGGGTCCTCAGGGCAATCTTGACAGCTTCTTCCGAAGGAAGTGCCCATGCCTCGTCATACGAGTTGGTGTGTAGGCTCTGAGTGCCACCAAGAACTGCAGCCATGGCCTCTATTGTGGTCCTGACAATATTGTTAAGAGGCTGCTGCCATGTGAGACTGTATCCGGATGTCTGAGTGTGGAATCTCAGCAGCTGGGTCCTCTCCTTGGTTGCACCGTATTTTTCCTTCATTACTGTTGCCCAGATCCGTCTGGCAGCCCTCAGTTTTGCAATCTCCTCGAAAAAGTTGATTGATGAATTGAAGAAGAATGAAAGTCTTGGGGCAAAATCATCAACGCTGAGGCCCGCCTTTATCCCCATGTCCACATAATAAAAGCCGTCTGCAAGCGTGAATGCAAGTTCCTGCACTGCACTGGAGCCAGCTTCCCGGATATGGTAACCGGATATGCTGATGTAATTCCACTTTGGCGTATTCTCTGTGCAGTAGACCATCATGTCCCTGATGAGCCTCAGATGGGCTTCCGGAGGGTAAATCCACTCCTTCTGGGCAATATATTCCTTCAGTATGTCAGCCTGAACAGTTCCAGCAAGCTTTTCCAGAGGTACTCCCTGCTTCTTGCCAACAGCTATGTACATAGCGGTTAGAATTGCTGCAGGAGCATTGATGGTCATGGAAGTGCTCACCTTGCCGAGGTCTATGCCGTCAAATATTACCTCCATGTCTTTCAGGGATGACACATTGACTCCACATTTTCCAAACTCGCCGTCCGACCGTGGATTGTCAGCATCAAATGCATAGAGAGTTGGCATATCGAAGGCAATGCTGAGTCCAGATTCACCATGCTTGATCAGGTACTTGAGCCTCTTGTTTGTATCCTCAGGTGTCCCGAAGCCTGAGAACATCCTCATGGTCCACTTCCTCCCGCGGTACATGTTTGGATAAATTCCCCTTGTGAAGGGATACTGGCCGGGCATTCCCAGAAGGCTCTTTTCAGTATCTGCCGGTATGTCTCCCGAATTGTAAACTTCCTTTACAGGTATATTTGATGAATTCGTAAACTCCTGATCTTTATACCCTGTTTTCCTGTTCCAGGTAGCCAGGGTATTCTGCGACCATGAATCATATGATGGATTTGGTGCGCTGTTCTGGTCTTTCAGCTTTTTGAGCTTGCCGGACCAGTAAGATTTGGAATCTTTTTCCATGACTTCAATAATCCAACCTGAAATTAAAATTTTTTTGATTTATACCGTGCCACATAGAGTCAGGCTGCAGAGTAGCGTGGAGGTAGACTAATTTGATTGGATACCGTTGTCACCCTTGAAATCCCGGTAGAACTCTGGTAATTTCTTCCACCAGCTTTGATGAACTGTAAAATCCCTTTATCCGTGTGAGCTCTTTAGCTCCTCTGAATAAAATAAGAAGAGGGAGGGACCTTATTCCAAATTTATCTGAAAGCCCCTCAGATTTATCATAATCTATCTTCACCACATTCAACCATGGCAGTTCCGTTTCCAGCTTTTCTATCTCCCTGTCAAGCAGCCTGCATGGGTGGCACCATCCGGCATATACATCGAGTAGAAAAAGTGAATCGTCCTGCATGAGGGAGCTGAGCCCTTCAAGATTTACTGGCTGTGACATCACTCAGTAAAACTGAATATTACCAATAATCTTTGTTTATCATTTCATCGTACATGTCAGCGAGACGGTTCTTGTTCTCCATTTCATGCTCTGCCAGCGTTCTCAGAAAAGTCCCGATGCCTGTGGTCTTATATTCCTCAGACATCAACAGGAGTACCTTGTGAAGATCATTGGACATCTTCATTGCGGAGAGAAGGACGCTCTGCAGGTCATTTGGATCAGGGTCTTCCAGATCTTCTGCTATAATATGGTCAAGCATTTCGTAGTTGGTGGATGGTTTATCAAACTCAGAACCCTTCACGGTTCCTGTCTCCATAGCCTTCCGTATCAGCTTTGTGTCTTCGACCTCCTTGTTCCTGAGTTCGTCAAGCAACATCTTGACGTGATCAAGAAGGGACTGCTGGGAAAGAATATCATAGCGCTGGCTTATCCTCTCCTTAAGCCTGATAGTTCTTCGAAGGAGCTGGTTTCTCACCTCTTCGAAGGATTTGCCCGATATGGTGCTTATATTTTTGTTTTGCTTAGCAGCCATGATAATCTTAAACATACCTTTACGACTTTATAACCCTTTCGCATTATTCCCTCATTTAAGATTATCTACAGTAATATGATTTGATTGCGAGAGGATTTTGGGCATTGTATACAACACTTTATACAATTAATCAATTTTCAGAAATATAGATTACAGTTCGTATAAAAATTCTGTAATTCGTTTTTTTCAAGGGAAAAAAGAATTGGGGTTTTGTGTGCACATAAATAAGAAATACAGTCAGTTGATGTGGCTCTGATATGAAAGTATCACCCTCTGTAATTTCGTTAAAGTTTGAGGAGCTGGGAGACCAGATCAGGCAATGCGATGAAGCTGGAGCCTATTCCTACCACCTGGATGTGATGGACGGGCATTTTGTGCCTAATCTCACAATGGGACCCGAAATAGTCAAGGCCATCAGGAGAAGCACTTCAAGACCTCTTGAGGCCCACCTCATGATTGAGAGGCCTGACAAATATTACAGCAACTTCATCGAAGCTGGTTCTGACGTCCTGCTTGTTCATCAGGAGTGCCTGGTGGATTTCAAGAAGCTTATTGCTGACATAAAGGGTGCTGGAGCGGATTTTGGAATTGTAATAAACCCTGACACTCCCCTCTCCAGCGTTCATAAATACCTGGAACAGTCAAGCATACTACTGGTTATGTCTGTAAATCCCGGATTCTCAGGACAGAAATTCATAGAATCTGTTCTACCCAAAGTAACTGAAGCAAAAGATTACATCAGGGACCATGGGTTAAAGACGCTTATTGAAGTTGACGGAGGCGTCAACAATATTACCGGGAAAAAGGCTGTAGACGCGGGAGCAGACATTCTTGTATCCGCATCGTACATATTCTCTGGAAATATCTCTGAAAGAATAGAAATTTTGAAGAATTTATGAGGTTACCAGAAGTAACCTTCCGTTTCTTATCTTTTCGAATTCCTCCATTGCCTTCCTGACTTCCTTCATGTTCATCCTGGATGCAACAGGTGCCTTCAGTTCGTGGTTCTGAGCAATGCTCAGGAGACTGGTCATGTCCTTCAATGATCCTCCTGTCGAGCCAATGATGCTCATCTCGCTTGTGTATAGTCTGGCAATATCCAGAGCAGTATCCTTTCCTGTCTGGACACCAAATGATACGAGTTTTCCTGCAGTGGCAACATGAGATACTGCTTCCTGCCAGTACTCTGCCCCTATGGAGTTTATGACTATATCCGCTTTGAAATCCCCTGGAACTTCTCCGGTCCTGAAGCCTTCCACGCAACCGTAATCCTTTATCCACCCCTTCCGGGAAACTCCGTAGACCTCAAGGCCCATTAATGAAGCCAATTGAGATGCAAATATGCCAGTGTTGCCGGAAGCCCCGTATATCAGGATCGACTGCCCTGGTTTCGCTCCTGCCCTCATTAAGGCCCGATAAGAGGTAAGTGCCCCTATTGGAAGTGATACTGCAACCTCATCTGACATTGATCCTGGTATATGAAAGAGGTTCTTCTCCGATATGGAAATGTATTCAGTGTAAACTCCCTGTGTCACGACTCCAAGTATTCCACCATTGCTGCAAAGATGTTCCATATGAGATCTGCACATCTTGCAGGTTCCATCAAAGACCCTGTTGTAGATCATTACACGATCCCCTTTCCTGAAGAGCTTCCCGTCTGTTTCCACTTCACCTATGGCTTCAGACCCGGGTATGTGCGGGATCGGTGTCAGGTTATAGACGATCCTGCCATGGATGACGCCGTAATCAATTGGATTGACGCCGGCATGCGTGATCTTGACAACAACTTCCCCTTCCTGTGGGGTTGGTTTGGGGAGGTCCACCATCTTAAGGTTCTCTTTTCCAAATTCCGGACCAATATTAACTGCCTGCATAGTCATATCATGCATTTCTAAGTATTATGAATTTCCGACGAAGAAAAAAATATCTTAATACATAGAGGGCTTTAGAAGTATAATGGAGGCAGGAAAAGAGGTTGAGAAATTTGCCTCTTTCATGGTGGGAGAGCGGAAGAGCCCGCACACCATAAAGGAGTACAGGTTCCTGGTTTCCCTCTTTCTCAATTTTGCAGGAAAACCACTGGAAGAATGCTCCCCTTCAGACATTGAGAACTACAAGAATTTTCTTGCTTCCGAACGCAATTATTCAAAGACGAGCCAGTACCTTGCCATCAAGGCGGTCAGGCACTTTTACAAATACAAGAACCTGACTCCTCCGGTCAACCTTACTGTCCCGAAGAGGCCAAGGAAGATGCCCAATTACCTGAGCGAGAAGGAGGCCGCAAAGCTGCTTAAGGCTGCAGGCACTAACCCCAGAACAAACCTCATTGTTTCACTTCTTGCACATACAGGAATGCGTGTGGGAGAGCTCTGCAACCTGAAAGTGGACGATGTTGACCTTGAAGAGGGTGTCATCTGGATACATTCAGGGAAGGGAGACAAGGACAGGATTGTTATAATCCCGGACGACTGCAAAGACATCATAAGATCTTATATGCCACACAGATTTGATATCAAGACAAACAGCAATTCCCTGCTTGTTAGCAGAAAGGGCACCAGGCTTGACACATCTACTGTGCAGAGGGCCGTAAGGGACCTCGCCAGAGAAGCAGGCATATCAAAGAAAGTGACTCCCCACGTGCTAAGGCATACTTTTGCTACTGCTATTCTCAGGAATGGCGGAGATATAAGGTTTATACAGCAGCTGCTTGGACATGCCAGTGTTGCAACGACCCAGATCTACACCCATGTGGATGACAATACACTGAAAGAGATGTACCAGAAACACAGGCCCAAGTACTAGCTCTTCCTGTCAATTATGTAATGGGCAAGCCACATCAGGAATTCCTTGACCTTTGGATCCCCGTTGACCTGTGATAGATACTCTTTGCTTTTCTCTATCATCTTCTGCATCATGTTTCGTGAATATTCGTATGAGCCGCTTTCTTTTACTAATTCCTTGAGGCGGTGGAAATCCTCGTCAGAGATGTTTCCGCTGTTCAGGCATTTCATTATGAATTCTTTCTCAGCAGGGCCTGACAATTCCATGGCTTTCAGCATCAGAAGAGTCTTTTTTCCCTCGTTTACGTCACTCTTTATGGATTTCCCTGTCTCAGCCTCCTCCCCGAATAAACCTAGAATGTCATCATGCAGCTGGAAAGCTGTACCTAGAAGAGTTCCGTAATAACTCAGGGGTTTCACGTCTTCCTCGGTGCCGCTGAGCATTGCGCCAAGAACAAGAGGACCCTCAATGGTGTACCTTGCTGTCTTGAGGATATGCAGCCTTAGAAGGTCTGGCTGTGAAAAAGAGTCATTGCTTGCCGAGTCGATATCAATAAGCTGGCCATAACCGGTCATCTCTATGATCTTGGAAAGTTCATAATTTGCCTTCAACACATCTTCTGACCGCATACCGCAACCGAGAAGAGCCTGGTGTGCAAGGGAATCTGCCAGGTCGCCTGCGACTATTGCCATGTTCTCGGAAATCCTCTTCGGATCGGGCACCTTGTCCTTGATGTGATCCCTGACGCTCACATGGAGGCTCGGTTTCCCTCTCCTGACTTCACTCTGGTCCATTATGTCATCATGGATCAGGAGGTAGGTCTGGGTCAGTTCCATTGAGATGGCAGCCCGGTATACTCTCTCATCCGGCCTTGCAAACAGGTCATGCCCAAGGACAACGAGCATGGGCCTCAGCCTTTTGCCGCCATTAAGTGTAAATTGTTCTATGAGGTGGTTGACTTTCGTGCAAACCGGATCGAGTGATTCACTTTCTCTTTCCCTAAAGAAACTGACAAGTTCCCTGTCAATCCTTTCCCTCATTTCTTTCATAAAAGTGCCATGATTGATTGAATCCATGATTTGAAGCCTGACTTCATAATGATCTGAGAAAATTTAACACTTTTTCACATTTACCCGTATAATGGAAAACAAATCCCGAGATGCCCAGTTCAGTTGTGGTGTTGATGAGGCGGGCAGAGGGCCGGTTATCGGACCGCTCGTAGTTACTATTGTGTGTGCCGGCAAAGCAGAGCTTGAGGAAATAGGTGCCCGGGATTCAAAGACGCTGACCAGGGGTGCCAGAGAAAAGCTTGAAAAAAAGATCAGGGAGAACAGTTCCTTCGTACTCTCTAAAAAAATAAGTGCCAGGGAACTGAACGAGATGATGGACAGAATAAACCTGAATGAGATTGAGGAAAATGCATATTCTGAACTGATCTCAAAGTCCCCATATGACTGCACCATCTATGTCGATTCATTCGACGTAAACGAAAAAAGGCTTTCAGAGAAACTCTCTGGCATGACCGGAAAGAAGGTAGTATGCGAGCACAAGGCTGATGCAAAATATCCTTCTGTTTCAGCAGCCTCCATAGTGTCAAAGGTGATGCGTGATATGGAAATCAGCAATCTTGAAAAGACCTATGGGAGAATTGGATCCGGGTACCCCGCTGATCCTGTGACTGTAGAATTCCTCAGGGCTTCCCTGAGATCAGGAAGGGACATCTCCGGTATTGCGAGAACCCACTGGAAAACTTACAAGAACCTTTACAGCAGGGAAAAGAATTCAAAACTATTCTGAAACGGTATTAACCGTTTTTAAAGTGCGAATCTGTCCAGTTGGAATTAGTGTTGCCTGTTCATTAAGATTAATATATCATACCCTACTTTAGGCATTGTGTCCACATTCGCACCATCAGGAAAATCAGAACAGGCAGACGATTATAACGAAAGGGGAATCTCATATTTCAACCTGAAAAAGTATCCCGAGGCTGTGAAGGAATTCACTAAAGCAATCAAGCTCATTGACAATGAGCCCGATTTTCACTTTAACAGGGGGCTTACCTATTACTCCATGAAAATGCTGGAGCAGGCAATTAAGGACTACCAGAAAAGCATAGAGCTCTATCCTGACCATGCAGATTACTACAATGCAATAGGTGCGGCCTATGATGATCTTGGAGAACTTGACAAGGCCATAGAGGCCTTCACCAAGGCAATCACTCTAGAAAACGATATTCCAGATTATTATTACAACAGGGCTAATGCCCACTGGAGAAACCAGGACCTGGATTCCGCACTGAAGGATTTCAACAAAGCCGTGGAATTGAACACCACCGACCAGATTTTCACCTACAGAAGATACGAGCTTCTGATGCACATGGGCAGATACGAAGACGCCATAAAGGATATGGATAACGCACTCAGGATGGTCCCTGACAATTATCAGTACCATCTCGCAAAGTCTGAAGCCTATGAGAAAATGGGAAAATATGAAGAGGCCCTTAAATGCGTGGAGGATGCCTCAAAACTCGTCCCCGACCCGGCACTGCTTGATGATAGAAGAAATGAAATAAAATCTAAAATGCCTTAGCTGCATGATTTCAGCGAGAGGAAACTGTTGCTTGAAAAATGGGGGCTGAGGGATTACCAGAATAGCCTGGTAGATTTTGTCACAAAGAAACTTGAGACGCACCCCGGTGT
Source organism: Thermoplasmataceae archaeon (assembly GCA_046705365.1). Taxonomy (GTDB): domain Archaea; phylum Thermoplasmatota; class Thermoplasmata; order Thermoplasmatales; family Thermoplasmataceae; genus JAJZOM01. The sequence continues at coordinate 12,649 of JBJKQM010000077.1, forward strand.
TGCCATTGAATCCCCGACAGGTTCCGGAAAAACCATAACCGGACTCGCAGCTGCTTTCGAATTTGCCGGAAGCAGAGGTAAGAAGATCCTGTACCTTACAAGGACAAACTCCCAGCAGGAGCAGGTCCTGAAGGAACTGAGAAGAATATCCACATTTCAGAAGATAAAGGCAGTTGCCATCCAGGGCAGGTACAATCTCTGTCCTCTCTATATGGAAATGGAAAATGAATCGGATTTTACGCCGGATTCGCTCTCCAGGTTCTGCAGCAAGAGGAAACGGAGGGTTAAGGAAGGGGATCCTGAAGCCTGCAGATTTTTTAATGAAAAGGTAACGTCCGGCAACACACTGGAGATGATCTACAGCGAGATTCCTGACGCTGATAAGTTTCTCGATTATGGAATGAGGAATACTGTATGCCCGTATGAATCCCTTAAATATGCAGCCTCAAAGGCAGATATTGTGGTCGCACCTTACTCTTATTTTCTGAACAGCATTGTCGCTGAACGCTTCCTGTCAAGATGGGGAGTTGCGAGGGAGGATTTGGTGATCATAATGGATGAAGCACACAACCTTCCGGATCTCGCAAGGGAACTGTCTTCCTATTCAATCACCATGAAAAACATTGAACTGGCAGAAAGGGAAGCACAGGAATTCGGAGATTCTGAACTTTCTGAAAGATTCAGGGCCACGGACTACTGTGAAATGTTGAGAAATGCCATTCTGGATCTTTCTAGGGAATACCTTGACCAGCGTGAAGAGTCAAGAATACAGTTCAGGGAGCTTGTAGAATACTCTGCCATAGGCGCAAAGATTTCTCTGGATGATTTCTGGGCCTACACCTCAGTCTTCGCACTTTTCGGCGAGATGATCAGCGAAAAGAAAGAGGACATGGGCAAGGTTCCAAGGTCACATGTACTTGCCCTTTCAAGCAAAATGCTTACCTGGAAGGAGTCGGAGGACGAAAGCTTCGTGGCAATAGTTTCAAGTGAAGATGAAGGGAAGGTTGAAGCTTTCTGCATGGAGCCCAGGGGGATTCTTGAACCGCTCAAGCAATCAAAGACCATACACATGTCCGGAACGCTTGAACCTTTTCAGATATACAGAAATATCACAGGATTCACTGACCTGCCTGCAAAAAGGGTCACAGGAATTTTCCCGGAAGATAACCGGCAGGTGATTTTCTTTGATGATATATCAACAAAGTTCGATGAATTCGATGACGAACAGGCTTTGAAGCTAAAGACACTCATAGAGGAAATTGTGGGCAGTGTTAAGCGTAAGACTGTTGTTTTCTTCACATCATACAACCTCATGGACAGGATAATACGGCTCGGATTCGGCTTTAAATTCTATGCGGAATCGAGGAAGACTTCCCAGCAGGACCTTATGAACCTTCTTGAGAAATTCAGGAAAGATGACAGGCCGTTGATGGCAGTTATGGGCGGAAGGATATCGGAAGGAATGAATTTCCCCGGCAATGAACTCGAAGTGGTTGTCATAGCCGGGATCCCCTATCCCAGGCCGGATGCGAAACAGAAATCCCTGTACGCTTATTATGAGAATGTCCACAGAAACGGCTGGGAGTATGCAGTAACCTTCCCTGTCCTGGTAAAGATTAGGCAGGCCATTGGAAGACTTATTCGGGGATCTGAAGATATTGGTTCTGCAATCATCCTGGACAGACGGGCTGCATATTTCAAAAATTATATACCGGAAATGAAGCTGTCACAGGATCCGGTTCAGGATGCAAAGGCTTTTTTCGCGAAAAGAAAAGACTAAACACTAGTTCCCAAATAATTTATACGCCTCTTAAATCACTCACCGTTGTATAGATTCAGCAGTGATGGCCGGTTGTTACAGAGCATCCAGAAGATGCTTCAGAAGGGTACAATCGGAAAGTGGGTTTTTGTTGGCCTACTGATAGGTGTCATTGCTGGTGTCGGAAGCCTTGCACTTTATGAGGCGATAAGCCTGGTTTCAACCTATATGTTAACGGGCATAACAGGGATAAACCTCCCGACTGAGGGAATAGGCGGCCAGACTGCATTTTTTTCCTTTGGGACTTACAAACCATTTCTGATACCGGTTTCAACTGTCCTGGGTGGCCTTATATCTGGCTTTATTGTCTACAGATTCGCTCCTGAGGCTGAAGGGCACGGAACCGATGCTGCCATCAGTGCATTCCATTACAACAATGGAAAAATCAGGAGGAGAATACCCGTAATCAAGCTAGTAGCTTCTGCTGTAACCATCGGGTCCGGCGGAAGCGCTGGTAGGGAGGGGCCTACTGCCCAGATAGCGGCCGGTTTTGGATCTTTCGTTGCAGATGCATTCAAGATGTCGGATCATGACAGGAGGATTGCAATGGCTGCAGGCATAGGTGCGGGAATTGGGAGCATTTTTATGGCACCGCTTGGAGGTGCGCTCCTGAGCACTGAAATTCTTTACAGACAGGATTTCGAGGTAGAGGCCCTGATACCTTCAATTATTGCCTCACTGACCGGTTACCTCATTTTTGGTTATCCATTCAATTACCACCATCTTTTCAGCATTCCGACCTCAACCTTCCTTGGATTCAGCCATCCAACTGCCATGGCAGTTTATCTCCTTGCCGGCATATTGGCAGGGCTTGGCGGAATCCTGTATGTCAAGACATTCTACGGAATACAGGCATTGTTCATGAGGATGAAGAGGGTTCCGAAGTACTTCAGGCCTGCAATAGGCGCACTGATTGTTGGAATAGTGGCAATAAAATTCCCCGAGATTCTGGGACTTGGATATGGCTGGATCCAGCTAATCTTCTTCAACAATCTCGCTTATCTTCCAATCTACATTCTAATCATTCTATTCTTTGTAAAAATAATTGCAACATCCCTCACCATAGGATCAGGGGGTTCAGGAGGAGTTTTCGCACCTGGAATCGTGACCGGTGCATTCCTTGGTGCGGCCCTGGGACTCATCATACAGCCATATGTGCCCTATGTGAATGTTGCAGAGGTGACAATAGTCACAATGATTGCATTCTTCGGAGGCATAGCCAAGGCGCCAATTTCGGTACTCATAATGGGGACTGAGATGACCGGTGGATATGGACTCTTCCTGCCGCTGATGCTTGCAACTACGGTTTCATATTTCGTCTCGGGAACAAAATACTCCATTTACCGTGCACAGGTCAAAAACCGCGAAGCTTCCCCGGCCCACAGACAGGAATATGAGAAACCTGTCATGGACCAGGTTTCAGTTTATGATGCCATGGTGACCAATTATCCTTCAACCGGGCCGGAAAAGACATTGCGTGAGGTTGTCTCCCTCCTGAGGTCCACAAAAACAAAAACCATAGTGGTTGAAGAAAACCACCACCTTATAGGAACCCTGTCCATTGAGAACATAAAACCCGACATGGACCTCTCAACTGCCAAGGTATCCGATGCAATGTCCATTGAAACCACGACCATTACCCAGGACGAAAATATTCATGTGGCCCTGGATATGCTTACCAGAACAGCTTCCGGTAAACTTGTTGTTGTGGACTCGAAAGACAGGCAGAAAGTCCTTGGAACCATAGGTTTCTCCGATGTGGCTGAAGCCTACAACCGGGAAGTCAGAAGAATCAAGCTGCGCCAGCTTGAACAAACCTAGATTTTCGCACGCCCTTAGTAGAAAAGTACTAATGTCTGGACTAATCTCATATGAATATAAACAATGCATATTGACACTTCCCACTTTGGAATCATCAGGCAATTCGAACCGGGAGACATTTCCAGAGTACTGGATCTTGCAGAGAGTTCTTTGAGCGAATACTACACAAACAGCCTGGTGATAGATCTGTTCGAGGCATGGCCCGAAGGTTTCAGGGTCTATGTCCTGGATAACAGGATAGTGGGTTTCATGATCTGCTCCAGGAACACTCCCAGTGAAGCCAGAATACTGATGTTTGCTGTAGAGGAGAAGCACAGGAAACAAGGCATCGGGGATGCACTTATGCGTGATTTTATTGAATTCTGTGGATTGAACGGCTTCATCAGCCTGAAGCTGGAAGTGAAAACGGATAATGATTCGGCGATAAACTTCTACAAAAAATATGGTTTTGTGATCACATCAAGACTCAGGGCCTATTACAGCGATGCCTCTGATGCTTTCACCATGTGGAAGATAATTTAGAAGACGGAAACTTTTCCGTCAACAAACATCTGAGTCAGGTCACTGATTTTTTCAAGTCTCTCGTCAGCAATCCTTCTTATGTTGTTCTTGAGCTTGGATGGATCCACGTTGTCTGCATATATTACCTGAACGCTGGCCACATGCGGATCGTCGATTCTTCTTCCAATCTGAGACACAACTCTTACGTGGACTTCTTCAACGTCGTTTCCATGTTCCTTGACCACATCCTGGGCGATCATTGTTGAGAGGACATTGTAAAGCTTTCCCACGTGTGTTACGGGGTTCTTGCCTGCAGCTGCTTCCATACTCATAGGCCTGTATGGTGTGATAAGGCCGGTAACCCTGTTTCCTCTTCCCACTGATCCATCGTCTCCATTCTCCATGGAAAGACCGGTGACTGTAAGATAATGTCCTGTTCCTTTGCCGTCTTCCTCGTCTGCAGTGTTGATGTAAATCTTCACGGGTTTGTCTGTGAGTTTTTCCGCATTCTTTGTAATGGCCTCCCTGAGCTCCTCTTTTATGGTGAAGTACTGCGGGTCGTCCTGGACAAATTTGTCAACATATGCTGCGGCAACCGTGAGGTTAATTGTATCCTTCTGTCTGAAACCCATCACCTTTATGTCATAACCGATTGCGGGCAGCTTTGACTTGAATTCCTTTCCGTTGACGTACTTTTCTGTCTCGTAGACAAGCCTCTCCGTGTCAGAAAATGGTGCAAATCCTACCCCGAATGAAGTGTCGTTTGCCCTGAGCTTGGAGGTGTCATAAATCTCAGTAAGGTCTACTGAACCGTGCCCGATTCTGCAGTCAATCATAACGTCGGATTCGAGGTCGAGGTGTTTGAAGTTATTATTCAGGTATTCCCTGGTAGCCTTTATGGCAATGGCCTTGTATGGTATCCTGTCGTTGCCGACCTTTGTTGTAGCCCTGCCGCTAAGAAGAATGTAGGTAGGTTCAAGAACCATTCCTCCACCAAAAGCTGGTGCTGACTGGCCCCCTACTACCTCTACCTGGTCTGTATTATGATGAAGAATTTTTCCGTATTCCTTAAGGTAATATTTGCTCAAAGCTCTACTGACTGATTCTGCAATTCCGTCGGAAACACTGTCCGGGTGTCCTATACCCTTTCTTTCTACGATTTCTACTTCTCTTTTGTGTGTTGGTATCTGTGTGATTCCTTCTACAGCAATGTTCCTTTCCATTATATTGCCTCTTTTCGTGGGATTTTAAATATAAGATAAAGGTTTTGTATTTAACATCG
>JBJKQM010000078.1:0-12721 GCA_046705365.1 Thermoplasmataceae archaeon
ATTAAATCCTTATCCAATGGTGACACTGACCTTGCAACATTCCTTGCAGTAAAAGAGGTTGATCTCATTGGCTATGCCAGGGAGGACTCAGAGTTGTCCGGATTCACAATATTCCGTGGTGAAACTACTGAACTTGTATTCTGTTCCAGGATGGAAATAGGTAGCTTCCCGCAAGTTCTGGAAGAGATAAAAAGTGGGACTCCTACCTCAGGGCCAGCCCTTAGGATACTTAAGAACATTGTTAGCACCGGAGATTCCATCCGTAAAATTGTGGGGACCTTGGGCACAATACTGACTTCCTACAATGCAATGGGATTTGAAGAGTCTGCTGAATGTGTAGAAAATGGGAAGACAGTGATTGGTTTGACCACTGCGCGTGTCGCTGCAAAGCACGAGTTGAAAACTCTAAAAATTTGCGAAATAGCTCCGGTTTATTTTGTTTCAGCTCAAAATACTGAAAAAATAAAGAATTTGATCGTCACCGATGGGCTTGATGAAATACACGCCTGAGTAAATTTGTGAATCATCAGGTTCCGGAATTATTTTTCTGATCCTGGTTTTTCCTGGAGTTTACTATCTTCTCCACAAGTCTAACGGTCTCACTGACTTCATCAACATAATAGTCGGCATTTGGAGAAAAGTGCACGTTTCCATGTCCAATGTACACCGAAACTGAGCCGATTTCCCTTGCAGGTATGAGGTCTGTCTCTGCGTCCCCTACAAACATTGCGTGTTCAGGTTTAATTTTAAGAATGCCGAGTATTTTCAGATAAGGTTCAGGATCTGGTTTCCCCATTTCTACATCGTCTATTGTGACAACCGGCTTGAAGGGGATTTTCAGTATGTCCACCATAGCCTTTCTGGAGGATGTTACTACCCCGGTCCTTATTCCTGAAATCTCCAGCCTGCGAAATGTTTCTTCAACGTCGCCATACATCTCCATTTTTTCAAGGTGGGACCTGAAGTACTTTTCCTCTTCCATCTCAATCTCGAAAGCCCTGGGTGAGAAACGCCCAGCCAGATCAGGTCCTGGAAGACCAATTAATGGTCTTATCTGCTCATCTGAAAGTTCGACCCCATAGACCTTAAAGGCATGTTTCCAAGCCTCAATACGCAGTTGTTTAGAGTTCATGATTGTGCCGTCAAGGTCAAAAATCACTGCTTTTATCATCTATGTCCCTTCATAATTTGCTGCATGTGATGCAATCTTCCTTCCTGTTGATGTGTATCTTTTCATGAGTATTGCTCCAGGGATCGATGTAGAGCAAATCGCCGTCCACACTTTGCCCTGTCAGAATTCTCACGGCAATAGTCCAGGCGGTGGATGAGGCAATAACAGGTGAGGCGGCCAGCACCCCTGTTTCCTCGCAACTCATAGGATAATTTGCTTTTTGGTCCACAAAGCAGTCAAGGCATGATGTTTTTCCGGGAATTACACCTTTAACCTGGGCCACTGTCCCTATTGAGGACATAAATATCCAGGGTGTTCCTGCCCTGACACAATGTCTGTTAATAACCCGGCGGGCCTCCATGTTGTCGGTTCCGTCTACCACAATATCGCAATTATCAAGAAGGCTGGATACGTTATTTTCTGTCAGGAAACTGTCTATCGATTCAATGTTGCACTTACTGTTTACCAGATTTAGCCTGGATTTTGCAGCATTGACCTTTTTCTCGCCCACATCTTTCTCTGAGAAGAGAATCTGTCTGTGGAGGTTACTGATATCCACCGTATCACCGTCAATAAGCTTCAGATTTCCAACTCCAGCCCTTGCAAAAAGATCTGCCACTGGTGAACCGGTTGCTCCTAACCCCACAATGCAGACATGTGCATTGCTGATTGCTTCATAACCACTTACTGAGAGTTCTTTGAGGGCAATCTCCCTGGAATATCTAAGGTTGAACATTGAATCACTGATTTATAAACCAATGGGAAACTACATAATTTATATTTCTAAATTATTCTAACTTATGAAAGCCGCGGTACTTAGGGAACTGAAGACACCGCTTGTTACTGAGGACGTTAATATTCCCGAGATTTCCGGAAAAGAAATCCTGATAAAACAGCACCTTACGGGGATTTGCTTCCGGGATATACTCACACAGGATGGCTTTTTCCCAAGAGTCAAGCTGCCCATAATTCCCGGACATGAAATATCCGGCTTTGTGGAGGCAGTTGGAGATCAGGTGACAGACTTCAAACCCGGTGACAGAGTATCCAGCCTGATTTATTCACCCTGCGGAGAATGCGAGTTCTGCCTGTCTGGCAGGGAGAATCTGTGCCCCTACAAGAAGACATACGGTGAGGCATCCGATGGTGGTTACGCTGGATATGTAAAAGTGTCTGAGAATTCACTTGTAAAGGTTCCGGATGGCGTAGGAGAAGCAGAGGCTTCAATTGCGGCTTGTGTTACCGGAATGCTGTATAACGCCATAAAGCGCGTTGGAAACCTTGCGGAAGGGGAAAAGATCCTAATCTCGGGTGCGGGTGGGGGAGTTGGGACGCATGCAGTCCAGCTTTCAAAAGCACTCGGGGCATACGTCATTGCAAAAACTTCCTCTTCCTGGAAGGCTGAGAAGCTTTACTCCCTTGGTGCTGATCTGGTCCTCACTTCTGAAAATTTTGACAAGGAGCTCAAGGAACAAACTGGCGATGGAGTTCATCTTGCGCTTGAAAGTGTTGGCCTTCCCACTTTTGAGAAAACACTCCGGAGCTTAAGGCCCGGTGGCAGAATGGTAGTTGTGGGGAACGTGGATCCCACTCCTGTTCCGTTCCCCCTTGGACTTGCAATTCTTAAAGGAAACACCATCTCCGGAAGCATTAGCTCTACAAGAGAAGATATGAAAGCAGCACTTGATCTTAGCGCAAATGGAAAAATCAGGGCAATAGTCCACAGGACAATACACCTGGAAAACGTTAACGAAGCTTTCTCAGAAATGAAAAGCAGATTGTCCATGGGAAGGATAATGATCGAGGTTTGATTTTTCCAGTGCCTTGATCTGCCCCTATACAATGGCAAAAACGTACGGTAATGTTTTTTAAAATTATTTATTCCAAAGGTTTTTATAAACCTCGAAATTCCACCAAAAGGGAGCTAAAATGCAGGAACTCATATGTAACATTGAATTTGACAGTGAAGATGACCAGTTTATCGCCAAGCTCAGAACTGAAATGGGAGGACTCAGGGAATACACAGGAGTCACGTTTGAAGAAGTTCTCAATCTTGTTATGATAGAACTTCAGGAAGAATTTGCCTGATCCTGTACCAAACTGCAAGATTGTACCAAAAAATTTTATTTTAGTTAATTCAATACTTTTAAGTTGAAGCGCATTCTGGCAATATTGTTGATCGGAGCTTTACTGGTTCTCCCGGTAGCCTCTGCTGATGATTCTGGAACCTCTGGGCATAACCCTGAAAATGACCTCCAGTTCACCCAATTTCCACAGGTCTACGTAAATGTGACAAATAATGCCAGCTTTAACGTTTCTTACGTTGGACTCGTCCTTTTGACGGGAACGGGCGTATATTATTCCTACTTCCCTGCTCAGCACTGGGTGATAATAAGGAATTCCAACAACAGCGTCGTTTATGATTCCAGAATTGGATTCAGCCACCTGGATTCACAGCATGTCGGCCTTATTGCTCAGAAATTCAACATAACTAATCTGAATTCACAGAACTACAATGGAGAGGGAGATCAGCCTGAACTTGAAAATATACAGGCAAATGTGTCGATTTCAATGGTTAAAGTGAACATTACTAGCCCGCTTAACAACTCAAATGCATCAACAAACCTTACTGGCTTCAAGCTGTCTTTCGCGCTCCATTCTTCCCAGATAACCGGCCCTGGTGACCTCCTTCTGATACAGCAACTGGGTGCAAAGATAAACAATGGCTTTGAAAAGTATCACGACCTTGCACAGATCTCGCACAATCTCTCCAGACTGAACGGTTCTGCAATAGGGGTTACCAGCACAAACTATGATGCCTATTTCTGGTGGGATCCATCATACATGCTCAATGGGCATTCCGCCAACCTGTCGGCATCCCGAAGCATTGCAGGCAATACAGACACCCTCATATTCAAGTTCCAGTTCAAAAATGGCCTGAATTCCATAGTAGAGGACCCGTACTTCTCTATTCCGCAGATAGACCTGTTCAAGAATCCAATACTCCAGAAAGACATACAGAACGCGGCAACTTTCATAATCCTTCACATTGAGCTCTTTACAGCCGGTATTGCCACTGGAGCAGCCCTGATAGGGTTCACATACGCCTCCTACAGAAGGAGACGCTTCTAATTCTTTGGTTAATCCAGAAGGGAGAGAATATTCGAACTCATTGAGTCAAGGAAGCTCTCCCTGAATCTCCTCAGGACCTGTTTCACTTTTTCGGGATCGTTCAGGAAGACTATATTCCTGCCATTATCCGGCTGAAGGTGCAGAATACCCTGTTCCACCATTTCATCAATTAAGCTCTGAACCTTTTCCCGCCTTGCTCTCCGTCCATTCACGAACATATCAACAGGCGAGTATTCGTTTTCCATCAGATGAAAGAGGATCTCCTTGGAGATGCTGTTCCTCAGGAAGTACAGCAATCTCCTCTCACTGAATCCTGTATCTTCAATGAGAAAATACCTCTTGAGCTTGCCATCTTTTTTGATGGAGATTTTATCCATCTTCTCGAGCTGGTAGAGGTGGTATTCAAGTTGTCCTATGGCGGCACCAGATCGGCGCTGGATCTCCCTGAAATGGATCCCCGGATTATCCGAGATTACTCTTTCGATCTCATTCCTGAGAGATTCGCGCTCCGTCAATTTTTAGCTACCCCGCACTACACCGTAGTAAAACAGAATCAGTATCACGATGTTTGAAATGAGCAAGAGAGACGTGTTCGTAACAGGCAGCGAAAAGAGGCCCAGCCCTATTGTCAATACGGCCAGTCCGTCAAACAGCAGGACTATGAACACCACCATCAGGTATGCAAACATCCTGATATTGGATCGCCTGTAGGCCCGTATATTCACTGCAAGCAGGAATATAGCCAGCACCACAGAAAGCCCTGAAATGTAAAAGTCAATACTTTCCATTGGGGAATGAATTTAAAGTGGTTATAAAATTTCTGCGCAACAAACATTCATGTTTTAAAATTTCAGGTAAATGAAACAGCATATCCAAATTCATTCATCTCCTTCTTCATCCTGTCCCTGTATGTCCTGTCGCCGATTACTTTGGAAACCTTGAGGGTCTTTAGACTCTTCCTGGCTGAGAAACCGGCCACTATGGAACCATTCTTCACAAATACATACAGGTTGGTTGATCCCAGTTGCCTCTTGATATAATCCTGGAAATAAAGAAGAATCAGATCCTTTGGAATAAGGACTCTTGACTCCTTCCCCTTGTATTTCAGGGCTTGCGGGTTGATATAAAGCAGCCTCTGAACACCGGGAATAATGCCTTTTACAGCTTTGTTGGATTTTACAAGTGCTTCAATAATATCATAGAAAACCTTGTCCATTGGCCGGCCGGTTACATCTTCATATCTTTTCTTGTCCAGGAATCCCATATTCTTGAGGAGAACCTTGATTATAGCTTCAACCGCCTCTTCTTTCCTGTATTTCTCAGGCACAAATACGTATCTCCTGTCTGAGTCCTTTGCAATGACACAGTCGTCATAAAGGGACTTCAGAGTGGATCTTACGCCCAGTACGTCTTTTCTGAGGTGCGTGATAATTTCAGACTCAGTTGCCCCACCATATTCCATGATTGCATGAACGACCCTCTGGTCGCTCTCCGACAATTCTCTGCCTCTCAATGCCCTGTATATGGATATGGAGTCCATGGTTGCCAGTGTCTGTGCTCCGAAGGGGCCTGAGAAATTGAAAAGCAGCTTTGACTGGAAATAGTTTCTGAGGAGTGCATTCCTGAGTCCCATGTACGAAGCTTCAATTTCGTTTCTTATGCCAAGATTGAATTCTTTAAGTTTTTCAAATACAACCGAGTCGTCATTCTTCTGGGCAAATGCTATTGCATAGGAGAAGAGGTCATCTTCCTGGATATCAACAATTTCTGAGTCTCCGTAAACAAAAGATTCCTCCTTCTCTGTGTAGCCAAATTTCGTTGCAACCGGAGATACATTTTCCGGAAGGGATTTGATGAAGATGTCTTTACAGGAGTTTCCTTCTGCCGTATTCCTCACTGCCTGGAAGAAAGCCTCCGGAGAACTTATTGAACCGGAAAGTTCTCGTATCCACAGGACACCATCATTGACCTCTGCGTTCAGAGACGCTTCCTCCCTCCCCTCGGAGATGAATAGAGAATTATAGTCAATCTCTGAAAGGTATTTCTTGCCCAGGTATATCTCAACAGGATCATTAACCGGAACTATGGCTGCTTCTTTGCCGCTGACGGTGAAGTCCCTGCTGCCGTAATAAAGGTCACTCTTCAGGTATTTTGGCCTGTTTCCGCTTCCCTTCAGCTGGTTGTCAAGATACGCCCAGAAAGTACGCTCAAGTTCTCTCCTTGATACGGGTCCGTACACGCTCAGGAGCTTATTCACCGAAGCCACGGCATCCTTGGGCTCTTTGCTTCCATTGGTTATGTAAAGCTCTCCTGTGATGGTTCTGGCTATTGATGCCCGGAATTCCAGAGCTTTTACAATCTGTTTCACAATCTTCATGGGCTGACCGGACCTTTCCTCCAGCAATTCCTCCGTGTCGTTTCCGTTTCTAATATACTCAAGGAACTGTTTTTCCTCGTCCTTGAAGGGTTCGTACCTCAGATCATATAGTGCCTGGGTTAACCATTTGGCAGCATAAGTCAACCTATTCTTTACAAATCTGCCAAGCTCTACCTTGCCTTCCTCTACAAGTTCCTGAAGGGATTCCTCCGTGAAGCCTGCATATCTGGACTTTATGCTTGCAGTATTATACGCGTAGCCATACCTGCCAAAATATTCTTCCACCGAATCAACCGAGGCTGCAAAATCAAGGACTCTGAGTTCAAGTTCATTACTTTCTCCCTGGCCAAGGAGTGCATCCAGGTCGGTCTTGAGAATGTACTGTTTTGCAAAAACCGGAGTGATGTAATCAAAAACAAGATCTCCAGATTCCACAAGCTTTTCGAGGCCTTGATAAAGTAATTCCTGATCAACAGGGAGCCTGATTGAAAGTTCGTCAATAGTCAGAGGGCCGTAGCTGCCTACAACAAGGAGAATTGCTCTGCTGAGGGCCTCTTCCAGGGATATTTCTTCCGGGTAGAGGTCGTTTCTCTTGTAGCACTGGCTGCTTCCCTTCATTTTCCGCCTTATAAGGTACCAAGATTCAAGGCGGCTTATGGCTTCCTTCAGAAGGTTTTCGTCCATCTCAAGATCGTGCTTCAATTCGCTGAATGTTTTACCTTCACACGCATCCAGGACGGTTTGTGTGGAATGATCCAGTTTTTCCTCCGTCTTGAAAAGTTTGCTTACCATTGGGTAATAGTCAATGTGTGTCCACAGTGACCCTCTAACATAAGAGGAAACGATAGTATCGCTTTCAATCAGTTCCTCTGTGAGATCCGACACACCGGTCTGGGCATATGGGAAAGGACTGTTGAACCGGTTCCTGAACGGATCGAAAACTAGGAAATGCCGGGCGAGTTCCTCGTAGCTTTCAATGTCTTCAATAACAGGAACCTTAGACCTGAAATACTGGTCGACTGAGCTCTGATCCTGGATAAGAAACCTCACTTCCTGTGAACCATAAATCTTGTCGAGGATTCTCCCCTGAAGTTCCTTGAGGAGTTTTGAACGATCTTCCATTAGAACCATGTCGGATACTCCGGCAAGGATCAATCCGTATGAGAATGGACTGGTTTCAGCCCTGTAATCAAAAGTCTTGTAGTTTTTGGGCTCAATAACTTCCCTGACATATTTCAGAGCCCTGGGAACGTCCATCATATCATTCATGATTTCATGGTATGTTTCCTTTATAACAGGGAAATTCTTCATTCCTTCCAGTGTCTTTAGGAGTTTGTCGCTGCGAAGCTGTTGTCTCACCACAGATATGTCATACCCCTTGTATTTTCTCAACACCATTAGAGACCTGGCCGCACAGTGCCTGAAACGCTGTTTGAAAACTTCTGTGTTTGTAATTGAACGGGCGACAGTCTCTTCGAAATTCTTGCTGTCAATGAGTTTTGCAATATCCTTTATTGGAACTTTTTTCTGTACGGTGAGGATGAAACCGTCATCCGTAACTGTGATCCTAGTGTTGGTGGAAAAGGCATTCGACATTGCCTGTCCGTATGCTCTTGAGAGTGCATCGTTCACCCTCCTTCCAAGAGGTATGTGAAAGATTGCGCTGTAAAGGCCAGAAGAATCTGTATAACCTTCAACCACAAGATGGTCTTCCGTTGGGAGATCAAACTTTGCCTGTGTCCGGATGTATGATATCATACTGTTGGCACCGTTCTCATCAAGGCGATAATCTTCCATGAGCCATCCCTTAATATCCTGCCCAGCTTCAAGCCTGCTAAGGGCCTCCTTCCTGAATTGCCCGACGAGGACGCCCAGGTCATAACTCCTGGGGAGCATCTCCCCGGTCCATGATGGCACAGTTGGCCTCATTCCGGTTGCATCTCTTACATAGACCCTGTTCCTGACACTTCTCTGGTACATGTATGTCTTTGCGCCAAGCACGAAGATGTCCCCCTGCTTCAGCCGTTCCACGAATTTGTCACTTAACTGCCCGAGATGGCGTCCTTTTTCGCTGATAACCTGATAATCGGCTTCCTCTGGAATGGTCCCGATATTCATGAAATAAATCATTCTGGTGCTTTTCTTCTTGCCGAATGTCTTTTCTTCCTCATCGTACCAGATTTTACTGTAAATCACATTGTCTTCGATTTTTCCTGAAAGGTAATTAATGGTCTCCATGAAATCATCAAAAGGCAGTTCATGAAAAGTGTATGAGTTGCGTAGAACAGAATATGCCTCATCGATCTTCCATGGCCTTTCTAGGGACATCCCCACAATCACCTGGGAAAGAACATCCAGGGAGTTTGTAGGGACAACCACTTTGTCTATTTCTCTATCATATGCTGCTTTTGTGAGAACGGAACATTCCATTAGATCATCGAGGTCAAATACCAGGAATCTCCCAATTGAAAGATCGTTTATGTTGTGCCCTGATCTCCCTATTCTTTGCAGGCCCTTTGAAACTGACTTTGGGCTGCCTATCTGGATGACCAGGTCAATATAACCGATATCAATACCCAGCTCCAGGGAAGTAGATGTTATAACACACCTGAGTTCCCCATTCTTCAATTTGTTTTCAACTTCCAGCCTTGTTTCTTTCCCGAGAGAAGAGTGGTGGGCCTCAATGCTTTCAATGCCACGTGCCTTCAGGCGCATGGCAACATGTTCCGTTCCGCTTCTTGTATTGGTGAAAATTAGGGTCGTCTGATGTTCATTCACCATTTCTGCGAGGATCTCGTACATCCTGTCATTTGCAACTTCATAGCTTGTTTTGGTGAGATCTGCAACAGGGGTGATGGTCTTAAGATCAAGGAATTTCTTGGTATCCACTTCAATTATCCTGAACGGACGTTTCTCTTCTCCATCGAAGCCGCAAAGATATGTTCCTATCAGATCAAGGGGGGCCTGCGTGGCTGAAAGCCCCACTCTGATGAAATCCTTGTTGACAGAAGCCAGCCTTTCAAGATTTGCCGCGAGAAGTGAGCCTCTCTTGGTCGACGATATTTCATGGATTTCATCGATTATGAGCCATCGAAGGTCCTGTAATTTTTCCCGGAATTTGGGAGCAGAAAGGGCCAGTGAAAAGGATTCTGGTGTAGTGATAAGGATATGAGGGGGCTTTCGGAGCATTTTCTGCCTTTCATTCTGAGGGGTGTCGCCGGATCGTACAGCAGCCCTGATTCTTGGGAGCTTATCTCCCTTTTCCTCAGCAAGATCATAAATTTCCTTCAATGGCGCATTGAGATTTTTGTTGATATCATTGGCAAGTGCCTTTAATGGGCTTATATATAGACAGTAAATCCTGTCCTCCAGTTCATTTGAGCGGGAGAGCCCGAATAATTCATTAATCACGGCCATAAAACCGGTCAGTGTCTTTCCCGTGCCAGTTGGGCTTGAAACCAGGACATTTTCCCTGTTGTGAATGAGTGGTATGGCCTTTTTCTGTGGTTCAGTCAGGGCACTGTACTTGGAGTTGAACCATTCTGAGATATGGGGGTCAAGGAAAGGAAGGTAATCTTCAACTTTGAACTCTTTAGTATCGGGCTGATGCATTGTCTTTAATCTTGGTCATAGTGGGAGAGGCTATTTAACTATTTTGCAGTAATATTTTTCAATATTTTTTATCAAGGACATAGATTAATACGACGTCTGTGCGTAACTATACTTTGCGAGTTTTCTGACGAAACCGTCAAGAATTTTCTGTCCTGAATACGAATCGTGAAGTACCTCATTGTAGAACTCCAGAACCTTGTCGTAGTCATGAACATTAATTGGTTTCGGAACCCCATCCTTGCCTCCTACTGCGAATGAATATTTTACCGGGTCCCGGAATGATGGCTCGGAACCAAAGATAAGCTCCGCAAGATAAGAAACAGCCCTTATGGTTGATTTTCCTACGCCTTTCATAAAAGCCATTTCCGAGAAATCAGCTGGCTGGTACTCATAAAGGGACCTCATCTTATCCCAGTTAATTCTGTAATCCATTCTCAGAACAGGTGAATTGTCAGTGTAATTGTCAAGTGTGGATTGATTTCCGCTGGTAAGCCTTGCAAAATACCTCCTTGGGTTGTCATTCACCACTTCCAGCATATTGTTTCTATGATCATCGCTAGAAGAGGTAGACAGATCTATCACGGAATTTTGGATAGATTCCGCAGAAATGCCATTTCGGCCATCGTTGAGGAAATCCAGGCCACTTCGGTGTATCCAGTGATATCTCCGGGCCATCCTCTGAGCAGGATTCATCCCCTGCTGGACAACTACCCATTTGCCGGAGGACTCCAGTACCAGGAACTGCATATACAAGTCAAATCCATCCTGAAGGAGATTATTGTCGACCTTTGCAACCCTTCGAATATCTTCACGTATTTTTGAGGCTTTGGAATCGGACATTATCCCTTGTTTTACAATTTTGTCAAATTCTGAAGAAATCGCTCCAAGTTTCTTCCCTTTACCGCCCAAAATGAAAACTTCCTTGTTGTTTTTAGAATAAAACTCCTTGATTGCACTAAGGGTAGCTGTTGTGGTTCCACTGGAATTCCAGTCAAATCCGATGGCAAGGGAAAGTGAATGAAACCAGAATGGATCAGAAAAATTCTCAAGAAGCCTGTCCACTCCAAACTTTTCTATGATAGTTTCTGAAACGATCCCCCCTAGTTTCACCATTCTCTTGTAGAGATATTCCGGAGGATGCCCATAATGTAATGGAAGTACCGCAGATCCTCTCTTCTCCATATGTTTTAAAATTTTGGAGGATGATTTTAATTTTCCCGTCAGAAAATGAATTTGTAAACACATCCTATAGACAAATTGCATAGATTTTAGTTTTTTAGATTGATTATTTGTTTGTAAGCCTGCAAAAAATTTAATGAGCCTGAGACCCTTTAGCAATATGGCAGAATTCAAATGTTATGAATGTAACACCAAAGTGAAAACTGGCGAGAAATTCACCTTCACCAAGAAAGGATCAGTGCATTTTGACTGCTTCGTTTCCTCAAGAAGGAAAGAAGTTCCGGAAGACAAACAGGAGAAACTGAGGGTGCTTTCAATTATCCTTGACCTTGAACTTCAGCTACTGTTAGGACACCTTTCAATTCAGAATATACCTGAAGACACCAAGGAAAATGCCAGATTAAAGTACAAAGATGTTGAAAAAGCAGCTGGTGAAACCACAAGACTGATTTCAGAACTCTGAAATCAATATATCTCTTATTAAAATATTAATTGCTGTTAACTGTAAAACTATTCTATTAAAAATTTAATGTGAAGAGAAATTACTCTTCCTTGGTTGATTTTGGCTTTGGAGCATCCTTCGGTTTTGTTTCCTTTGGAGCTTCTTCCTTTGCCTCAGTCTTTGGAGCTGCAGCCTTTGGCTTTGATTCCTTTGGCTTTGCGTCTTTCTTGAACTCTGTGTAGCCACATCTTCCACAGGCGTATCGATCCTTGTGTTCTCCCAGGAAAACACCTGGCCCACATCTGGGGCAGAATCTCCTCTGCCTTGCTACCTTTGTATCCTCAAGAACATAAAGCTCTCTCTTGATCATTCTGAGGTTTCGCCCCCTTCAACTGTTTTCAGGCCGTTTCTGATGAGTTCATAATCAGGTTCGTAAAGCAGTGCACTCTCTTTGTCTTTGTAAATCTTCGAATATCCTTTAACCTCGTTTAGACCGGTTTCCTGCAAATTCCTGTCCACCACTACAAGTTCCTTGTCGGATCCTGAGTTTTTGGCAATAAGTTCCTTGATTTTGTCTCTACTGGGGGTTGGTTCATTCTTGAATACTATTCTGTACTGGATTTCCTTCCTGTGCAGCAATTTGTTATCTTTCTCGTTTTCTATCTTCAATTCTGGCATTTGATTTCCATCCTTTCTATAAGGTCATTGACCAATTGTTTAACTTCCACGCTAACCTGTATGCAGGCCATGCCAACATCAGGAATTCCGTATGCTACCACTGTATTTTTGTCTGAATAAAAAATTATTG
>JBJKQM010000079.1:0-14801 GCA_046705365.1 Thermoplasmataceae archaeon
ACAACGGCACAATAACCAACTGGGACTCTTCAGTCATAGCAGCAGCCAACCCTGGAGTAACACTGCCCAACCTTAACATAATAGCTGTGCACAGGTCTGACGGAAGCGGAGACACATTCATGTTTACGTCCTTCCTGAGCAAGGGCAACTCATGGTGGGCAAACAATGTAGGAGCATCAACCAATCCCTCATGGCCTGCAAATGTGGCTAACTCAGCCACTGGAGCACAGAACAGCGGAGTCCTTGCCACAATGAAGGCGGATGCAGGAAGCATTGGATATGTTGCAGCAACCTATGCATCAACAATACACACTGACGGATTTGCCATAGCCGCACTGCAGAACGCTGCAGGAAACTATGTGAATGCAACCGCTGCAAATGTCTCACAGGCAGCAGCACAGTACCTGAGCCAGATTCCGGCAAACGGAACAATAGCACTCCAGTATGCTCCTGGTAACACATCTTACCCAATAGCAGACATGGAATACGTCATTGTCCAGAAGGTTCAGCCTAACACAGCAACAGCAAATGCACTCAAGGCATTCCTGACATGGATTGTTTCAACACAGCATGGCAGTGCAAGCCAGTACCTTACACCACTGAACCTGGCACCCCTTCCTTCGGCTGTAGTAACGCAGATTGTTGACCCAATGATAAATCAAATAACCGGGTGACCAAATTTATGGACACCTCAAATAAAATTTTTAATTCTTTTACTTTTCTGATGTCGTTAGTCCCGGCTGTAATTCTTATCACGATTCTTGCTTTCGTCCTTTACTATGCAATCCCTTCAATAATCTACAATGGTTCCACATTCTTCACTTCATACCTGTGGAACCCCGGAATAGAATCCCACGCACCTGTGGTTGTTAGAGGCATCACCGCGCCTTACCATTCATCATTCGGTTTCCTCCTGTTCTTTCTGGGGACACTGATTTCATCCTTCCTGGCATTGTTTATCGCTTTTCCAGTCAGTCTGCTTGTCTCCCTTACCGTGGAATTGTACACTCCTGCAAAGGCAAAGAAAGCCCTGGTTTCGCTCATAGAACTCTTTGCAGGAATACCAAGCGTGATCTACGGTTTCTGGGGAATCATAGTGCTTGAGCCGCTGCTTTACAACAGCGTGGAACCATGGATGGCAGCAAACCTGTCATTCATACCGGGATTTTCCGGCGAGGTTTACACAGGTGCCGGGATAATAGCTTCCGGTGTTGTCCTGAGCCTCATGATCGCACCCATTATCACTTCTGTCATGGTTAACAGCTTCGACGCTGTTCCTAAGGATATAAAGCAGGGGCTCAGTTCCCTTGGTGCTACTAAATGGGAGACCGGGAAATATCTCATTACGGGGTATTCCAGAAGTTCAACCTATGGTGGAGCAATCCTTGGCCTTGGAAGGGCACTGGGAGAAACCATGGCCGTCCTCATGGTGAGCGGTGCAGTGGTAAACCTGCTTCCAGGCAGCATATACTCCACAATAAACACAATGGCTGCAGCAATAGCTTCACTCCTTGACAGTGCTTTCTTCGACGGCACAGGAATGAACCTTTCCGCGTTGAGTGAACTGGCACTTGTATTGATGGGTATTTCACTTGCCGTGAACCTCATGGGGAGGAAACTTGCCGGCAGGGGTGCCCTGAGAGGTTATGAAAATGATTGATGCAGATCTTTACAAGGGAGAAATAAAGTGGAAAAAATCCACATTCAGGAAAAGCAAGGACAGGGCAGCCAGAATTCTTGGCTATGCAGCATTCGGTTTCCTGTTCGTGGTCCTCATTTCCATATTCGCATATATCATCCATGGCGGCGCAACAACGGTTACCTGGGAAATACTTACAACTTCAGGCAACACCACTTACGGTGGGATAGCAGGGGCCATATGGGGGACATGGTTGCTTGTCGGCATGGGTCTCCTGTTTTCGCTCCCTGCTGGGCTGTTTGGTGCCGTATACATGGTTCAGTCCACATCAAACCCAAGGATCTCCAGAATAACCCGTCTCTTCACTGACACGCTGACAAGTGTGCCATCAATAGTTATCGGGCTGTTCGGATACCTGGTCCTGGTGATTGAGCTCAACTTCGGATACTCACTGATTGCCGGAGGGTTTGCCCTTTCGGTGATGATGCTGCCATATATCATGAGGATCACAGAGATGTCCTACAGGAATATCTCAAAAGACCAGATTCAGAATGCCTATGCACTTGGCGCGGACCACGTGAAGGTATTCACAAGGATATACCTCCCGCAGGCAAGTGGGGGGATATTCGCAGGCGTACTCCTGGCAATAAGCATAGCAGCGGGTGAAACTGCCCAGCTCATTTACACCGCAGGATTCAACCCGGGACTGCCATCAGGTTTCCTTCACTCACAGGTGGGCTACCTGACATACATGGTCTGGACAGGAATCAACCAGCCAAGCACATACGCGCACAATATTGCGTTTATCTCAGCTATGGTACTGATCCTGAGCATTACAGCGCTCATATTCGTATCAAAGTATGAGGCTCCAATAATGAGACTTTTCCGGAAGGTTTTCGTGGAGACCCCACCTAAACAGACAAAGGAAAAGGCCAAAAAGTAAAGGTGAAAAGTTTGCCGAAAATAATAGAAATAAAAAATTTGAAAGTGGAAGCAGGAAAGAAAGTAATCATAAACGGGCTTGACCTTGACATATATGAAAACAAGGTCAACACAATAGTTGGTCCATCCGGGGGAGGAAAAAGCACACTTCTCCGTTGCCTCAACAGGCTCACAGACCTGGACCCAACATACAAGGTCTCAGGTGATATATTCTTTGATGGAAAAGGCGTCAATGATTATGACGACGTGGAACTGAGGAGGGAGATAGGGCTTGTTTTCCAGAGACCCAACCCGTTCCCCATGTCCATAGAGGAAAATGTCTCTTTTGGGCTAAGGCTGCAGGCCAAGGTAGAGAAGAAGACCATGGAGCAGATGGTGAACCAGGCACTGGATGAGGTGGGCCTTTTCTCAGAAGTGAAGGACAACCTCAAGAGGCCAGCCAGCACCCTTTCAGGGGGCCAGCAACAGAGGCTCTGCATTGCAAGGGCAATCATACTCAGGCCAAAGGTCATAATGATGGATGAACCCACAAGTTCACTAGATCCAGTGGCAAAGGGCAGGGTCGAGGATCTCATAAAAGACCTCAAGGAAAAATACACCGTCATACTGGTTACGCACGATATGAACCAGGCAAGGAGAGTCTCAGATTATACCAGCCTCATATACAATGGAAAAATCGTGGCAAGCATCGAAGGCACAGAATTCACTGGAATCGAGAACGAGGAAGTCAAGGCATTTCTTGGTGAACTCGCTCAGTGAAATTCTTCATTTTTTTTATCTAATCTCATATTTCTCTTTCCGGAATAATCCATAAATCAGACGATATTCTCTGAATCTGGCTTCCGCACTCCCATGGTGATCACGTGGAACTGTCCACTACAAGGCTGTGTCTAGCCGGAACCACCAGCTAACCGGGATTGTTCTCAACTGGAAATAAGAGAAGTGATCATGGTGGTGATCACTAATTTGGTCAATCGCTTTCCAGAATTTCCATTATCTGCCTTGACTGCTCTTCCGGCGTACCTTCGATGAATTTTCTCAGCCTCTCCGGAGATTCCGATTCCACCAGCTTGTCCACTATTGTGTAAGAACCGTTCATACCAGTTTCGCTCTCGCTGATATCCAGGTCTTTAAGCGTCCACACCGGAACCTTGTATTCAGAATCCAGTTTTCTCTTGAACCTGAAGTCAGGGAATCTAGGCTGGTTTGAACCCGTAGTTGTGCTGACAAGGACAGGTGAATCTGCTTTGACGATCTCTTCTCCTCCTTTCACAGCCCTCTTTGCTGTTACAGAAGTATCAACAACATCAAGATCTGAGGCGAAAAGAATCTGCGGTATCCCCAGTAACTCCGCAACCTGTGCCGGGACCTGCCCTGTTCCTCCGTCAGATGACTCCTCTCCCAGAATCACAAGGTCATAGTCACCTATTTTCCTTATCGCCCCGGAAAGTGCCATTGCAGTTGCCAGGGTATCAGATCCCGCAAAAGCCCGGTCCGAGAGCAGAACAGCATCATCGGCACCCATTGCCATGCCCAGTTTGAGGTAGGAGTCAAACATGGGCGGACCCATCGACAGGAGGATAACCTTCCCGCCGTGGCGTTCCTTCAGCCTTACAGCATGCTCTATTGCGTTCTTGTCAGCTTCATTGATGGTGCTCTCTGCCCCTGCCCTGTTCAATGTTTTCTTCACAGGATCAAAGGTCACGTCATCGGTCTTTGGCACAATCTTGACACAGACAACTATGTTCCTCACTGCCTCACCTTCTCCATCTTCTTTATGATCTCGGGAAGAATTTTAGATACGTCCCCCACAACGCAGTAGTCAGAATACTCAAAGATGTCAGATTTTGGATTGATGTCTATGGAGATCACCTTCCTGCAGTTGGAAATGCCTGTGATGAAGTGTTCAGAACCACTGGATCCCAGGATCAGGGCGTAATCAGACTTCAGGGATATGCCGGTTGAGCCTACCTGAACATCCCTCGGATACAGGCCTCTGTCTGCCATTGGCCTGGTGACTCCAATATCTGCCTGCAGAATCTTCCCCAGTTTCTCCACAAGATCTATATCTCCACTGGCACCGTTCCCTGCAATGATCACTCTCTCAGAACCTGTGATATCCTTCATTTCCATGGTGATCTTTGAAATTACGCTTACAGCATTGGACAGGCCGGACAGATCGAGTTCCAGTATTTCCCTGTCTCCTTTTCTCCGGGGATCATAGGGATGTTTCTGGAATATCCCGGATCTCACAGTTGACATCTGAGGTTTGTTCTTGACACAAACAATCCTGGCAATAACCTTGCTTCCGTAACCGGGAACCCCAGAAAAGAGAGTCCCTTTCTCGTCCATGTCAAGGGTGACAACATTTGCGGCCAACCCGGTCCTGAGTCGGGCAGCAAGCCTTGCGGCAAGATCCCTTCCGTTGCTTGTTGCACCAAAAAGGAATGAATCAGGTTTCCTGGATGATACCAGCTCGCTGAGGGCTCCCGTATACAATTCTGTTCCGTAGGAATCCAGCCGGTTGTTCTTCAGGAATATAACGCGGTCAGCGCCATATCTCACAGCCGTATCGGCCAGATCCGAAACTTCATTCCCGAGAATTATGCCTGTTACCTTGTGGCCGTACTTGTCTGCCATGCTCCTGGCTGCGCCAAGAATCTCAAGGGATACGTCTTCAAAGTCCTGCCCACCACGTTCAAGGTATACCCAAATCTCGCTTACAGACATCAAATCACCTCCCTGATTACTTCTGCAAGATCCTTCACTTCCATCTTCATGTTATGGGTCTTTGCACTGTCAAAAAGGTTCATGTTGCAGTACGGACAGGCAGTAACAAGGAGGTCGGCATCCGTTTCCTTTGCCTGCCTCACCCTCAGATCCGCCAGCCTTGGCCCTTCAAATTCAAGGAACATGCGGTTTCCTCCACCACCACAGCAGAGGCTCTCCTTTCCGGAATAGTTCATTTCCTTCAATTCAACGCCCTTCACATTAAAGAGAAGTTCCCTCGGCTGGTCAATAACACCATCCGACCTGCTCAGCACGCAGGGATCGTGATAGGTGACTTTCTTCTTCAGCTCATTGCGCATTGAGAGCTTTCCCTCCCTGAAGAGCTCGTGAAGATATTCTGCATAGTGTACAACCCTGGTGTCCAGGCCGAACCTTGTATATACATTCCTGAACGTGGCAGAACAGTGTGGAGATACTGTCACAATTGTCTTTGCCTTTGTATCGCCAAAGGTGCCGATATTCCTGTTTGCAAGTTCCTCCATGTATCCTGCCTCACCAGTGTTCCTCAGGGGTTCACCACAGCACAGCTCTTCGTTTCCAAGTATGCCGAAGTCAACATCTGCAGTGCGAAGGATGCTTACAAGTGACTTCACAGTGTTATGCATCCTCTTGTCGTAAGATGCCTCACATCCAACATACAGGAGAACCTCCACGCCTTCTTTTGCGTTCTTTACGCCAAGGCCTTCTGCCCACTTTGCGCGCTCCTTCTTCTTTCCGCCCCATGGGTTGCCGTTTTCATATATGTCCCAGAGTACCTTCTCAAGGCGTTCCGGTGTTTTCCTTTCCTCCAGGGCAAGTTCCCGGAGTCCCAGAGTGACGCCAACAATGTCCACCCCTCTAGGACAGGTATTCTCACAGAGCCTGCAGGTTGCACAGCTGTAAAGTTCATCCACGTAGTCTGCTCCTGTCTGCGCTGACCTAATGAGTTTCCTCATGTTCAGCGGGTTCCCGGTGTATCTTTCAATGGGGCATTCAGCAGAGCAGACACCGCACTGATAGCAGACATTCCCTGCATTTCCGGTCAGTTCATTGACGTGATCCCATCTCAGGTCGTCAATCTCAATTACCATTTTCCACCTCCCAGTTTCTGTGGGGTACTGGAAATCTCATCCTTCTGCAGGCCGTTGATGAGGTTGCTCATCTCGGTGATCTTTGAAGCGAAACGCTTTCCTTCAGATGCACTGACCCACCACAGCTGAAGCCTCTCCGGATCAATTCCCCTTGCTTCCAGGAACCTGCGCCAGCGCTCCATTCTCTTCTCTGTGTGCTCATTTGCGTCAATGTAATGGCAGTCGTTCAGGTGGCATCCTGTCACCAGTACTGCCCCGGCGTTGTGGGCAAATGCATGCATTACAAGTTTCTGGGAAATCCTGCTGGAACACATAGTTCGTATGACCCTGGAATTTGAAGGATACTGGATCTTGGAAATCCCGGCCTGATCAGCACCTGCATAAGAACACCAGTTGCATGCAAAGACGACCAGCTTTTCTTCAGGATTCTCCTCAGTCGCCGCATCTATCTGTGAAATGATCTCCTCGTCAGTAAAGTTGGGCATGGTTATAGCATCCACAGAACATTCAGCAACACAGTTCCCGCAGCCCATGCACTTTGCAGGTATCACTTCTACGGATTCCCTTATCCTGCCCTCTATGGCATCGTAAGGACAGACTGCTGCACAACGCATGCATTTCGTGCACTTGTCATAGTTGATCTCCGGTATGAGCGGCTCCTTCTCTATGACATCCCTGAAGAGTACTCCTGCGGCCTTGGATGCTGTTGCAAGTCCCTGGGCAATGGATTCCCTTACATCCTTTGGTCCCTGCACTGTACCAGCCAAGTAAACGCCGGATACTGCAGCTTCAACCGGCCCGAGTTTAGGGTGCATCTCCAGAAGGAATCCCTCCTGGTCCCTGGAGAGCTTGAGCTGGGTGAATATATCGTTCTGCCTCGGCTCCAGCCCTATGTTCAGTACTAAACGATCAGTCGGGATTGATACCTCCTGTTCAGCAAGTTCATCAAAGACCCTGACGGAACCATTGTCGAATCTAATTGCTTCATCCGGCTTCTGTTCCTGGTAATACCTGAAGAACTGCACGCCACTCTCTCCCGCTTTTCTGTAGAGTTCCTCCGCATATCTTGAATATGAACGGATATCCTTGTACACGATCCTGACACGGTTACCATTTTCGCGAAGCCTCACCGCCTGGTCAAGCATTGTGGAACAGCAGAACCTGGAGCAGCCTTTTTCATCGCTTCTGGATCCTACACATGATGCGATGGTGACCTTTTCATTCTTTATGCCGTCAATCCTGTTTTCCAGATCCAGTGATGAGATCACATTGCTCTCGTTTCCATAGTTGAATTCAGTTGGAACATATGGCTCTGCACCGGTTGCCATGACAATGGCACCAACCCTCAGGTTGTTTCCGTCCGAGAGCTCTGCATCGAAATTGCCTATGAAACCTGAAACATTCTTCACTATGGTAGAGGCATGCAGTATGACTCCTGAAGCCATGGCGTCGTTTATCTTCCTCTTCAGGATTTTCTGGGCACTCATTCCGGTGGGGCCAAGTTCGCCAAGGTTGTTCAGGATTCCCCCAAGCTTAGAGTCTTTCTCAATGAGGTGAGTTTCGATACCCATCCTTGACAATGCTTCTGCAGCTGAAAGCCCTGCAACGCCTCCTCCAACAACCATTGCCCTCCTCTCAACCGGTACCTCGATCTCTTTCAGCGGCTCCAGGTACCTGGCCTTGGCAACCGCCATCTTGGCCAGGTCTATGGCTTTGGAAGTAGCATTCTCCTTTTCATTCTTGTGTACCCAGGAATCCATGTTCCTGACATTTGCCATCTCAAATACGTAAGGGTTGAGTCCCGCCCTGGAACAGACACGCTGGAAAGTGGTTCCGTGGGTCTTGGGAGAACACGCGCTCACCACAACACGGTTTAGGTTTTTCTCCTTGATTCGTGTGATCATCTCATCCTGTGTGTTTCCCGCACAGGTGAACTTGTTTTCCTCCACATAGCCAACGTTGGGAAGGCTCCTGATTTCACTGGCAACAGCTTCAACATCAACAACGCCCGCAATGTTTGAACCACAGTCGCACAGGAAAACACCGATGTTTGGCTCCCCGGACATGTCAAGCGGTTCGGCGCTTGGTTCCTTTATCCAGACTCTCTCATTGAGGTATCCAAGTGCTGCAGCGGCTGCAGCTGAACCCTCTGTAACGCTGTCCGGTATGTCCTTGGGGCCGGATGCACATCCTGCAATGAAGACGCCTTCTCTTGTTGAGGCCACAGGATTGGCATAGTCGGTCAAGAAGAAACCATCCTCAGACAGGTCTATCCCAAGCACCCCTGCCAGTTTATCCGTTCCCCTGCTTGGTATGGATGCAGTGGCAAGGACAGCCATGTCATAATCTTCCTCAACGACCTTTCCCTCGGCTGAATTCTCGTAACGCACCCTGATGCTGTCTCCAGATCTCCTTATTTCAGAAGGCCTTGCCCTGATGTAGCGTGTACCTCCGTCTTTCGACCTGTGGTAAAATTCCTCGAATCCCTTCCCGTATGCCCGTATGTCCATGTAAAGGAGGGTGACATCCTCTATGCCGTGATCTTTCGCCTGGGTTGCTTCCTTTATGGAATACATGCAGCATGTCCTGGAACAGTAATTTATGAGGCGCTGATCCCTTGAACCGGCACAGAGAACGAAGAGAATGCTTTCAGGTTCCTTCCCGTTGCTGGGCTTGATGATTTCTCCCTCGCTTGGCCCTGCAGCATTCAGCAGCCTTTCAAATTCAAAGGATGTGAGTATGTCCGGATCAGTACCATAACCGAATTCCGTGAGCAGCTGCGGGTTAAGAAGATCAAATCCTGTTGATACAATGACGGCTCCAACATTCTCAGTGATGGTATTCTGTTTCATGCTGAAGTCAATGGCTTCAGGCCCGCAAGCATCAGTGCACCTGCTGCATGGAAGGTAATTTGGTGGCTCATTCAGGCAGCTGTTTATGTCAATGGCATATGCACCCGGTTCGGCCTGTGAAAAGGGAGTGAATATAGCTTTCCTCGCACCCATTCCCCCGTCAAATTCATTCTTGACCAGTTGGGGGCAGGCCTGGACACAGAGATCGCATCTGGTGCAGGCATCGGTTACGAATCTGGGATGCTCCCTGATGGTGACAGCAAAATCCCCACCCTTTCCTTCAATTCCAACAACTTCTGAGAGTGTCATGACCCTTATGTTCGGGTTGTGGGTGACATCACTCATCTTCGGGGCCTCAATACAGATGGAGCAGTCCAGGGTCGGGAAATTCTTGTCCAGGCCTGCCATCTTTCCTCCTATTGAGGATGAACGCTCAACCAGTATGACTTTTGCACCGGCATTTGCCAGGTCAAGCGAGGCCTGGATTCCTGCGATGCCTCCTCCTATTATGAGTACTGAATCAGACATTGTTCTCTCCCTCCCTGTATCCCGCCTCTAGAGCGGCAATATTCATCTTCTCGAATTTAGGGAACCTCCTCCTTACCGCTTTTTCCAGGGATTCCTTTGAAACCAGCTTTGATACCTGGTTGAAGAAGCCAAGCATAACGACGTTGGTCATCTTTGCGTTGCCAAGCGACTCTGCTATTGACCTGGCGTTAATCCTGCCTATACTCAATCCTTCCAGCCCCGTAGGATTCACCAGGCTGTCCTCAATAAACACGCTTGAACCGTTGGCCAGATTGGGCAAATTTGTGTCAAATCCTTCCTGGGAGAGAGTTATAAGATAGTCTATCTCTGAAACCATGGGGTAGTCAATCCTGTCATCCGACAGTATAAGGTCCGCCCTTGACCATCCGCCTGTAATGTACGGGCTGTACTCCTCAGTCATTATGACCTCTTTCCTGTCCAGCACAGCAGCTTCTCCAATCAGGTGGGCCAATGTAATGATCCCCTGCCCTCCAAAGCCAAATGCCCTTAACCTCTTCTCAGTCATTGTTTCCCCTCCACAATTTCCACGGTCCTGTTACCTGGCTGTGAATTGCCCTTTATGAAGTTGCCAAGGATCAAGGGCCTTTCTCCCTTGAAGTCCACTCCAGCTTCCCTCAAGTCCGCATTATCATCAATTACTGACTTTTCCCGGAAATACTCCATCTGTGCAAGGCCATCCCTGAATCCGTTGTTCTTGCCAAAATTGGGCGGGCAAGGTGAAAGTACCTCAATGAATGAGAATCCCTTTGCCTCCATTGCCTCAGAAATTGATTTTCTCAGCTGTCTCACATGAAGTGTTGTCCAGCGCGCCAGATAAGATGCTCCAAGCGCAGACATCAGGAATGGGAGGTTGAAACTGTTCTCGGTGTTCCCGTATGGGGTGGAAGTGGTCTTTGATCCTTTCGGAGTCGTCGAGCCATGCTGCCCGCCTGTCATGCCGTAGTTGAAGTTGTTCACGCAGATGACGAGCATGTCAATATTCCTCCTTGCGGCATGGATGATATGGTTTCCACCAATGTTGAAAAGGTCCCCGTCACCACTGATTATGGTTATCTTAAGATCGGGGTTTGCAACCTTCATGCCCGTGGCGAATGCTATTGATCTGCCATGTGTTGTGTGATAGGTGTCAAAGTTAGCATAACCTGGCAGCCTCGCAGTGCAGCCAATGCCAGAAACAAGAACATTCTGGTCCATGGGTGTTCCTGCCTTCTCGGCAGAATCAAGATAGGTATTCAGCACGATGCCAAGTCCGCATCCAGGGCACCAGATGTGGGGAAAACGATCACTCCTTACGTATGATTCCTTAGGATGCACTATTTCATCAGTTATCATTACCGCATCAACTCCTTGAGATCCCTCAGTATTGTTGCAGGATCGGGTACCTTACCCGGAACATAGTTGAGCTCGTGGGTGGGGCAGGATGCATATTCACGCACGCTGTGGGAGTACTGTCCATAGTTTATCTCAGCCACAACAAAACTATCAATCTTACTGGAAAGTTCAGAAATGCGCTTTTCAGGAAACGGCCAGAGTGTTATGGGCCTGAACATCCCTATCTTCATGCCCTCCGCTCTTCCATCCTTCACCGCTTTAATGACCGAACGGGAAGTTATTCCGTAGGCTATGATGACGATATTAGCGTCCTTTACCTGGTACTCTTCGTATTCCACGATGTCGTCAACGTTCCCCCTGATCTTTCCAAGGAGGTGCCTTACCATCCTCTCTTCCACTGCAGGGTCATTTGAGGGATATCCCCTTTCATCGTGTGTAAGGCTGTCCACGTTTCCCCTGAAACCTGTACCGGGAAGTGCCATTGGCACAAAATCCTCCGCATAGTTGTACAGGTACTTGTAACTGTCAGAACTGCTCCTCACTGCCCTGGGGGTGATTTCATACGCCTCTGCCTCCCTCACCGTCAGCTTCTCGGACATATGTCCAACGACCTGATCAGGTGCAAGGAAGATGGGTTGCCTGTACTTCTCAGAAGCATTGAAGGCCTTGATTGTGAGTTCAAACATCTCCTGAACGCTGTTTGGAACATAGGTTATTGATTCATGATCTCCATGGGTCCCCCATCTGGCCTGGAGTACATCTCCCTGGCCAACCCTTGTTGGAAGGCCTGTTGAAGGGCCGCCCCTCATCTCGTTGACAACAACACAAGGGGTCTCTGTTATGATTCCCAGGCCAATGTTCTCCTGCATCAGTGAAAACCCCGGGCCTGAAGTGGCAGTCATGCTCTTCAGGCCTGCATTGGACGCTCCGACAATTGCGGCCATGCTTCCGATCTCATCCTCCATCTCAATGAAGTGGCCGTCCACCTGAGGTAGCCTGAGGCTCATCCTTTCAAGTATTTCAGAGGAAGGGGTGATAGGATACCCTGCAAAGAAGCGGCATCCGGCAACAAGGGCTCCCTCTGCACAGGCGAAGTTGCCGTTCATGAAATACTCTCCAGGTTCCATCAGTTGCCTCATACGGCCCTCTCCTCCACAAAGATTGCAAAATCAGGACAAACGGATTGGCACATTCCGCAAGCCACGCAGCTTTCCTCCTTGCCCGCCTTCACACGTGTGGGATAATATCCGTTTGAATTCAGGGAATCAGACTTTTCCAGTACATCACTTGGGCAGTATGTCCAGCAATAACCACACTCCTTGCACCTTTCTGAAATGACATGAACTTCACCTCTCGGGATCTGGAATTTGGAGAGGTTCACCGGCACACGAATAATTTCCAGCTGCTCCTCATTCAAAACTTTCTGTTTTTTCATAATAATTATAAACAAATTCATGTGCCAGAAAATATATAAGACACATTCCTAATTATTACCAGTAGTTAAAAATCCGCTATTTTCAGGCATTTACAGAAGCCACCTTCCCGGAAACCCGTATGAAATACGGAAAAAGTTTACTGAATTGGGACTCAAATGGAAAAGTTGAACAACATTGTACCGGATCACTTTCCGTGTCCAACAGAAAACTGAAGTTCTACTGGCTTGATGTATTTGCAGACAGGGCTTTCGAGGGAAACCAGCTTGCGGTCTTCATAGATGCAGGAGACCTGAACAGTGATCAGATGCAGAAGATCGCCAAGGAAATGAACATTTCAGAAACAACCTTCATCACAGGTTATGAAAAAGATGATTCAGGCAACGTGTCATTTACAACAAGGATTTTCACAACAGAGGAGGAACTGCCTTTTGCAGGACACCCAACCCTCGGAACAGGTTTTCTCCTGAGGACCCTGCATGGGAGCAACAGCATAACCCTTAACCTGAAAGTTGGCCCCATTAAGGTGGAATTTCAGGAGAGGGGTGGAAGAATATATGGTGAAATGAAACAGAATGACCCCGAATTTGGCCAGGTTCATGATCCGGCCAGAATTGCGGAGGTTTTTGGTGTCACTGTAGAAGATCTGGAAAAGGATATCCCTGTTCAGACGGTCACAACCGGTAACCCATTCATCATTGTGCCATTCAAAAAACTGCAGGTAATTGAGAAGCTGAAACCGGACTTCTCAAAGATGGATGAATATCTTACAGGCTCGGATGCCAGATTCTTCTATACCCTATCCATGGAAACAGTAAAGAAAGATGCTCTGGCACACGCAAGAATGATATTCTATGGAGGCGAGGATCCGGCCACTGGTTCCGCTGCCGGCCCTGCAGCGGCGTGGCTCCTGAAATATAATCTGATGGAACCTGAAAAGCCATACTATATTGAGCAGGGTCTTGAGATTGGAAGGCCCAGCAGAATATTCATCCGAGGTTCCCTGGAGGGTGGAAATCCCGTTCATATCAGGGTAGGGGGATACTGTGAGCTTGTTTCACAGGGAGAACTTGATATCTGAATATAATGGACGCAGGTATGCCAGAATCCCAATTATAACAGTATTCCAAAACTGAAAAACGTTTACGTTATAAACAATTTTTACTGTTCTTATTATATTTAAAGTTCCCAAAATTATTTATTTCTTGATAATTTGGAGCATTGTGAATGTCTGGACCTATTTCCTGAGGAGATTAGCGTCTGTTCCCCCTACTATCCTCATAATTCTTTTCTTCATTTTCATAATTTTCAGCATAATCGGGAAAGCCAGCCCGGTGTCTTCACAGTTCCCTGCCTATTCGGACTCCATTACATCATTCCTGCACGCTTACTCCCTTTTCACATACAATGTCCTCAGTGGAAACTGGGGATACCTGGGGGCACTCCCAAACCAACCAACTTTTTCCGGACAACTATCCCTGCTGGTCACAATCTATTTCTTTGCAACCCTTGAAGTCGTTCTTCTAGCTGCTCCCCTTGCCATTGCCATATCGTTCCCCCTTGGCAGGTACCTTGGAACGCACAACAGGGACAGGAGTTCCAGAGTCCTGAGGGGTCTTGTAATTCTGGGCTACCTCACTCCTGCGTACATTATTGCACTGGTGCTACAGGTGTTTCTCGGGAAAGGAGTGATTCAGGGGAATCCATTAGGAGTTTTCCCGATCCTTGGCTCCTTTGATATTTCTGCGTTTCCATTCGGGTTGCCGTCCTGGATAAACACCAACGGCGGTGTACTGATAACCGGACCCACTCATATGCTTCTCTTTGACGGCCTGATCCATGGGGATTTCACTCTTGCAACAAATACATTCATGCACGTTGTCCTGCCTGTTCTGACACTGGTCATAAGCATAACAGGAGTGGTGACCTTCCTCCTGGAATCAGGTTACGTGGACAACATGGGAAAGGAATACGTGAAAGGGGCTAGAAGCAAGGGACTGCCGGAAAGGGAGGTGGTCCTGAAGCACGTAAGAAGGAACGCAGTGATGCC
The DNA here is from genome assembly GCA_046705365.1 of Thermoplasmataceae archaeon. Taxonomy (GTDB): domain Archaea; phylum Thermoplasmatota; class Thermoplasmata; order Thermoplasmatales; family Thermoplasmataceae; genus JAJZOM01. Next base: position 14,658 of record JBJKQM010000079.1, read on the forward strand.
TGTGATGGCTTCAACAACAATCATGGTGGCATACCTGCTTAGCAACATAATGATGATGGAATATGTATTCAACTATCCGGGCATCGGACTGTTCCTCTTCACCACCATGACCCACGGCCAGTATTATCCCACTGCCGTTGTTAT
>JBJKQM010000080.1:0-18289 GCA_046705365.1 Thermoplasmataceae archaeon
TGATCACATGTTTCGCATCTTGAAATCTTCCAGGTTGGGTGCTTTACTTTTCCACCACATACGGGACATTCCGAGGAAGTCCCTCCCGGATTCACTTTTATTGTCTTTGCTGGTGATTTGTATTCAATCATTCTAAGGAGTTCAGCATAGGGCCACCGGTTAAGGTATGTTCTGAGTTTTTTGCTCTGAGGTCTTGTGTTCTTTCTTATGTTTGTGAGATCCTCAACGATGAACGTTGCATCAGGAAACTCATGCACAAACTTGGTTGAGAGCTTGTGGAGCTGGTCGGTGACTATGTTCTTCTGCCTTCCTCTCGCTTCTTTGAGTTTTCTGTGCCTCTTCTGTGCGTTCTTAACATGCTTTTGGATCTTCTGCCTCCTTCTGGAATATTGATTCTGTATCACCATGATATTCTCTGTCGATACCACAAGTACATTTTCAACTCGTCCTTCACTGATCATAGTCATAGAGAGATTGCTGAAATTTACATCAATGCCTATTTTCCTCTCCCTGATCCTCTTCTGATCAGGCTTCTTGAATGACAGGACAACCTTCCTGTCTGTGAGGAGGAGTTCAGATACGCCATATTTGCTGTATTCATCATATTTTGAATGATTCTCATTCACTCGTATGTACTCGTATTCATGAGGTTTCATGGTGATCCTGATGATGCCACCTTCAAGCTTCACAAGTTCACTGTCCAGACGCATGGAGAGTTTCCTCACTTCAGGGTATTTCTTTCCCCTCCTGTTCTTCCTGAATGATCTCAATATTGCAATGGATGATCTGCATACAGGATTGATGTGATGCTTCGCATAACCATATGTGGAATCAAACCATGGCCTGATTTCCCTCCTGAGATCAATGGGTGAGGGGATCTTTCCATTGATCCTCCTCATTTCTTCTGCTTTCAGGAGGCCGTAATGCATGGCATCCTGCATGTCGTTCAGGTACTGGACGATCTGATCAGATGGTTCGTAGTGCCACCATATGGTACGTTTCTCGCCTGAGGATCTCCATGGATGTGATGATGGCACAGTTCTGTCCATGGTAAATGGCAGAAGTGCTTTTCCCTCGCCTTCAGGAAGATGAGTAAATGAGATTTGGATAGAATAATGCAACAATGCACAGCATTAATCAATATTTTCCGTTAACTGTTAGAACCCTTTCAGTTGGAACTGATGCAAATTTCACGCTTACTGAACAGCCTTATTCCACCACAGGGCTTGGGAAATTCGTTTCAATTGCATCTGGTACCTTGACTTCCACCGAATCTCATGTATATAAGAATCCTGGACCGGCAGGGGTTGCAAAGTACACAGTTACTGTTACAAACAGCAATGGATACGGCTCGCAGGATTCCATCAAGTTTTCATTCAGTTCTTATTTTACGGTCAACATTAATCCATCCCTTTTTGCTGCGGGAATTGTAACTCTAGTTGTAACTGCAACTATTCTGGGCCTTACCATGACAAGTATTAGCAAAAATCAGGATTCTTATTTCAACAGGATAGATACTGAGCTCCTAGCCTCAAAAAGAGGCAGGACCAAAAAGGCATCTTTCAGATATGAGGCAACTGGTGATAAACCCATAAATCCACTTGTATTCTTAGCAATTTCAATGGCCTTCATTGCCGTAGGGTTTTTACTTAATCGCGGAACTTATGCAATTGCCTTTCTAAGTTATGTGTTCATGGCTTTGGGCGGAGCCTTATTCCTGGGAGCAATACTATTCTGGATCATTAGAATGGAGTGACAATTTTACAGGTTTCTGAAGCTGCCGCATACCTACGGTTGAATAATACCCTGCCCACATTAATAATTTAATTCAAACTAAAAGGACTTGATAACTGTAGCTACTTTTATTCATGAGTAACATAGTGTAAATATCTCTTCACGGTTTTATCTAGAGTGGGGGCTTAAGTGTGAGCATCATTCTCGCTGTCCCGAAGGAACTACCTGATGGTGAAAGGCGCGTGGCAGTTGTACCTGAAGCAGTTCAGAAACTGAAGAATTTTGGACTTAATGTTCTGGTTGAAAAAAATGCTGGTGTGGGTTCTTTTTTCCCAGATGATATGTACACAGAGGCAGGTGCTGCTATAGTAGACAGCCGTAAGGATCTCTTCAGCTCTGCAGATATAGTTGGCACTGTACAATGCCCTGGGGTGGAAGATTTCGATGTTATGAAGGAAAGGTCCATCGTGATCGGCCTAGTTCCAGCGGCTAAAAAGGAAGTACTGGTAAAGAAGGCCGATTCAAGGGGAATCACGTTATTCTCCCTTGACAGATTGCCTCGAACAACAAGGGCACAGAGCATGGATGTCCTCACTTCGCAGTCCAGTGTTTCAGGTTACGTAGGGGCCGTAATAGCAGCATCAAGCTCTCCAAGATTAATGCCTATGCTTACAACTGCAGCAGGCACCGTGAAACCATCTAGAGTACTTGTCCTAGGGGCCGGAGTTGCAGGCCTGATGACAATATCAACCCTTAGGAGACTGGGGGCCGTTGTCACTGCATACGATGTCAGAAAAGCAGCAGAAGATGAGGTAAAGAGCCTTGGAGCAAAATTCCTCAATCTGGGAATTGAGGCTTCCTCGGAGGGGGGCTATGCCAGGGAACTCACTTCAGATGAGAAAGAGAAACAGCAAAGTATGCTCGTGGATGCAATGGCCGGATCAGAAGTTATTGTAACCACTGCCTCGGTTCCTGGGAGGAGGGCTCCGGTCTTGGTATCCAAAGAGGCCCTTGGCCATATGCATCCAGGAACTGTTATTGTGGATCTGTCCGCGGATTCCGGAGGAAACTGCGAGCTGACTGTAGCAGGCGAAACAGTGGATTATAATGGAATCAGAATCATAGGAGTATCTAACCCGCCTTCCCGTATGCCTGTAAATTCAAGTGAGATGTTTTCAAGAAATCTCTCCGCATTCCTCGAACTTATAGTAAGGGATGGAAAATTGGATTATTCTTTCCAGGACGAACTCCTGAAAGAATGCATTGCTTCAGGCAAGGCGGGTGATCATGATGCCCCTTGAATTCTGGATCTCCATTTATGTAGTTCTGCTTTCCATTTTCATCGGATATGAAGTCGTAAGCAGGGTTCCCCTTATACTGCACACTCCCTTGATGTCCGGTTCCAACTTCATCCATGGAATAGTGCTTGTGGGAGCAATAATCACGCTTGGATATGCAAACACGGATATTGAAAGAACGCTGGGATTCATAGCGGTTGTAATGGCAGCGCTTAATGTTACAGGTGGGTACGCTGTGACTGACAGGATGCTTGGAATGTTTTCTTCGAGCAAGGGAGGTAAGGGAAAATGATAGATTTCTATGAACCAGTCTATCTTGTGACAATATTATTCTTCATCATAGGCCTCCAGAGGATGGGAAAACCAAGCACAGCAGCCAGTGGTATTGTATGGGCTGGCTTGGCCATGGCTGCTTCAGTGATAGTTACTTTCTTTATCCCTGGTCTCTCCAATATGCCCCTTATACTGGTGGGTGTTGTGCTGGGAAGCTCCATAGGGTGGTATGCAGCAAGGAGGGTTGCAATAATCAACATGCCCCAGATGGTGGCAATTTACAATGGAATGGGCGCAGGTGCGGCAGCCTTTATCGCAGCCATAGATTTACTAAGGTTTGGAGGCGGCCTGACAAACCTTCCCATAGCACTGGCTGGTGCATTGATCGGATCGGTGTCTATCTCTGGCAGTATTCTTGCGTTCATGAAACTCCAGGGGCTGATAAACCAGAAACCCATTGTATTCCGGCTACAACAGCCCATCAACCTTGTATTTCTATTTCTTGCTGTAGCATCTGGAGTGATCTACATCACCGGTTATCTGAGCCCAACTCCTCCGAGTTTATGGATAGGGCTGTTCTTCATATTTGCAGTATCCTACGGCATCTTAATGGCGTTGCCGATTGGTGGCGCAGATATGCCAGTGGTCATAGCACTTCTCAATGCCCTTACAGGAATTGCGGTAGCACTGGACGGTTATTCAATCCAGAATTATGCAATGGTGGTGGCAGGAATACTTGTTGGAGCATCCGGTTCTATCCTTACATCCGAGATGGCAAAGGCAATGAACAGGTCACTTGGTAACGTTCTATTCGGGGCCTTTGGGGCGGAAACCCGTGGATCTGGAGAGCAAAAAGGTTCCCTAAAGCCAATTGAAATGGAAGATGCAGCCGTTATGCTCGCCTATTCGCAAAAAGTCGTTTTAATCCCTGGATTTGGCATGGCAGTTGCCCAGGCCCAATTCATTTTGAAGGATCTGATAGATATTCTTACTGACAAGGAAATAAGTGTTTCATGTGCAATTCATCCGGTGGCTGGAAGAATGCCCGGGCACATGAATGTACTTCTTGCAGAGGCTGGAGTTCCGTATGAGATGATGCTGGATCTGGACCAGTCAAACCGGGAATTGGGAAACGCTGATGTGGCACTTGTCATAGGTGCAAACGATGTAGTGAATCCCGCAGCCAGGATCGAAGGAAGCGCACTTTACGGTATGCCTATCCTGGACGCGGACAAGGCGAAAAATGCAATAGTGCTAAAAAGAGGTAAAGGCAAAGGATTCGCAGGCATAGAGAATGACCTTTTCTTTGAACCCAATACAAGAATGCTTTATGGCGATGCGAGAGACTCACTTACAAAACTTGTTCAGGAAATTAAAAAATTGTGAATTTTTGAGGCTAAATGATCATAAGATCATCGGATAAGATCTTCCCTGACCGTTTCAATATTCAGTGGTTTCCCTGAATAATCCACGTAGACGTTCTTCAGCTTCAGATATTCCTCGACTCCAAATTTGCTCCCTTCTCCTGCCTGACCAGTCAGTCTGAAACCCGTATGGTATCCCTGGGATGATTCTGGTCCAGGCATGTTAACATAAACTTCGCCGAATCTTATTCCTTCTGTTGCCCTGAATATGAGGTTTGGATCGGATGTGAAAAGGTAGGAAGCAAGGCCATATTTTGAGTCATTTGCATAATTGAAAAGTTCATCTTCATTTTCAACGGGCATTGAACCAATTACAGGACCAAAAACTTCCTCCTGGAATAATTCAGAATCCTGGTCTACATTGGAGAATATGGTGGGCCTGTAGAAATAACCATTTTCAAATTCCCTGCCCAGCTCAGGCCGGGATCCTCCTTCCAGAATTTTATATCCGCTTGATTTGGCATCCTCCACAAATTTCTCTGTTGTTTCCAGCGCCGCTTTGTTGATCAAAGGCCCCATATCAGAGCTGTGGGGATCTCCAACTTTGATTCTGGCTAATGCACTGGAAAGCATCTTCATGAATTTGTCATAAACATCGGAATGCACATACAATCTCTCTGCAGCTATGCATGACTGCCCTGTGTTCCAGAATTTAGCCCAGATAAAAGCCCTAAGGGCATTCTTCAGGTCAGCATCCTTCCAGACCATGTATGGAGCTTTGCCACCAAGTTCCAGTATGAGTTTAGCCATATTATTCGAGGTCTTTGACATGATTCTCTGACCGGTTGAGGTGGACCCTGTCATAGTAACTGCTGAAACTTTCCTGTGCTGAACGATATGGTCGCCAATCTCCGAGCCTTTTCCTGTGACAAAATTCAAGACACCAGGCGGAACTCCTGCCTCCAGGAACTTCTTTACTATAAATTCTGCAGTGAACGGTGTATCACTGCTAGGTTTCAGGACAACGGAATTCCCTGTTAAAAGGGCAGGGGCAAGTTTTCTTGCCACCATGGCTGCTGGGAAGTTCCATGGTGTCAGTGCAACCACTACGCCATAAGGTACTTTGTACTGGAATATCTTCCTCTCTGAGGTGTCCCCCTCTACGATTTCGCCTGTTATTTTCCTGGCAAATTCTGCATAGTACTGAATCTGGTCAATTACACCATCGGTCTCCTGCCTGGCCTCTATAGTTGTTTTTCCATTCTCGTCCATGAGAAGTTTTTCCAGCTCTGGACGGGCGTTCTCAATTAACTCCCGTGCCCTGTAAAGAATCTTAGACCTGGCTACTGATCCTAACTTGAACCAATCCTCGTACGCATCGTCTGCGGCATCAATTGCCGCATTTACATCTTCCTTTGTCGCAGCCGGAAAGGTGCCAAGCGCTTTCCCGGTGGACGGATTATACTTTTGGAGCTCTTCCTCATTTCCAGAATTTACCCAATTGCCATTTATGAGGAGTTTCATGAATTAACTATTACGGCACCTAATATATCTTTGACGGAGATTTATATATAAATCCAGAAACAGGGAAATGCTAATTTTCTATGCTTAACCTTCCCTTTACTCTGGTGCTGTTCAGCTCAGTCTTTGCGTTTTTTCCGATCCATCTGCCCGAACTCGTACCTGATTCCATTATTTCATCTGCAACCTTCAGTGCATGAGTCCTGTTCTCAACAGAACTCTTTCCTATTTCCCTCAATGCCCAACTGACGCCTTTTTTCACGAAGTTTCGATTATCATCTGATGCGGAAATAATAAGCCTCAAAAAGTGGGCGACATTGTTTTCAGTATACCATTCGGAGCGGTCAATGCTCGCAATAACCGAAAAAGCAGCCCTCCTGATAAATTCCAATTCACTATGCGCCCATCTATCAATGAGTTTCGTGATTAACTCATGATTGGCTTTTGCAACAAGGTTTCCTGCAAAATGGTCGCAGGTGTCCCAGGATTTGATGTCCCCTACCATCTTTTCAGCCTCTTCCAGGGTCAACTTTTCAGGGGGGAAAATCATGGTGGAAAGTATCATTGCTTCATGTTTCCCGGTTATCCAAAGTTCCCTTGCTGTTTTCACGGATTTGCCTATCCCCTTCGCCAGTTTTCTAAGTTCTGGCACAGGGACCCCAATAGCATTCCCCGGAGTAATTCCAAAACCCTCCATTCTTTCCCTGTATCCGGGATTTGATAATTCCTGAAGTTTTTCCATTATTTTTCCAACCTGTGCCGTCATTGATGGATCACTACGTGTACGATTCTAAGCAGGGCTGGACCAACTTTGTTGGAATACATTTTTCCTCAATCTTATTCTAAGCAGAAGGGAATTAAGAACAACGCTGGTTGAACTCATCCCCATTGCAAGGGCTGCAAGTATTGGAAGAAATGAATAAATTCCCAGGCCCAGTACTGGAACAAGAATGCCTCCGGCTATTGGGATGAGGGCTGAGTTGTATCCTATTGCCCAGTAAATGTTCTGCCTGACTTTCCTTATTGTTTCCCGTGATAGTCTCAAGACAGAATAAACAAGAGAGATATCATTTCTGGCCAATATTATGTCACCAGCTTCCTTGGCTATATCTGAAGCATCAGAAACCGCGATTCCGGCATCAGCAATTTCCATGGCTACGGCATCATTGATTCCATCGCCTACAAAAAGTACAAAGTCTCCTTTCTCCTGGTATTCCATAATAATTTTGGACTTGCCTTCGGGGTCTATTTCTGAGTGGATTTCTGTGATACCCAGAGTTTTTCCGATTTTTTCTGCTTCTCTCTTTCTGTCTCCTGTTACTAGGGATGTCTTTATTCCCTCAGAGTTGAGGTTTTTAATAAGCTCCTTGGCTCCCTCTCTCACCTTGTAATTTAGCAGAAGTTTTCCGGACACAACACCGTCAATCCTGACATCGATTCCGGAAGCATCATCCTCCTTTAGCCTTGAAATCTCAATATTCCTGTTCTGAACAATACCTGTAATGCCTTTACCTGGAATTTCCCTGACTTCAGATGCCGGAATTGTTTCGATTTTCCGTTCTCTTGCGTATGCCATTACCGCCTTGGCAACTGGATGATTTGAGTGGCTTTCTACAGAAGCAGCATACACTATAAGCTCATTTAAATCAATGTCAGAGTCCACCTTTTCAACTGAAGGGATGGAATCTGTCAGAGTTCCGGTCTTGTCAAACACTACTCGGTTAACTTTGGAAATCCTGTCCAGTGAACTTGTATTTTTCAGTATGACACCATTCTCGTAGGAAAAGGATGATGATATGAGCAGGGTTATGGGTGCAGCGAGACCAATGGCACATGGGCATGCGATGACTACTACTGAAACAAAAGCAAGTATGGGTATATCCCATTGACCGCTTCCTGAACTGTTTATGAAAAAGGCCCACAATATTGCGGAAATTGAAGCTGCGACAAGCACTACTGGAACAAAGTAAGAGGAGAAAACATCTGCCACTCTCTGGATCTTTGCCCTTCCAGAAGAGGCCGCCTGAAGCATGTCGAATATCTTGTTAATGGTAGAATCACTGCCAGCTCTTTCGATCCTGATACTGAGGGATCCGTTCAGGTTTCTTGTACCGGAAACAACCTTCTCGCCTTTAGAAATGAACAAGGGTTCCTGTTCTCCTGTTATGGTCGAAGTATCAATATCTCCATAGCCCTCCAGAACAGTGCCGTCTGCAATGATTACCTCTCCAGCCCTGACGGCGATAATATCTCCGGTTTTCAACGTATCCGCAGGAACATCAGCTATTGACTCCCCCTGAACCTTATGGGCTATTTTAGGAAGAGATTGCATTAACTTCCCGGCCGCATCTCCAGCAGATTTCTTTGTTATGCTCTCGAGATAGTTGCCTGTAAGAATCAGGGTTATAATGAAGACAGATGCATCATAATAAGGAACTGAATTTGTAATTGCATTTGGGAAGAAAGTGATGAAAACGGAATAGAAAAATGCGGTCAGTGTTCCAAGGGTGATGAGTATGTCCATATTGCCCATTTTGTTTTTTATTGATTCATATGCTCCTCTGTAAAAACCAAAACCAGAATAGAACTGGACTGGCATGGTGAGAGCAAGTAAAATAAAGGATTTGTGCCCAAGTCCCGAATAGGTAATTGCCAGGACAGGTATGGCAAAGGCCCAGGCCACAATGAGTTTGTTTTTTACCTCCCTTATCTGTTCTTCCGGGGACTTGAACTTGTTCAAGCAATCTGTAGAACAGAAAAAATAGTCTTTTCCATCCTTGGACAGCTTTAGCCGGGAGCTGTCGGGAACGAACATCCCGCAAACCGGATCAGTAGGCACTATCTCACCTTGTGAACTTCAGTGGATTCGCGTCAAATTTTGTTTTGCAGTGTTCACAGCAAAAGAAATAGTCAGTTCCCTTGTAGTTTGACTTTAAATCTGTGCTGTCGTCGACACTCATTCCACAAACCGGATCTATTTTTTTACCCATATTGCTAAATGTTGATAAAATACTAAAGGGTTGACTTTGCAAAATGTATAAAAATGATTGCAACATTTTACATTATGAAAAGGAATCTTTCTGAAACTGAACAGAGATTACTTGCAGTTTTGAAAATGGATTCCAGAAAGAACATTTCTGAGATAGCTTCTATACTTGGTATTTCAAGGGTTACAGCAAAGAAAACCCTTGACAGTCTCCTGGAAAGCGGCGTCATAAAAGCCTTCACAATAACACTGGATGATGAAGAGAAGGACATAGTACTTGTGCATGTTGAAAATCTTGTTGAAGTCCCTGAAGAGCTTGTTCTTGAAGACTACTTCCTGATAGACGGCACACATCTTTTGACTCTTTACTACGAAAATTTGCCAAAACTGAGAAATGCAAAAATTCTGGATGTGCGGATAGCGGTAAAGAGAGTATCGGGAAATAACCTTGGGAGGGTTGAGCATATCCACTGTGACTTATGCAACAAAGAAATTTCCGGTTCCCCCATCACCGTTACAATAAACAGGAAAGTGTACTATGCCTGTTGCCCCACATGTGAAAAAAGTTTGAAGAAAAGAATAACGGCAGCTTCAGCCTGAAACAGAAATCAAGCTGTAGTGGCCTTCAAAAAATCCAGTTCGCGAAGAGTCCGTTCCCTCATTTCTTTCGGTGATTCAACATCCTGGACAACCTTACCCCCGGTAAGATATTTCTTCAGAAGACTCTCCATTTTGCCGCCACATTCACACTTGGCGATTTCTTTTCCAGATGGGACAACAAGATGCATGCGACATTTATTGCATCTGAGAACGTTCTTTGAACCAGAATATTTGCCCTTTTTCGCGTGGGGTTTGCCGTTTAATTCCACTATATCCATTGCGAAATCATATGGACTTGCTGAGGCTATAGATGTGCCAATTCCAAAAGATGCTGCACCCGCCTTTTTCAACTCGGAGAGGTTTTCCAGCTTTAATCCCCCCGATACCATGATCTTGACATGCTGGTAACCTCGGAGATCAAGCTCCCATCTGACTTCACGCACTATATTGGGGAAATTCCCTCTCCTTGAGGATGGCGTATCAAGTCTTATGTAATCAAGGTCTGGAAACATCTGGGCAGCTTTTATTGCAGCAAATTTTTCGTCCATGTATGTATCTATAAGGACTGTTTTGATCCCCTCTTTTCCGGCTTTCTGGACAGTCATCTCCCATGATTTGTCGTCACCAAAAATCAATGCCAGGGCATGTGGCATCGTCCCGACCGGCTTGGCGCCAATCAGTTCTGCACCAAGTATGCCTGAAACTCCGTCTGCACCCCCTATATATGCAGCCCTGTCAATCATTGGAGAGATAGCGGGATGCATCCTCCGGATTCCGAAGGAGAAAAAAGGAGTGTCCTCCAGTTCGAGCCTTATCCTCGAAGAATAAGTTGATATTCCTGTAGACTGGCACATGAAACCTAGCATGGCTGTTTCAAACTCACCAAAGTCATCATAGTTTCCCACAATTTTCAGGAATGGTACAGGTAGACCGTGTGAATCTCTTGGGGGAACGATTGTCCCCTCTGGAATGGCATAAAGATCCACATTCTTTCCCTCCATGAGCTTCAGTACTTCACTTATGCCGGTGAAGGTTATCCATGGATCCAGCGGCCCTGAAACTGTGAATTCCGCAACCACATTAGCCTCATGTTTTACCTTTGCTGCAGCCTCAAGGCTTCGTTCAAAGTATACGTCCGAGGCTTTCCCGGAAATGATTTCTTCATAAGATGCTGAGTTTATCCTGAGTTTGTTCCTGTTACCCTCATTTTTGCTACTTGCCTGCATTGTTTATCTCCTCCAGTGCTTCCTTTGAATTTATATTCCTAAATCCGTAGTTTCTTTCCATGAATGAGAGAGCCTCTAAATGCCTTTCTGGTGAAATTGCGGCACAAAGGTCCGAGATGATGGTGGTGTCATAGTACCTGAAAAAGGCTCCAGCTGCAGTATGTAGTACACATATGTCTGTGCTGATTCCAAAAATGTAAAGTTTGTCAATGGAAAGTGCTCTGAGAAACCCATCAAGGTCAGTATGGTGGAAGGCGTCAAAATGCCTTTTTCTGATCCTGTAACCTTCTATTTTGGCAATATTCTCAGTTTGCTGGCTTCCCCACGTATCGATAAGGCAGTGTTCACCCCACACCTTGAATTCAGGATCATTGGGAATATGTGTATCCAGGGTGAATACCTTGACAGCACGGTCTCCCAGGGCCTGCAGAAATTCCCCAATATCAACCGAAACCTGTTTTGCCCTCTCCGATCCAAATACCCCGGATACAAAATCGTTGACAATGTCCACAACAATAACTGCAGCATTCATAGAAAACAGTCCTTTATTCCCTCCACCAGGTTGTCTTGTCCCCATTATCCTCGATGTAAATGCCCAGTTCCCTAAGTCCAGCCCGAATCATGTCCGAAGTCTCAAAATCCTTCTTATCCCGAAGATTGCGCCGTATTCTTAGAGCCAATTCCACCAGGTCTGAGGTATTATCAGCTGAATTGGATTTGGTAAGGATTCCTGTAAAATCATCCACCCATTCGAGTGTTTCTATTGCCTGAGATCTCTCTACCGGGTTCAATGAATCGATCCTGTTGTTCCAGTTGCTGGCCATCTGCAGCAATTGGGCAAACATCGCCCGAAGATCGAATCCCTGCTCCAGAATCCTGTTCAGGGTATCTATGTGTAAATTCCCGTCCTGAACGTATTTATTTACTTCAGGGGACTGTTTCTTCAGCTTCCTGTAAAGTATATTCAACGTATTTACGTTAGAACGGGCCTCGAGCATAATCTCTTCTGAGAAACTCATGACAGTCCTGAACTGCACATTCAGGAGCGCATACCTGAGCTCTTCCGGCTTAAAATCTGTGAGGGCGTTTTCAATTGTGATAAAATTGTGGAGGGATTTTGACATCTTTTCCTCATTGATGTTTATCATGCCACTGTGCAGCCAGTAACGGGCAAGATGGTCACGCCCGCTTATGGATCTTTCTATGGCTATCTCTGCCTCATGATGGGGAAATATGAGATCGGTACCAGCCCCATGAATGTCGTACACTTCTCCAAAATACCTTTCAGTGATGGCAGTGTCTTCAATGTGCCAGCCAGGCCTACCCTTTCCCCAGGGGGAATCCCAGTAGGGCTCTCCAGGTTTCATTTTCTTCCAGATTACGAAATCTCTTGAATCCTCTTTCTCCTCTGAGGATTCCACCCTCGCACCTGACTTGAGGGCTTCCATATCCTGCCCGGAAAGCCTGCCGTAATCCTGGAACTTTCGTACCCTGAAATAGACTCCATCCTTTGTCTCATAGGCCAGCCCTTTCTTCAGGAGTAATGATATCTGACCAATGATCTCCTGCATGTGCCTGGTGGCAAAAGCATAGAAATTGACACTGTCCACCTTGAGCAAATTCATGACCCTGAAGAATTCCTTTGAATATCTGTCTGAAATCACGTCATAGCTTGTGTTTTCTTCTTTTGCCCTGTTGATGATCTTGTCATCAATGTCGGTTATGTTCTGGAGGTAAAACACGCTGTAACCGCTCTTCCTGAGGTATTTCACAAAAGTATCGAAGAAGATGTATGTTCTTGCATGTCCCAGATGGAAAGTATCCTGCACTGTCGGGCCGCAAACAAAAACCCTCACCACTTCTTCCCGGGGGATTTTCAGTTCTACTTCCTTCCTGGACATGGAATCATATATGAACATAATCAGAGGTATATGGCTTAGATACGCTTAATATTTTTATGTGCGGCATTCACTATTTAACAATTTGAGTTCAGTTCAGATTATGCCGCGTGCAATCTGGCCCTTCACCCTTTCGGTCAGGTGCCTTGAGCCAATGCAGAGGACTTCCGCTTTTTCTAGGTCTATAACAGAAATGCTGGCGTTACGTATGTTGATGCCGTAGCTTTCTTCCTCGTTCAGCCCAAGATAATAGGATAAAGTGGCCCTGATTGGAAATGCGTGGCTCACCAACAAAGCCACTCCATTTATGTCTTCAAGAGCTCCCAGAAACCTATTCTGGTGTGATTCCCAGGTTTCCATCCCCAGTTCAGATCTCCTGAGTTTCGGAATATCCGTAAAATTTCTGTTATTGTATTTTCCCATACCTGATTCTTTTATTCTCTCATCGATAACCGGATCCATTCCTATGCTCCCTGAAATTATTTTGGCTGTTTCTCTTGCTCTCTGGACAGGGCTTGTTAAAAAGCTGTTCAGGTTCATGCCCCTGAATTGCTCGGAGGCTGTAACTGCCTGTCTTCTCCCCGTTTCCGTCAGTGGATAACCATCATAATCTGAAGATATCAGGTTTCGAACGTTCGTTTCGCTCTCTCCATGCCGAACCAGAATGGCAATTCCCACAACCTGTAAATTGAATCAGATATTAAAGGGAATTTGTGGTTCATACCATGCAATAATTGTTATAAGGGGAGGTTAACTCATCCTTAAACACAAAATATTCAATTTACGGTGAAATTATGGAAGATTCTACTTACACTAACAGGCTCATAAACGAGAAGAGCCCTTACCTGCTTCAGCATGCCCACAACCCCGTCGACTGGTATCCATGGTCAGAGGAAGCATTTGAAAAAGCAAAGAAAGAGAACAAGCTTGTTTTCCTGAGCATTGGCTATTCCACCTGCCACTGGTGCCATGTCATGGAGAAGGAGAGTTTTGAAAACGAATACGTGGCAAGGGAGATGAATGACCTCTTTGTGAGCATCAAGGTTGACAGGGAGGAAAGGCCCGATATAGACAGTGCCTACATGACTGTGAGCCAGATGATGACCGGAACAGGGGGCTGGCCTCTCAACGTAATCATGACTCCGGACAAGGTGCCAGTTTTTGCACTCACGTACATACCAAGGGAAAGCCGTAGGGGAATGGTTGGAATAATAGAGCTTACCAGGCAGCTTAAGGAATTGTGGACACAGGGTAAGGAAGAGGTCGAAAGAAGAGCTGAGGAAGTTCTGAACAACCTGCAGAGGATTACCCACGGAAAGAAGGGCAACTCTGTGAACCAGACCACCCTGAGTAATATTACCAACCAGCTCAAGTCAAGCTTTGACACAGAAAATGGCGGTTTTGGAAATGCGCCAAAATTCCCTTCAATCCAGAACCTGATGTTTCTGATGAGAATATACAGGAAAACTGGCGATAAGGAACTTCTTGACATGGTTACAAAGACGCTTTCCGCCATGAGGATGGGTGGAATTTATGACCACGTAGGTTATGGTTTCCACAGATACTCTACTGATGCTGGATGGTTCCTGCCGCACTTTGAGAAAATGATTTACGATCAGGCATTCATGATAATGGCGTATACTGAAGCTTACCAACTCACAGGCAACAGAATGTTCCGGGATGTGGTATATGAAGTAGTAGAATTCCTCAACCGGGAAATGTGCTCCAGTGAAGGTGCATTTTACAGTGCAATAGATGCGGACAGTGAAAATGAGGAGGGAAAATTTTACACCTGGAGGGCAACTGAACTATTCCAGGCCCTGGGAAAAGAGGACGCAGATGTTTTCATGTCGGTATTTAATTCTGAACTGGAAGGAAACTATCTTGATGAAGCAACCGGCAGGAACACTGGAAAGAACATTCTCTACCTGAACAATCCCATAGAGAATGAAGCAAAGAGGCTCGGATTGGAACCTGATGAGCTTAAGCAGATACTTGACAGATCAAGGGAAAAACTCTTCGAATTGCGTGAAAAAAGGATCAGACCACACGTGGATGATAAAGTTCTCACAGATATGAACGGCCTAATGACCGCTGCATTGGCCAAGGCTCACAGGGCATTTGGGGAAGAGAATTTCCTCCTGCAGGCAAGGAAGTCTGCTGATTTTATCCTCAATAACCTGTATAAGAACGGCAAACTTCTTCACAGGTATAGAGACGGTGAGAGTGCCATTAATGGTTACCTTGACGATTACGCCTTCTTTTCCTTCGGGCTGACCGAATTGTTTCTTTCAACGATGGAACCAGGTTACCTTGAGGCTGCAAGAAGTTTAATCCAGACTTCAAAGGAACTTTTCCAGGACAAAGCAGAAGGTGGATTTTTCGGATCTCCCATAGATGGGGAGAAACTACCCGTGAGGATGAAGGAAGGACATGACGGTGCGATACCGTCAGGAAATTCGGTACATATGTACAACCTGCTCAGGCTTGGAACGATCCTGTCTGATAGTGACATGATACAGGACGGAGTGTCTATCGCAGACGCATTTGCTTCAGATATTGAGCGTGGCCCCATGTATCACAGTTTTATGGGAATAGGGATAGATTATGCCCTGTCTGAGTCATATCTTGTGAAAACCTGGAATACAAACCCTGAACTGGAGAAAATCAAGTCATACTTCTACTCTGAATTCCTGCCTTATGCTGAGGGATTATTCCTTGATAAATCAAATAAAAAGCTCCTTCAGGTGCTGGATGAACCACTATCTACTGGCGAAGACGAACACGCAAGAATTATCGTATGCACAAAGAACAACTGTCTTCCCCCTGTTGAAAATCTTGAAAAATTAAAGAAATTGGTTGGATAACCAAATTATTTTTATAAAGTCGTAAAAGAGAAAGTTCCTATGACCCCGTTGGTGCTTATATCAACCAGTTGAATCTGGCTAATGTTTTCATCGCCCGAGGCACCGTTTATGCCGGACAGTTTAATCACTGTTGAAGCTGTGAGATACGATGGCCCGTACACTGTGATATTCCAAAGGTTTCCCAAACCAGCACCAGGGCTCTGTAAATCGGTCATGAGTGTAGTGTAATACACACTGTTGTTAGTGTTCGTTACAACCAATTGAACTTTATCAAGGCTGATGTTTCCGCCGAATTGCTGAACATACAACATGTAAATTGGTGGTGGACTGCTTGTGACTTCTTTTACTGTTACTGAAGCCTGAGGAGTTGAAGAGCCCAGAAATGTTGTGTATCCGCCAAGAATTGTGTACAAGGTTGCTGCCAGAACTACGGTAATGGCAACGAGCAGGATTGTAGCAATGATCGGAGAAACTGCTTTGTCATCTTCTATTATGACTTTCTTCATCTACACCACACTGTAAGGTAAATCTATACCTATGCTCTATACTTAAATCTTATCACAGTTATAGCGAAAAATTCGCAATAATACCTACATTCACGAACTTCACCACACGAATGCTGGAGCTAATTTTTCTTTTATGCAGGAATCGTTGTATGCACCAAGGCACATGGGTTACCTCATAAGTTCAAATGTTGCGCTACAGCTGAAGGATTCCCCCTGCGGGATTGTTATAAGACCAATACCATT
Source organism: Thermoplasmataceae archaeon (assembly GCA_046705365.1). Lineage (GTDB taxonomy): Archaea > Thermoplasmatota > Thermoplasmata > Thermoplasmatales > Thermoplasmataceae > JAJZOM01. The sequence continues at coordinate 16,517 of JBJKQM010000080.1, forward strand.
ATTGAATGCGTCTGGCGCACCAGTCATGGGCTCAAGAGCCACTGATTTTCCCTCGGAATATTCACCGTTGTAAATGACCAGATAAGGCATGTCTGAATTGGTGATTCTAATTGCACTTTTGCCGGTATGAAGTAGAACTGGGCCCTCAGCTATAAATGCATTATCATAGATTCTTTTACTATGAGAGCCGATGGAGTCTGGGCTAGCTGCTGAGAAAGTGCCATCAGGAAAATAAGAATCCTTGTAGTTTAACTCAAGATAATGCCTGTATCCTGATAATTTCCACGTATTTTCAGTTTTAAAATACGGATGTAATCCAGCCAGAAACGGTGCGCTAGTGGTACCTTCGTTGCTTGCAAATATTTCGGTTGAGAAACGCCGTTGTTCAATTCTGTAAGTGACTTTCAGGAAAAGTGGAACAGGATACCCTTCAGAATCCAGCTTGCAGGTCATGGATACTGCATCACTCCCCCTGTGGGAAATGCCCCATAACTGATCCCTGGTTAGACCATGAATGCTGTTCTGTCCATTGTTTCTTGGCAGGTTGTAGGTCGTTCCTGCCCATCTGTAAGTGGCGTTCCGGACTCTGTTGGCAAAAGGGAGAAGGAGAGCCATTCCACCATGTGTCTGAACATCGTCAGCACTTGGTTTGAGGATCTCCTCACCATTCAGAATAAGGCGCTTTACATAGGAACCTGTTGGATCTATTTCTGCCTCACTGTTTCCATAATTTATGGTAATAGAATCTTCAGTCAACTTCTATGAAGTGCCTAACAAAACTTAACTTTTACTTGCATTACAGAAGACGTTGAAAGAAATTAGAGTAATGGACGATGTCTTCATTTCTGACCTTCACTGCATTTATCTCAGAGACATTTCGGCCGCAGTTGTATCTGATCTTCATCTTGGGTTCGAAGAGGAAATGAACCTTCATGGCCTTTTCCTCCCCAAACTACAGAGAGACCACGTGGAAGGGATGGTTGACAAGATAATCGAAAGGTACAACCCTGAAACGCTCATAATAAACGGAGATTTCAAGCATGAATTTTCGAAAAATCTGCCCCAGGAATGGGACGATATCATGCACTTCATCAACAGATACGAGAAACAGCTGAAGCTCCATTTCGTCCGCGGCAATCACGACAATTATCTCATTGCAATACTCAAGAAGAAAGGTATAGAAATATCTGAAATTTTTGAAACTGAAAGATATTTTGTCTATCACGGCGATCGCGACAGGGGATTAAAGAAGCTGACAATTTTGGGTCACGAGCATCCGTCCCTTGTCCTGAGGGACAGAGTTGGGGGAATGTTCAAGATACCATCGTTTGTTTACAGTGAAGAGTCAAAAGTACTCATCACACCAGCTATGAGTTTTTTCTCTTCAGGTACTGATGTGGCACAGAGCCTCCTGAGTGAGGAGCATTTTACTCCTGTGCTTAGGCATACAAATTCCAAGACTTTCAGAGTATATGGGATTACAGAGGAATTCGGCCTTGTTGATTTCGGTTACCTTGGAGACCTGCAAACTGGAAAATAATTAGGCAAATAATACATTTTAAATAAACGCAAACAATCAACGGTAAAGCCCCGGTAGTGTAGCGGCCTATCATACGAGCCTGTCGAGCTCGTGACTCGGGTTCAAATCCCGGCCGGGGCGTATTAAGCAACATAGTTTTTTCATGCCAGAATAGAGTGACATAAAAACACATCCGACTTAGGGAAAATGTAATTATAGCGGCCTTGAGTAATTTTATCCATGAAGTATGAGAT
>JBJKQM010000081.1:0-3673 GCA_046705365.1 Thermoplasmataceae archaeon
AGATCCTCACCAGCTGCAAATAATGGCACATACACTGTGATAAGTACAGGCAGGACAACCAGACTCGAAAGCTGCTGGGCTGCCCTTATGTCCTTTGTCTTCGAAGAAACTATAAGCGATGCAAATGTTCCCAGCATTCCAACCACTGGAACCAGGAAAAACATTTGTATCATGGTCAGAAAAGTCGGGAACATGAAATAACCCAACTTCCCAAAAGTAAGGGCATCAACCGCGCCAATGTATATTCCATATGTGAGCAGTGCAATCAGGATTCCCGGTATAAGTGGGGCAAGGGCTTTACCTGCGAACAGTTCAGTATCTGAAATTGGGGTAGCCAGTAAAGGTTCCAGGCTCCTGTTGTTCTTTTCCAGTATGATGCTTGTGGAGCCAACCAGGGTAGTTATTATGGCCGGCACAAGCACGAACATTGAAGAGAATATTGTTGATGTGTTTATGGAGGTCCCGGAGGTGACCGGACCAACAGTAAGTACAAGGCCAACAGTAGAAACTATACCTATGACGGCCAGAACAATGGGCAGGAAAAGCATTGAATAGAGCACGTACCCATTCTTCCGGATATCCTGAAGATCCTTCTTCATCAACTCATAAACCAGACTTCTGTTCATCTTATCGCCTCCTTTGAAGTCTCCACAATAGAAAGGTATACGTCCTCAAGGGTACGCCTGATTTCACCAATGAATTGAATTCTAAAACCATTTGAAACAAGGTACTTTGCTATTTCCGGATTGTTCTCCTCAGGGGAATCCACTTCCAGAACAAGGGCACTGTTACTGATGTTTGCAGATCTGACAAATTGCATTGAATTTAAATCATCTAGGTTGAGATTCGAAATATCAGCAAGGTGGAACACCACGGTTCTCTTGAATGATTTCTGCTTGAGGTTTGTGGGTGTATCAACAGCCAGTAGCTTGTTCTTGACCACTGCGACTCGATCACTAAGTTTGTCTGCATCATTAAGATCATGAGTGGAGAGGATCACGGTTTTCCCCTCATCCTTCATGGAGCGGATGTAATCCTTTACAAATCTGGATGCCTCTGGATCAAGGCCTGAAAGTGGCTCATCCAGGAACACATACCGGGGATCATGCAGTACAGTCCTGATGATTGCAAGCTTCTGCTTCATTCCTTTGGAGAATGTCGAAACTTTCTGTTCTTTATTCTTGATCAGCTCAAAATCCTCGAGGAGTGACTTAATCCTCTCTTCCAGTTTCAAATCCGGCATCCCGTACATCTTGCCATAAAACTGGAGATTCCTGTACGCAGTGAGGTTCTCATAATGTCCGGGGGTTTCAGGCAGAACACCTATTTTCCCATGTATGGTGCGCAGATTTTCAGTACCCTCGGCTCTTACCCCGTCTATCTTCACATAGCCGTTGGTAGGGCCAATCAGGCCTGTCATTAACCTTAATGTCGTGGTTTTCCCGGCACCATTTGGGCCCAGTAATGCAAAAATTTCTGAATCATTGATATTGAATGTAAGGTCCTCAACACCTATAGTGGAACCATAAACTTTTGTAAGACTGGAAAGTTCAATCAATTACTCATCCTCGAATTTTGAGGCTTCTATCTGTTCTTTTTCAGAAGGTTGTTTTACGGTGTGTTCCTTTGTTTGTGCGGGCTGAGCGTTAACCTCACTTTCAGGAACGATTGTGAAATATTTTCTTCTCTTCTCAACCTTGCACTCAGGGCAGTGAATCACTCCGAGGCCTGGTGGGTTGAAACCGAATCCGATCCTTTTTTCATCTACCAATGGGCGCTTAAAAACATGCCCGCATTCGGGGCATTTGATGTATTTGGCCATTGAAACCTAAAATAGATAATTTATATTTATATAAAGTGTATGTTTAAAAAATACGCAAATTCTGGGAATTTGCAGGAATTGTTTCAACAATTCTCAGCATATTGAGAAAGTTATTTTTAAAAAAGCCGCATACTTAACTGGAATGCAAATCACGGTCTCGAGCCCGACGAAGAAGGAGTTACAGGTCCAGACATTTACAGATCTTGAGAACCTCCAGGGCTTGGTTTCCCAGAAGGATTTGTGGATTGATTTTGAGGAATTTGAATCAGACAACACGAAAAGAATAGGTGAGATATTCGGAATTGATCCATTGACGATCGAGGATATACTGGTTGGGAACCAGAGGATAAAAATTGAGGATTACCAGGAATATATTTTCGCGGTCTCCAAGGGAGTCTATGTAACGATGGGAACAGAGTTTGACTATTCACAGGATGAAATTTTCATAATTCTGTCACAGAACAGTATTCTCACTTTTCACAGGAAAGGTTCAAGTATCATCAACAATGTGACCGAAACGCTCAGGAACCGCATTAAGAAACTGAAGGGCACCACAGTTTTTACTTCCCTTGTAATGCACCTGGTATACGATTTTTCAGTGGATTCTTTCTACTCGGCGCTCTCTAATGTTGAAAACTGGCTTGTTTCAATGAGAACTGAGATCCTGGACTTTGATTCGCTCAAAGCCAGTGCTCTTTCAGATGTCAAAAGCCTTATGTCTCATATCTCAAGGGCCAGAAGGGAAATGAGTGAACTCAGGATTATGCTGACCCAGCACAGGGATGTCATGTCGCTGGCAGAACGAGGAACACTGAAATTTGTGTCTGTTGATTTGATGTCTGCATTCAGGGATGTCTATGACCATACATTTCAGCTGATTGAAACCCTTGACTCCTATATGCTGAGAACAGGTGACGTCAGGGACCTGTACTTCACTCTGAGATCAGCTTTCACTGACAACATACTCAGGCTCCTTACCATTGTTGCAACGATTTTTCTTCCTTTAACATTCCTGACCGGTTTTTACGGAATGAACTTTACATCTGGGTTTTTCCAGCCGGGATCGAATAATGTTTACGGTTTTTACGGGTTAGTCGCTTCCATGATCTTGATCGCAACAGTTCTGTTATTATTATTTCGTAAGCGTGGATGGGTCTGATTCAATAAACGTTTTAACTTAAATGGCTATAGGCGCCTAAAGGACAATACAGATGGCTAGAAAACTGGGGCTCGGAGGCATCATACTCATAATTTACCTTGCAATTTTTCTTATTTCGTATGTAGTGCTGCCATATGTTTTTCACAGAGGCAATTTATTGGGGGGTTATTTCCCATATTTCTTCTTTTTTCCCTTTTTCTTCGGACGTAGAGGTTTCAGAACTGGCAAATCCAGGCAAAAAACTGGTTCCAACAGTCCCGGAGGAACCCATGATGACTTAATGGACGTCAATTATGATCCAAAAGAATGGGAAAAATACAAAACTGAAAACTACGATGAATTTGGTATCAAAGTGAAGAACGATCTTTCCAGGTACTGGTATTACATAGGGATGGCCGTAATACTTGCCGCTGCTATTGTAATCCTTCTGCTGAAGGGAACGTTAGCCGGTTTCTGAACAGGTTGAAAAGGGATATCCCTTGAAATAGATGTTTCCGTTCGCCAAATTTGCCTGTGAGTACTCCTAGAATGTTTTCAAACTCGTAGAAGGCGCTAAAATAGCTTAATTAAAGATGGCACATTCCATCTTATATGGTTGATTTAATCAGAGACTCACTTGCGGGGAAAGTGGCAGTTGTTATTGGGGTTGGTTCAGGTCAGGGAATATCTGCAGTAAGAATGCTTATAAATTT